>DATCDK010000161.1:0-2782 GCA_036510735.1 Acidothermaceae bacterium | reverse complement strand
CCTGTCGGTTGAGCCTTCAGCGATCGACGCTGAATCTCGTCCGACAACCAACTGAGCCCGATTCGCGTTTACCAGGACGACCACAGGAGGGTAGCCGTGCCGGACGACGAATCTGCCGAAGGTGGGGTGCGCCGCCGTCAGTCGGTTCTCATCGTCGCAAGCGCCGTAAGCGTCGTCGCCGTGGTGGCCGCTGCCGCAGTAGCCGTGCACCCATGGCGCGATACAGCGGAACGCAGCAGTGCCGCGCGCGCCACCTCGCCGGCAACGTCTTCAGATAGTCCGTTGGCCAGCCCGGTGACCAGCCTGCCTGCGGTCAGCGTCAGCGAGCCCGCATTCTCCGCTGCGCCGGCATCCTCACCCACAGCTCCCAACGGCCCTTCCACTGCGCCGCGGACAACTCCACCGCTGAGTCGCCGCACGTCGCCGACCCCCTCTGGTGCCGCGGGTGACAGCCAGCCCAACTTCAAGGTCAGCATCGTGGCATCACCGACGCAGGTGGTGTTGGGCCAGCAGGCTCGTATCACCGTCACGATCGTGAATGCAGGAGGGCTGTTCGACCGGTCGGTCGTGATGTCGTTCGGCGGGTCGGACCCTTCCGACGACTTCAGCGACGCGGCGCCGCCCTGCACAGCTGGCTCCGGGGTCACCTGTCCGATTACCGGCGCGCGCCCTGGGCGCACCTGGTCGTTCACTTTCACTTTCATTCCTGGGCCGTTTCCGGCTATGGGCCACTTCGACGACGCCCTCTCCGCGGTGTTCGACTACACCGACAGCCACGGCCAACAACAACAGACACCGCAGTACTTCGAAAACGTGCGTCTGTTCGACGCCCCGGCGACGTCGCCCCCAGCATCCGGTATCCCCAGCAACACGCCACCGCCGTCGGCGCCTCCAGCGTCGGCTGCATCCACCAGCGCCACGACTACCACCCGACAGCCCACGGCACCTGCACCGTGACCAAACATCCGCATCTAGCCGCCGCGCACACATGCCGCTGAGACGCGCGTTGCGACTGGTGTCACAGGAAACATCTACTATTGCCGCCACGGCCGTTCTTGGTGGTTAGTTACGTCGAACAACTGAAGTCACCGACGCGGCTCGTGCGATGCTGCGGCTATGAGCCACGACGGGAATGCATCAGTGAGCCGCGCCGAGAACGACGAAACTCGCTCGGGGAGTGATGAGGCCGCGGTGGCCGTCGCAGTCGCCCACCTTCGCGTCGTACGCGGTGACAACGACGTGCTGCGTGATCTGACTTTCGATATCGCGCCAGGCGGCGTCACCGGCGTCCTCGGCCCGAGTGGTTCGGGGAAGACGACGCTGCTTCGGTGCATTCTCGGCATTCAGATCGTCACCGCCGGCGCGGTCACGGTGCTTGACCACCCGGCTGGCAGCCGTCCGCTGCGATCACGGGTGGGGTATGCCTCGCAGGCGGCGTCGGTCTATGACGACCTCAGCGTCGTGGAGAATCTGCGCTACTTCGCCGCCGCGCTCGGCGCGCCGGCATCCGATGTCGAGCGCGTAGTGACAGAGGTCGACCTCGGAAGCTGTGCTCATCGTCTCGCCGGCCGGCTGTCGGGCGGCCAGCGCTCGCGGGTCAGTCTGGCTGCGGCGATGCTCGGCACCCCTCAACTGCTGGTGCTCGACGAGCCGACCGTCGGACTCGATCCGGTGCTGCGCGAAGACCTGTGGGCACTGTTCCACCGCCTTGCTGATCGCGGCACCACGCTGCTTGTGTCCAGCCATGTGATGGATGAAGCTGAGCGCTGCGATTCGCTGCTGCTCCTGCGGGAGGGGCAGGTGCTCGCGCACGAATCACCCGCTGCCTTGAAGCAAGGTACCGGTGAGACCAGCATGGACGCCGCATTCCTGCACCTAGTGCGCGCGGCATGACTCCCCGCGCATTCTTGGCGACCGCGAGACGTGTGCTGGCCCAACTCATGCACGATCCCCGCACCGTTGCGCTCATGATCGTCGTCCCGTCCGTGCTGATGGTGCTGCTGCGTTATGTGTTCGACTCGACCACAGTTTTCAACCATCTCGCGCCCGCGCTACTGGGTTTCTTCCCGTTCTTGATGATGTTCCTGATCACCTCGATCACCATGCTGCGGGAACGCACATCAGGCACCCTTGAGCGACTGCTCACCACGCCGATGGCCAAGATCGACCTGCTTGCCGGATACGCAATCGCGTTCTCCGTATTCGCCATCGTGCAGGTCGTCGTCGCCACCCTCGTCAGCCTCTGGCTCGGACTCTCCATTGCAGGCAACATCGGCTGGCTGCTGGTCGTCGCCGGGCTGAACGCGATCCTTGGCGTGGCGCTCGGCCTGCTCGCAAGCGCCTTTGCCCACACCGAATTCCAGGCACTGCAGTTCATGCCCGTCGTCGTATTGCCTCAACTGCTGCTGTGTGGGCTGTTCCATCCCCGCGACCAGATGGCCACCGTGTTGCGCTGGCTTTCCGACGTCATGCCCCTGTCGTACGCAGTCGACGCGCTGCAGCGAGTCACCAACTCAGCTTCGCTGGACGGCGGCTACTGGCGCGACACCGTTGTCGTTCTGTGCTGCGCAATTGTCGGACTCTGCCTAGCGGCGGCAACCCTGCGGCGACGTACCCGTTAGAACAGATGGGCGAGCATCACGCGGGGTACGTCATAGACGATGGCTTTCGGATTCAGTCACCACGGCAACGCACTCGCGCCAGGTCAGCGAGATCGCACGTCGGCCAGTAACGCTTCGTCTTCGAGCTCGTTGTCGTCGAGGGTCCGCGGCCACCACACATG
>DATCDK010000160.1:0-23521 GCA_036510735.1 Acidothermaceae bacterium | reverse complement strand
AGGGTCGTGGGGGACGACGGGAAGAGTCGCTACGTTGGCGACGTCGCGGTCGGTGTGAGCGAGGTCGCCGGATGGCTTGCTCCGATGCCGGGAGGCGTCGGGCTCATGACGCGGGCCATGCTGCTGACCAATGTGGTCGAGGCGGCGGAGGCTGCAGCGACGTTTGCTGGGGCTTACGCCGGTTAGACTTGGCCGTGTGACGTCCCCGTCAGCTGAGACCCGGCTTACCCCGCCGCTGATCGCTGCGGCGGGCGTCGAGGTCGTTGAAGACGTTCACGTACTCGGCGCCTCCGAGGCTGCTGCTCCGCCAGAAGTCGATGACCTGCCCGAAGTTGTGGCGGTCGAGTCGCAGGAACGCACGCGTGTGCTGCGCGAGCTGCCGCTGGCCTCGGTCATCGGCGGCGTCGCCCTCGGCCTGGTCATCATCGGGCTTCACCACTTCCGCTGGGGCAACCTGCTGATCGCGGGTTCCGTGCTCGCGGGCGCGTTCTTCCGCCTGGTGCTGCCGACGAGGCGCGCGGGGCTCCTTGCGGTCCGGTCGCGCTTCACAGACGTGGTGACAATGTCCGCAATGGGCGGATCGCTGATGCTTCTGGCGTTGATCACCAGTACTTAATAGGCCTAACGGGTGATCGCTTCGATTTTGGGGCTTCGAATTACTCCGTTTGCTTGCGGGTCGTCAAACTTTCGGACACGATTCCTCGCAGATGCGCCGGTCGCCCCAGGCCGAACGCGCCAGTGATTTCGCCCCGGGGGGGGAAACGTAATGCGCAAGATCTTTTCTACTGCTGCTATCGGTGCGTCAGCGTTCGCGCTGGTCGCGGCCACGGCCGGTGCGGTTACGACGGTGTCGGCGAGCGCCGCCACGGCCACCTGTACCGCAATCGACGCACCGAGGGCGATGAACGACCTCCCTGCGTCGGCGGATTGTGGTCAGTCGGCGTCTAGCGCTGTGACGGCGAACAGCGCCCTGCAGGCCGCGGCGTTGAGCCCGAACTTCACCGGTGTCTCACCAACGACGTTGATCAGCAGCAGTCCCATCACGTTTTCGCGCACGAATGGCGACATTCTCGCGGTCACTGTGGTCAACGGGGCCTCCAACGAACTGGCTATCGGCGGCAACTTCAGCGCGGTCGTCGAATCGAACGGCCATTCGGTGCCGGCGATCAACTTCGCTGTCCTCGATAAGACGACTGGCGACGTCATCTACTCCCCCACCAACAGCGACTCCACCAACGGCGGCCCTACTAACAGCAAGACCAAGGCGGACACGTACGTCCGTTCGCTCACCAGCCTGAACGGCACCATTTACATCGGCGGTGACTTCGACCACTGGAACGGCACAGCGCGCTCGCACGTGGTCGCTCTTGATTCCAGCTTCACGATGACGGACTGGAATCCTGGCGCGGCCGATAACGTGCGTGCGCTGGCCACGGATGGCACTGCCATCTACGTCGCCGGCGGCCCGGTCACCGCTGTCGACACCTCGCTCGGCACGGCCTTGTGGTCGAAGGACATCAGCGGCGGCAGCGTGCACGCGCTGCTCGCCACGAACGGGGTTTTGTATGTCGGCGGCTTGTTCGAGCAGTACGGCGGAGTCACGCAGCACGGGCTCGTCGAGGTCACGCCGAGCAACGGATCGGTGATCACGGCGTTCAACGCGCACCTGCGCGCGGACTCCGACTCCAGTGCCACCACCGGTCACGCGGCTTACGACGGCGAAGACCCGATCTCGTTGTCCGTCGGGCCGAACCCCAGTGAAATCCTCGTGGGTTGCGGGGGGAACGCGCCACCCGGTGAGTCGTCGAACGAGGCGAACCTGATGAACGCCACGACGGGCGCGAGGCTCTGGAAGTTCTCGACGATTGGCGATGGCCAGGCGATCGGCTCCGTTGGCGACACAGTGGTTGTCGGTTACCACAACAGCGTCAACAACACGACGTCCGCGCCGTACTTCGCCGCGCAGTTGGAGGACTCGAGCGGCAAGTTGACCACGTGGGATCCGAAGATCACCGGCCAGTCCCCCGGGAACAATGCGGACGGCGGTAACGGCGGCGTGCAGGCGATGTACGTCGACCAGACCACCGGCACGATTTACCTCGGCGGCTCGTTCATTCAGTGGAACGGCATGAACCCGCTCACCCATGCCTCGCTGATCGCGTTCACTTTCGCGCCGCCGCCGCCGTCTGCGCCTGACGCGCCGACGATTGGCACGGCGACGGCCGGCGACACAACTGCCGGCCTCACGTGGACCGCACCACTCAGTGACGGCGGCGCCCCCATCACCGGCTACAAAGTGACGACAAGCCCATCGATCCCCGGTAACCCGGTCGACGTCGGCAGCACCGCGACGTCGACCACGATCTCCGGACTCAAGGACGGCACCAAGTACACGTTCAAGGTCGCCGCAGTGAACAGCGTCGGCACCGGACCCAACTCAGCGTCGTCAAACTCGGTGACGCCGGCAACCGGTGGTGGCGGCGGTGGCGGTGGCGGTGGTGGCGGCGGTGGCGGTGGCGGCGGCGGTGTCGTCGCAACTCCCGTCGGCACGGTGCCGGTGCGGATCGCCGGCGCAGACCGGTTCGGCACCGCTGACGCGGCACTGGCTGCGGAGTTCCCGAACGCTGGCAGTGCGGGCGCGGTCGTGCTCGCAACAGCAGCCAACTACCCAGACGCACTGATCGGTACGGCGCTTGCCGCAGCGAAGAACGCCCCGCTGCTGTTCGTCAGCGGATCGCTGTCGGCTGGCACCAAGGCTGACATCGTGCGGGTGCTCCCGGCCGGCGGCACGGTCTATCTCCTCGGAGGGACCGCCGCGATTCCGGACAGCGTGAAGACCGCCCTGACGGCACTCGGCTTCACCGTGACTCGCTACGCAGGCAGCGACCGTTACGGCACTGCGCTGGCCGTCGCAGCTGGGTTGGGCAACCCGGGCACGGTGTTCCTGGCGACGGGGACGAACTTCCCTGACGCCTTGACCGCCGGTCCGGCTGCCGCGCACCTGCACGGCGCGGTGCTTCTCACAGACGGTTCGTCGATGCCGGCTTCGGTGCAGACCTACCTGACCGCCCACCCGGGCACCGTCTACGCAGTCGGCTCACCTGCCGCTGCGGCGGACCCGGCGGCGACCAAGTTGACCGGAGCCGACCGTTACGCAACAGCCGTCGCAGTCGACACCGCGGTGTTCGCCGGTGGGCCGACCAACGTCGGCGTGGCCAGTGGCCTGCAGTTCCCCGACGCGCTGAGCGGCGGGGTCTACCAGGCTCACTTCGGTGGCGCGATGGTGCTGTCGGATCCGGCTGTTCTTCCGACGACGACAAGCGCGTATCTGACCAGCGTGAAGGGCACGGTCGCCAGCACGGCAATCTTCGGCGGCACCGCCGCGCTGTCGACGAGCGTGCAGAACGCGATCAAGACGGCACTCGGCCTCTAGCAGGTTCGAGCACCTGAGGTTCTCGTACTTGAGGGCCCTCACCACACGGCGCTTCAAGCGCCGTGAGGCGAGGGCCCTCACCATGTGCGAGTCCTTCACGATGGGGTCGGAACCCCCTCAACGTGATCGAACCGCGGCCCCAATAGCATGACTGTTGTGACGAATGGTGCACGCAAGGGCAAGGTCAGCGTCGTCGGTGCAGGCTTCTACGGCTCGACCACCGCACTTCGACTAGCCGAGTACGACATCTTCGAGTCGGTCGTTCTTACCGACATCGTCGAGGGCAAGCCCGAGGGCATTGCGCTCGACATGAACCAGTCGCGGCCGATCGAGGGCTTCGAGACCGCGGTGATCGGTCAGACGACGACGGCGGACGGCGAGGGGTACGACGCGATCAGCGGATCCGACGTCGTCATCATCACTGCAGGCCTCCCGCGCAAGCCGGGCATGAGCCGGATGGACCTCATCGAGGTCAACGCGAAAATCGTGCGCGGTGTCGCGGAGAACGTCGCGAAGAACGCACCGAACGCGGTTGTCATCGTGGTGTCGAACCCGCTTGACGAGATGACGGCACTAACGCAACTCGCGACCGGGTTCCCGAAAACCCAGGTGCTCGGCCAGGCCGGCATGCTCGACACCGCGCGATTCAGCAACTTCGTCGCAACCCAACTCAATGTGCCGGTTGGTGCAGTACGCACCCTGACACTTGGTTCGCACGGCGACACGATGGTGCCGGTCCCGTCGGCGTGCTCGGTGACGATCGATGGCAAGAAACGTCCACTGACAGAGCTGTTGCCGGCCGACATCATCGACGACCTCGTGACGCGCACCCGCAACGGCGGCGCCGAAATCGTTGCCTTGCTGAAGACCGGTTCTGCCTATTTCGCTCCGTCAGCGGCGGCAGCCCGCATGGCGAGGGCGGTTGCTGAGGACTCCGGTGCGGTCATGCCGGTGTGCGCGTGGGTCGACGGTGAATACGGCATCAGCGGTGTCTACCTCGGCGTCGAGGCGGAGCTCGGTGCGGGCGGGGTGCGGAGGGTCGTCGAAACGCCGCTCACGGATGCCGAGCTCGCAGCGTTGCATGCAGCCGCCGAAGCGGTTCGTGCCAAGCAGGCCGACGTCGCGGATCTGTAGTTTCGCGCCGGGTGACAGACGCCCGCTGACAGTGGCCGGGTTAGTGCTCGATTCGAGGTAGTGGAGAACAGATGGCGAAGATCAAGGTTGTCAATCCTGTCGTCGAGCTCGACGGCGACGAGATGACGCGCATCATCTGGCACTTCATCAAGGACCAACTGATCCTGCCGTATCTCGACATCGAACTGGAGTACTACGACCTCGGCATCGAGCACCGCGATGCGACTGACGACCAGGTCACCATCGATTCGGCGAACGCCATCAAGAAGCACGGCGTCGGGGTGAAGTGCGCGACCATCACGCCGGACGAAGCACGCGTCACCGAGTTCGGTCTGAAGAAGATGTGGCGTTCGCCGAACGGCACGATCCGCAACATCCTCGGTGGCGTCATCTTCCGCGAGCCGATCATCATCAGCAACATCCCCCGGCTCGTTCCCAGCTGGACCAAGCCGATCGTCATCGGTCGCCATGCCCACGGCGACCAGTACGCGGCGACAGACTTCGTGGTGCCAGGTCCAGGAACGGTCACGATGACTTACACGCCCGACGGCGAGGGCGAGCCGATGCAGTTCCAGGTCGCCACGTTCGCGGGCGGCGGCGTGGCCATGGGCATGTACAACTTCGACGACTCGATCCGCGACTTTGCGCGCGCGTCGCTGCGTTACGGGCTCAACCGCAACTACCCGGTCTACCTCTCGACTAAGAACACGATCCTGAAGGCCTACGACGGTCGGTTCAAGGACCTGTTCGCCGAGGTGTTCGAGACCGAGTTCAAAGCGGAGTTCGAGGCGGCCGGCATTACCTACGAGCACCGGCTCATCGACGACATGGTGGCGGCCGCGTTGAAGTGGGAAGGCGGCTACGTCTGGGCTTGCAAGAACTACGACGGCGATGTGCAGTCCGACACGGTCGCGCAAGGCTATGGATCACTCGGCCTGATGACGTCGGTCTTGATGACCCCGGACGGTCGCACGGTTGAGGCCGAGGCCGCGCACGGAACCGTCACTCGGCACTTCCGTCAACACCAGCAGGGCAAGGCCACATCGACGAACCCCATCGCCTCGATCTTCGCGTGGACTCGTGGTCTGGAGCACCGCGGCAAGCTCGACAACACCCCCGACGTAACCGCCTTCGCGACTGCGCTCGAGGAGGTCTGCGTCGAAACCGTCGAGAGCGGCAAGATGACGAAGGACCTTGCGCTGCTTATCGGCCCAGACACTGAATTCCTTACTACAGAAGACTTTCTGGCTGCTCTCGACGAGAACCTGCGCACCAAAGTTGGCTGACCCCGATCTCGATCGCGAAGCCGCGGCCTGGGACGAGTTGGGCCGTCGCGATCCGCATTGGGCAATCCTTTCCGAGCCTGGTCGGCAAGGCAGCTGGGACGACGAGGGGTTCTTCGCGACCGGTCGCACAGAGATCGACGCCACACTGAAAGAGCTCGGCGGGCTGCTCACTGCACGAAGCGCGGCGCTCGACTTCGGCTGCGGCCTTGGTCGACTAAGCCAGGCACTCGCCGTCCACTTCGATTCAGTGACTGGCGTCGACGTCGCGGCGTCGATGATCGAAGGCGCGCGGGCTCGCAATGCCTTTCCCGAGAGGGTTTCTTATGTCGTCAACACGACACCGACGCTGCCGTTCGACGATGCGACGTTCGACTTCGCGTACTCCATCTTGGTGTTGCAGCACATCCCGCCGAAGGCCGCGGCCGGCTACATCAGCGAGTTGGTACGGGTCTTGCGACCGGGCGGTGTCGTTGTCTTTCAGGAACTTTCGCATCGGGCTCCGACTGTTCGCAATGCGGTGCTGCGCGTCGTCCCGAATGGTGTTTTGACGCTCCAGCGCAGGGCACGCCGCGGATGGGCGGCACCGATGACGATGGACGGCGTTCCTCGCGGGCAGGTGACCGCGCTGGTAGCGGCGGCGGACGGTGAGGTGGTCGAGGTCCGTGACGACGCGTCGGGCGAACCGGTGTGGAAGGGCTACCGTTACACGGTCCGGCGGCTGCCCGCCCGCTAGCCTGATCGTTATGGACGGTGGCCATAGTCAGGCGCTCTGTAGTCAGGCGTACTGCGGGGTCGTGCGATGACGGTCGCGCTCGACATCGCGGTGGTGCTTGCGCTCGTCGTTATTGAGGCCGTATTCGTCGCCACTGAGATCGCGCTCATTTCGCTGCGCGACAGCCAGGTCCGCGGGCTTGCGACAAAGGGCCGTCGCGGCGCGGCCGTCGCGAGATTGACGTCCGACCCGAACAGGTTCCTGGCGGGCGTGCAGATCGGCGTGACGCTGACCTCACTGCTGTCGTCGGCCTATGGCGCAGTGACGCTGTCCGCTGCGGCCGGCCGCGAACTTGAGCGTCTCGGGATGACGCACACGTCGGCTACCGTCGTCGGGTTTCTCATCGTCACTTTGTCCATCTCGTTCGTGACGCTGGTCCTCGGCGAGCTCGTGCCGAAACGGCTGGCGCTGCAGCGCGCGGAGAAGGCGGCGCAGCTGGCCGCACCGACTCTCGACCGGTTCGCGAGCCTGATGCGACCGGTCATCTGGCTGCTCTCGCTGTCGACCAACGTCGTCGTCAGGCTGCTCGGCGGCGACCCCGATGCGAGGCGTGAATCCATCAGCGAGGAAGAACTGCGCGGGCTCGTCGCGACGCACGAGTCGCTGGGTCGCGACGAGCGCCGGCTGATCGATGAGGTGTTCACCGCGGGCGATCGGCGGCTGCGCGAGGTGCTCGTGCCGCGCACGGAGGTCGAGTTCCTCGACGCCACGACGTCGGTCGCGGCGGCGCTGAAACTGGTCGCGTCAGGCCCGCACTCGCGTTATCCGGTCGTGCGCGGATCGCATGACGACGTTGTCGGCTTCGTGCACATCCGTGACCTCGTCTCGACACGTGCCGAGGCAGACCCGCGCACCGTTCGGGTCACCGACCTCGTCCGGCCGGTCATGATGTTGCCTGATGGCAAGAACGTGCTCGCGGCTCTGTCGGAGATGAGACGTGAACATCAGCATCTCGCCATCGTCGTCGACGAATACGGCGGGACGGCGGGCATCGTGACGCTCGAGGATCTCGTCGAGGAGGTCGTCGGTGACATTCGCGACGAGTACGACCTCGAGGGAGGCGGGCCACACCGGCTTCGCGGGGGTGACGTAGTCGTCGACGGGCTGCTGAATACGGACGATTTTGCAGAGCAGGCAGGGGTTGCCTTGCCCGAGGGCCCGTACGAGACCGTGGCCGGGTTTCTCATGGCCGAGCTCGGCCATCTCCCGCAACTGGGTGAGACGGTGCAGGTCGGCGGCCACCGGCTCGCGGTCGCCGAACTCGACGGACGCCGGGTGGCTAGGGTTCGGGTCAGCGCGCCGCCAGCCGAAAATGGCGTCGGCGAGCCCAGCCATTTGGGAGAATGAGTTATGACGTCCCACAGCCGGCCGCGGGTGCTCTCGGGCATCCAGCCGACATCTGATTCCTTCCACCTCGGCAACTACCTCGGTGCGTTGCAGAACTGGGTCGCGCTCCAGGACGAGTTTGATGCGTTCTACTGCGTCGTCGACCTGCACGCGATTACCGTCGACTGGGATCCGTTGGTCTTGCGTCAACGAACGCGGTTGTCTGCTGCACAGTTGCTCGCAATCGGTCTTGACCCTGAGCGCTGCACGCTGTTCATCCAAAGTCACGTTCCGGAGCACACCGAGCTGGCCTGGATTTTCTCCTGTATTACCGGCTTCGGCGAGGCCAGCCGGATGACGCAGTTCAAGGAGAAGACGGCGCGCGCGCAGAACGCTGGCGTGGGCCTGTTCACCTATCCGATCCTGCAGGTTGCCGACATCGCGATCTACCAGGCCGACCTGGTGCCGGTCGGTGAGGATCAACGGCAGCATGTCGAGCTGACCCGCGATCTGGTACAGCGGTTCAACACCAGGTTCGGGCCGACGTTCACGATGCCCGAGGCGCACATTGTGAAGGCGACCGCGAAGATTTTCGACTTGCAAGACCCGAGCGCCAAGATGAGCAAATCGCTGCAGGATGCCGGCACTGCGCTGCTGCTCGACACCCCCAAGCAGCTGGTGAAGAAGATCAAGTCGGCCGTCACGGACAGCGGATCGCACGTGCATTTCGACCCCGTCGAAAAGCCGGGCGTCAGCAACCTCCTGACCATCTTCAGCGCTCTTACAGGAAGAGAAATCAGCGAAATCGAGTCGGCGTATGCCGGCAAGGGTTACGGTGACTTCAAAGCCGACCTCGCAGATGTCGTGGTCGAGTTCGTTACGCCGGTGCAGGAAAAGGTACGGCACTACCTCGACGACACCGAGGCTCTGGACGCGATCCTTGCGGCTGGTGCCGAGCGGGCGCGCGGGGTCGCCGTCACCACCATGGAGTTAGTTCGTGAGCGCGTCGGCTTCCTGCCGAGGAAGGTCTGAGTCTTTGAGTCGCGCTGCCCATACGATCGGTGTCGCTATCGGCGTGCCGGAGCCTTACGGCGCCGAACTGACGAAGTGGCGTGAAGATCTCGGCGACCCACTGGCACTGGCGATTCCGCCGCACGTCACGTTGATGACCCCGACCGACCTCGACGATTCGCAGTTGGCGGCGGTGGTTTCGCACCTCGCGTCGGTGGCGGCGCAGCAATGGCCGTTCGAGATCCAGTTGCGGGGGACGGGCAGCTTCCGGCCGGTCTCGCCCGTCGTGTTCGTGGCCCTCGCTGCCGGCATCAGCGATTGCGAGCGGGTCGAGCGCGCGGTTCGCAGTGGGCCCCTTGCCCATGAGCTGAAGTTCAACTACCACCCCCACGTGACGGTCGCCCACGACGTCCCGCCTGATGTTCTTGATCACGCGTACCGCGAACTGGCCGACTACGAGGCCGCGTTCACGGTCGAGCATTTCGGTCTCTTCGAACGCGGGGACGACGGGGTGTGGCGCACCGACCGCGACTTTGCGTTTGGTCTGGGCGCGCCTGCAGGCTCAACCTCAACCTGAGGTTGTCCCGGCGGGGCCGTCAACGTTGATAACCACGGGCCCGGCGCCCCGACGAATCACTACGACCTCGGACGTCTCTGTCGTTGGGTTGCTTTCGCGATGCACGGTGTGGGCGGGCACGTGCACGAAGTCTCCGGGTTCGCCCTGCACGACATCGGTTGCCGTCTCCACGCGCAATGCACCGCGTACGACGTAAGCGATCGTGTCGTGCTCCCCGTGGTGATGCCAGTCGCTGGCCACCCCGGGTTCGGTGAGCGCTCGCCCGGACCACAGATCACCGATGACGATCGCCTCTTCGCGTAACACGCCGGCCGTGGGGTGTCCGGGAGTCAGTGTGTCAGCGGCGACTTTGCGAACCGGAGTGTCGGACATGACGTCACGCTACGCGGTCCGCAACGCCCAGCGAAGTGGCCGTGATGGCGACCTCGTGCGCCTGCTCCGAGCCGCGCGGCCAACGCGGACGCGACATCGGGAGCAGGTGTTACCGAGACGTTACCGACGGTCGATGTGATTAAGCGATAGCCAGGCTGCTTCTCCCCGGAGCGGCCGCTGTCGTGACCGGAGGCCGGGATGAACATGAAGCGACGGATCGCGATTGTGGCGGTGCTGGCGGTGGTGGTGCCTCTCGTGGGTGTGGTGTCCTCGGCGGAGCCCGCGCTCGCGGTGGGTTCCCCGACGGTGACAACGGTCTCGTCGTCGGCGAACCCCTCGACGGCGTGCGGTTCGGTGACGTTGACCGCCACGGTGTACGGCGCGTTCTTCCCTGACTCGCCTGAGGGTCTCGTGCAGTTCTTCGACGGCGCTTCCCTGCTTCGCGGCCCGCAGCTGATCACCCCGGACTTCGACCCCGATCCGATATTCGGCACGCACACGATCCCGACGAACCACAGCTCGGCGAATATTTCGGTCTCTTTGTCCGGTGGAAGTCACGTCATCACCGCCGGCTATCTCGGTCCTACCGACGTGCCCAGCCTGAGCGGCCCGCTGGTGCAGACGGTCACGGCCGCGACGTCCGCGACGAGCGTGACGTCCAGCATCAATCCCACGGTGTTCGGTCAAGGGACGTTGCTCGCCGCGGCGATCTCCAGCGCGTGCTCGACCAGTGTGGCCGGATCGGTGCAGTTCCAGGCGGACGGTGCGGATCTGGGTGCGGCGCAACCGGTTGACGGCAGCGGGCACGCTGCGCTCACAGCATCGACGCTGGCGGTCGGCGACCATCCGGTCACCGCGATCTTCACCAGCTCGACCTCTGACGTCGTGGGGAGCAGCGGTTCGCTTTCCGGCGGCCAGGTCGTCACGCCCGCTGCAACCGCAACGGGTGTCACCTCCTCGGACAACCCCAGCGAGTTCGGTGCGCCCGTCGCCTTCAACTCGACCACCACGGTGACGCCGCCAGGAGCCGGAACAGCAACCGGCACGGTGCAGTTCCAGGACAACGCCGCCAGTCTCGGTTCGCCGCAGGGCGTCGCCGGAGGCACCGACAGCTCGGTCACGACGGCCAGCTTGTCGGTCGGCAGTCACCTGATTGCCGCGACCTACAGCAGTGACAGTGCCAATTTCGACGGCAGCTCGGGGAGCCTGACCCAGACGGTCAACAAGGCACGAACGACCGTGACCTATGACGGCGACACCAGCGCGGATTACCACGACCCGGCGGCTGTGTCGGCCCGACTTACCCGCACCGACAACTCCGCCCCGATCGCCGGCAGGCCGCTCACGCTGGCCGTGGGCGCCGAAACCTGCTCGCAACTAACAGACGCTAACGGAGTCGCCGCCTGCACCATCACGCCCTCCGAAGCCGCCGGGCCATTCACGATCACCGCGACCTTCGCCGGTGACGGGAACTACCTGCCAGGCTCCCGCAGTGCATCCTTCGTCGTCACTCACGAGGAGACGACCACGACGTACACCGGTCCGACCGTGATCGCGCAGGGTCAGCCGGTGACGCTGTCCGGGCGCCTGCTCGAAGACGGCACCGCTCCGATCTCCGGACGCCAACTGACCCTGACCCTCGGCAGCGGCGCCTCCGACCAGAGCTGCACGGCGGCCACCGATGTCTCTGGCGCAGCGCACTGCACGGTCCCCAACGTGAGTGTCGCGCAAGGGCCGGAGCCGGTCTCAGCAGCCTTCGCCGGGGACGCCTACTACTTGCCGTCCAGCGACGCCTCGCACAACGCGATCGTCTTCGCATTCCCCAGCCGCGGGATCTTCGTCCTCGGTGACACTACCGTCACCGCGAACCCCTCGAAGGTCACATTCTGGGGCGCGCAATGGGCCGGGCAGAACGCCCTGACCGGCGGTGGCGCACCTGCCTCCTTCAAGGGCTTCGCGGACAACCCGGGATCCAATCCGCCCTCTTGTGCAGCCATCTGGACGTCGTCTCCGGGCAACAGCTCGTCCCCGGACGCATCGGTCCCGGCGTACATGGGCACTGCTGTCTCCAGCTCGATCACCAAGCACGGCAGCCAGATCACTGGGGTCATTACAAAGATCGTCGTCGTCGTCACCGACCCTGGCTTCGCTGCGAATCCGGGCCATCCCGGCACGGGCGCCATCGTGGCCACCTACTGCGGGTGAACGCCGACGTTCGCACTGTGGGGTGCGCGGCTTCGACGAGGACCGGTCCACGAGCCACTGAGCATGGCAGCTGCGCGTCCGTGACCGCTCAACGTCCGCATCTGGCGCGATGACGTGCGTAAGTGCACGACATGGACGTCAGGTCGGCAGCAGTGCGATGGCCTCGATTGAGACGAGTAGGCCGCGCGGCAGTTTGATGTTCGCTGGTGCTGACCGGGCGGGCGGCGGGTCAGGCATGTGCCGCGCGTACACCTCATTCAGCTTCGCGAAGTCATCCACGTCGGCGTAGAAGATGGTGGTCTTTACCAGGTCAGCCATGGACGCGCCAGCCGCGTCGAGAATGGCGGCGATGTTCTGCAAGGCTCGTTCTGTTTGTGCCTCGATGCCGTCGGCTACCTGCCCGGTCTGCGGATCGATGCCGACGGTCCCTGAGCAGAAGACGAAACCGCCCGCGACGATCGCCTGGCTGTAAGGACCGAGGGCCGCTGGAGCGCCGTCGGTCGCGACTGCTTGCCGAAGTGACTGATCGCGAGAATCCATAGGTCCAAAGGCTAGAGCAGTCCGCCGATACGCCCTAGCGGGCCTAGACCTGGAAAGCGCGGTGCGCTTGCTCCGCTCCGTTGCACAGAGTAGGCATGAGCAATGGGAAGACAGGCAGTCATCACGCTTTTCGTGCTCGCGATGGTCGCCGTCGTGGTCGGGGTGGACCTGCTGTTCTTCAGGAACCATTTCTGGCCGCGGCTGTTGTCCAACGTCGGGATTGTGCTCGTATTCGCGGCGTTCTATTTGAGGTTCCTCAAGCGCTCATGAGCATGATCGTCACGCGCGAAGTCGCCATGTTCGGTGATCAAGTAGCGGAAGCTCTGGCTCGCACCCTCGGTACGGATCTTGTCGGCTTGTACTTCGTCGGCTCTGTTGCGCTGGGCGGGTATGTCCCCGGCGAGAGTGACATCGACATCGCCGCGGTATCGAGCGCTGCTCTTACCGATCCGCAGCGGCAATCCGTGGCGGCAGCCGTCATTGAAGCGAGTGCGGCCTGCCCGGCGCGCGGCGTGGAGTTCACTCTCTATCGCCGCGAAGTCGCAGGGTCGCGTCCTGAAGGTGCTGACTTTGAGGTCAATGCCAACGGCGGACCACGGATGCCGACGGCGGTACACCTGGACTCAACATCGGAGCCTGGCTTTTGGTATGTGCTGGACCGGGCAATCGCGCATCGGTCCGGTGTAACGATCAGCGGGCCGCCGTCCCGAGAGATCTTCGCTGATGTCCCTCGTAGCACGCTTCTTGAAGCGATGCATGAATGTCCCACACTCCATCTTCAACCGCCGACCGTGACAGTGCGGCTTCGGGGTCCAGTGCAAGCCGTCTGCGGCTCGGGCCTGCCGGCGTGTGTGCGCGCGTGCGCGCGTGCCCACCTGCGCACGCGCATCGCGCCCGCACATGCACACCCGCGTGATGTGTGCGCGTCGCCCGCACACATGCGCCCGCGTGACGCGTGCGCGTCGCCCGCACACCTGCGCCCGCGCGTACGCACCTGATGCGCATGCGCCTTCCCCACAAACAATGTTCGTTATTCATCGATCCGATTCATGCCGCAACGGAGGCTGTTGTATGCGCTCATGTTCCCTGAAGCTCCAACACGAGCGTTCCTCGTCTAGGCCCATTGACTTGCTATGTCTAGGGACCTTGACTTAACATCATGAAGCGGCGTGCGTTGACGAAGACGATCAACGACGCGGCTCGGGTCGCGGGAGTCTCCTGGACACTCGAACGACAAGGAGCATCACACGAGATCTGGCGATGCGGTTTGGTCCGGGTGACGATCCCTCGGCACAGGGAGATCAACGAGATCACCGCAGGGAGCATCGTCAAACAGCTCGACGCAGTCCTCGGAGAGGGGTGGTGGAAGTGACCACTTACACAGCACGCGCTGGACGTTCCGGTGACTGGTGGGCGATCAGTGTCCCTGAACTGCCGGGCGTGTTCACACAGACCAAGCGCCTCGACCAGGTCAGCTCGATGGCCCAAGAGGCGATTGCGTTGTTCCTCGACGTGCCGGTGCGGTCGGTTCAGGTCGAACTGTCCATCAATGTTGACCCGCTCGTTCGGGCGGATCTCAAAGAGGTCGAGGATCTCCGAGCCCAAGCCGAGGTCGCGGCAGCCAACTACGCAACGGCGATGAGGGCTCTGGTTGGCCGGCTGAACCCCAAGTACTCCATGCGCGACATCGCCGTACTCACCGGGGTGTCGTTCCAGCGAGTTGGCCAACTGCTCGCAGACCAGCGCGTTCGAGCCGCGGGACCCGCGAGGGTCGCAGCCTTTGCCTCGAAGCAGAAGGTTTCGTCGAAAGCGAAAGCGAAGGTGAAGGTGCGCTAGTCACTTCGACGGCCAGAACGATGGCCGGCGGGTGCGATGGTTACTTCGACGCTAGGTCGTCGAGGCTCGAGAGTCGCGAGAGCCCGTCGAGATATCGCTCGTCCGTCTCGCCCATGTGACGGC
This sequence comes from Acidothermaceae bacterium, assembly GCA_036510735.1. GTDB lineage: Bacteria > Actinomycetota > Actinomycetes > Acidothermales > Acidothermaceae > PALSA-607. Next base: position 8,906 of record DATCDK010000160.1, on the reverse strand, counting down.
GTCGGGTGAATCGCCACGAAGCGGCGAGGAAGAACGACGCGCCGACACCGACGGCGGACCAGATCAGTACAGCTGAGATCCCGACGCCGTCCGATGTGGTGCGCGACGACGCCTTGACAGCAGCCTTCGCGACCGGCGCCGCAGGAGTCGGGGCGGCGGTCACCGTCAGGGCCTGCACGGTCGGCTGTACCGACGGCGTGGGCGAGTCTGCCGGGAGGTCGGGTTCGAGCGGTGCGACCAAGTCGCCGACGGGCGCGACATGACCGTCGGCAGCGAAGCCCCAGTTGAGCAGCGCCTGCACCTCGGGCCAGAAGTTTGCCTGGTCGCGCATCACCGACACGATGATCGTGTGGCCGTCGCGCTTCGCGGCGCCGACGTAGCTCGCATTCGCCGCGACCGTGTAGCCGTTCTTGCCGCCGAGCATGCCGGGATACGACGTCAACAGCCGGTCGTGCGTCTGGATCTGGAAGGTCTGCCCCTTCGGCGCCGGGAACTGGGCCGTCTTGAGCGAGAGGTAGTACAAGAACTGCGGCACCGTGAGTCCGGCCCGAAAGATCAGCGCGAGGTCGTAGGCGGACGACGATTGGCCCTTCGCGTCGAGCCCGTCCGGCGTCAAGGCGACCGTGTCGTCAGCCTGGAGGTGCGCCGCGAGGGTGTTCATCTGCGCGAGCGTGTCCGGCAGGTTGCCGTTCGCGTCGGCGAGGGCGACCGCTGCGTCGTTCGCCGACATCATCAGCATCGCGGTGAACAGGTTGTCGACCGTATAGGTCGTGCCCGCAACGATGCCGGCCTTGGTGCCGTCGGTGCTGGGCGCGTCGCGCTGCGCCACGACGGGCAGGTTCGTCGGCAGCAGGGGGATCACGGTCAGCGCGGTCAGTGTCTTCAGCGTGCTGGCCGGCGCCAGCTTGGCGTGCGCGTTCTTGGCCGCGAGCACGTCGCCGGTGTCGGCATCGGCGACCACGAATGACGTCGCTGTGATGCCCGGCAGTGCGGGCACCCCTGGTGCGGGGTCGACCACGATCCCTGCTTGCCCGAGTGCAGGGCCACCGATCGGGACGTCGTCGGCTCGCGCGATGCCGGACGACGCGGCGAGGGTCATCGATGCGATCAGCGCGCCACAGAAGGACGCGGCGAGTGCGCTGCGGCGGCGGCCACCACGCCGCAGATTTGAGCCCATGACCGGGACAGAGTAACCGAACTCCGCCGGGCCATACTGGGGCGATGGCGGGTCAGACGGAATCGGGGCTGCCGATCGAGCCCATCTACGACAGCTCGGCGTTGGCCGATTTCGACCCGGCCGCCGCGTTGGGGGAGCCGGGTGCTTTTCCCTTTACCCGCGGCGTCTATCCGTCCATGTACACCGGCCGGCTGTGGACCATGCGGCAGTACGCGGGCTTCGGATCGGCAGCCGAATCCAACCGCCGATACCGCCAACTGCTAGCAGCGGGGACGACGGGGCTGTCCGTCGCGTTCGACCTGCCTACTCAGATGGGGTACGACTCCGACGACCCCATGGCGGCGGGTGAGGTCGGCAAGGTCGGCGTCGCGATCGACTCGATCGACGACATGCGCACGCTGTTCGACCAGATCCCGCTTGACCAGGTCTCGACGTCCATGACGATCAACTCACCGGCGGCGTTGCTGTTGCTGATGTATCAGATGGTCGCCGACGAGAACGGCATCGCGCCTTCTGCGCTGCGTGGCACTGTGCAAAACGACATCCTCAAGGAGTACATAGCCCGCGGTACTTACATCTTTCCGCCGCGCGCGTCGCTGCGGTTCGCAACCGATCTCTTCGCCTACTGCAAGACCGAACTGCCCGCGTGGAACACGATCTCGGTCTCCGGTTACCACATGGCCGAGGCGGGTGCGACGCCCGTTCAAGAGGTCGCGTTCACTCTGGCCGACGCGATCGAATACGTCAGGGCCGCCCAGGCGGCAGGGCTCAGTGTCGACGAATTCGCACCCCGGCTTACGTTTTTCTTCGTCGCGCGCACGACGTTCCTTGAAGAGGTCGCTAAGTTCCGTGCTGCGCGACGCGTCTGGGCCTACGTCATGCGCGATCAGTTCGGTGCGCGCGATCCGGCTTCGACGATGCTGCGCTTCCATACCCAGACAGCTGGCGTGCAGCTCACGGCGCAGCAACCCGAACTCAACATGGTGCGGGTGGCACTGCAAGCGCTTGGTGCGGTGCTGGGCGGTACCCAGTCGCTGCATACCAATGCCTACGACGAGGCGATCGCGTTGCCGACAGAGAAGGCCGCACGGTTGGCGTTGCGGACCCAGCAGGTGCTCGCGTACGAAACCGACATCGCGAAGACCGTCGATCCGTTTGCGGGTTCCTACGCGATCGAGTCGCTGACGGACGACATCGAGACCGCCGTGCTCGAACTCATGCGACGTGTCGAGGATCTCGGTGGTGCGGTCGCCGCAATCGAGCGCGGATTCCAGCGTGCCGAGATCGAGAACGCCGCCTACGAGGTCGCCCAGGGCATCGACAGCGGCGACCGCATCGTCGTCGGTCTCAACGCCTTCACGTCAGAGGCAGACGAGGACTACCAGCCGTTGCGGGTCGATCCGGAGTCGGAGGCGCAGCAGATCGCCCGTGTTGCGGCCGTTCGCGCCCGTCGTGACGGCGACGCTGTCGAACGCGCGCTGGCCGCGGTGGGTTCCGCCGCCAGCGGCGAGCAGAACGTGTTGCCGCCGATCAAGGAAGCGTTGAGAGCCCAAGCCACCCTTGGCGAGGTATGTGCCACGTTGCGAGGTATCTGGGGCCGCTACGAGCCCAGTTGACGATCTTGCGCGACCCCTCTGGCAGATGGCCGAGTTGGAGGTGGAGGAGTCGTGCGGTGAGATAGGGGTAGGTCCCCGCCAGACGTTAGGAGCCTGACGTGACACCGATCATCGTGGCGGTAGCTGTGGCCGTGATCATCGTCGTCGGCGTGTTCTTGGTGCTGATGACCCGATCTCGTCGCGACGACGAGGGAGAACGCTTCCGCCGAGTCGCCGACCTGACCTCACGGTGGAGCCGGCAGGTCCAGTCCGCACCTACAGAAACCACCCCGCCGTCCAGGCAAGAATCCAGATCCGAAATGGCTCAACCCGGGGTCGGCAAGACGGAATCCGTCGACCCCAGCTGAACCTCGGGGGTCGGCGTCCGCTGCGTGCGCGGGTCGCCGTGGGTGAACGTGAGGTCACAGCGACGTAACGTTCTTGGCGCGCTTCGATAGCAAACAGGCCTTCGCGCGCTCAGGGCGTCGGGGGAACGCGTCGCAACGACTGGACCGGGCGCGCACGCGCCGCCTGACCCGGCTATTGTCCACCCAACATTTTTACTTGCTATGCGATAGCGGAGGCGTTGTGAAGAAGACCTATCAGATCATCGCGGCCACGGGAACCGTAGCGATCATTCTTGCGGGCTGTTCCAGCAAGAAGAGCGCCAGTCCCGCAGCGAGCAGCGCGCCTGCTCCGGCCACGACAAGCGCGGCAGCGCCGGCCAGCTCGGCGCCGGCACCTGCGTCAAGCGCTCCAGCGCCGGCCAGCTCGGCACCGGCGTCCAGCCCGGCGCCGGCCAGCTCTGCGCCGGCAGCGGGTGGCCCGATCAACGCATGCATGGTGCTCGACACTGGCGGTGTCGACGACCACTCGTTCAACCAGTCGTCGTGGCAGGGACTGACAGACGCGAACAAGGCGAACCCGAACATCAAGGTCTCCTACGTCGCGTCGAACACCCAGAACGACTACACGCCGAACCTCAACGCAGAAGTTCAGAAGGGCTGCTCGACCATCATCGCTGTCGGCGGTCTGATGAACGACGCAGTTAAGGCAGCAGCGGCGGCGAACCCGAAGCAGCAGTTCGCCGAGATCGACGACTCGTCGACCGGCCCGAACGTCTACGGCATGCAGTTCAACACCGCGCAGGGCGGTTTCCTCGGTGGGTACCTCGCGGCCTCCGTCTCGAAGACGGGCGTTGTTGCGACCTACGGTGGTTTGAACATCCCGCCGGTCACCATCTACATGGATGGCTTCTGGGAGGGCGTGCAGTACTTCAACAAGGTCAAGGGCAAGACGGTGAAGGTGCTCGGCTGGGACGAGACGAAGCAGAAGGGCGGCACCTTCGACCCGAGCACGTCGAACCCGTTCGGTGACACCGCGGGTGGCCAAGCGATCAGCAAGGCGTTCATCTCGCAGGGTGCTGACGTCATCTTCCCGGTTGCCGGTGGCACTGGCCTCGGCTCTGCGATTGCTGCCAAGGCCTCGGGTGGCAAGGTCAGCGTCATCTGGGTCGACACCGACGGTTGCGTCAGCGACGCGGCTGACTGTTCGGTGTTCTTGACCAGTGTGGTCAAGGGCCTCGCGAGTGCAGTTACCACGTACGCGAATGACTTCGCGGCGGGCAAGTCGCTCGGTGGCGGAAGCTACATCGGCACCCTGACGAACAACGGCACCGGCCTTGCGCCGTACCACGACTTCGCCTCGAAGGTTCCGGCGAGCGTGCAGGCAGAGGTCAAGCAGGTGCAGGCCGACATCGAAAGCGGCAAGATCCCGATCACGTCGCCTTCGCAGCCGAAGTAAGTAAGCAAGCTCAGCGGTAAACAGAGGTGGGCGGGCCCGGTGACGGGCCCGTCCACCTCTGCCCATTCCCTGCGATAGGGCTTTGGTGTTGACTGCGGTGGTGCTAGGTGAACTGAGGTCGTCGCAGTGAAGCTCGAACTGCGCGGCATCACGAAGCGGTTCGGGTCTCTTGTCGCGAACGACCACATCGACCTGGTCGTCGAACCGGGCGAGATCCACTGCTTGCTGGGCGAAAACGGCGCGGGCAAGAGCACCCTGATGAACGTGCTGTACGGGCTGTACGCCCCGGACGACGGCGAGATTCTCGTCGACGATGTCGTCACCAGGTTCAATGGCCCGGGCGATGCGATGGCCGCCGGCATCGGCATGGTCCATCAGCACTTCATGCTGATTCCGGTCTTCACTGTCGCCGAGAACATCATGCTGGGTCACGAAGACACCCGCGGCCCCGGCGGCCTTGGCTGGCTCGACCAACGCGCGGCGAGACGCAAGGTTGCCGATGTCTCGAAACGGTTCGGCCTCGCCGTCCCGCCTGATGCTCTTGTCGCTGATCTGCCGGTCGGTGTGCAGCAGCGGGCCGAGATCCTCAAGGCGCTCGCTCGTGACGCCAAGGTGCTGGTGCTCGACGAACCGACCGCCGTGCTCACGCCGTCCGAAATCGATGACCTCATCGCGGTCATGCGCAAGCTGCGTGACGCCGGCACCTCGATCGTCTTCATCAGCCACAAGCTGAAGGAGGTCAAGGCGATCGGTGACGCGATCACCGTGATCCGGCGCGGCCGAGTGGTCGGTCAGCCGCCGGTTTCGAGCAGCGAGCAGGAGCTGGCGTCGCTGATGGTTGGGCGGCCCGTTCTGTTGACGGTGGAGAAGACAACGGCCCAACCCGGTGCTGTTGTGCTGGACGTCGAGGGGTTGCGCGTCGTCGACACCGCGGGCGTGGTGCAGGTAGACGACGTCTCTTTCTCCGTGCGGGAGGGCGAGATCTACGCCATCGCCGGCGTGCAGGGCAACGGGCAGACCGAGGTCACCGAGTGCCTTGTCGGCCTTGAAACTCCGACGGCCGGTCACATCAGTGTGCTTGGCAACGACGTCACGACGTCGTCCGTGCGCGACCGGCTCGACCTCGGGATCGGGTACGTGCCGGAGGATCGCTCGCACGACGGATTGGTGGGCAGTTTCTCCGTCGAGGAGAACCTCGTGCTCGACATGCACGAGAGCCCCACCTTCGCCGGGCGTTTCGGTCTCAACATGGCGGCGATTGATGCGAACGGCGCCGCCCGGGTTGCCGAGTTCGACGTCCGCACCGAAAGCGCGCAGGTGCCGGCCAGCACGTTGTCTGGCGGAAACCAGCAAAAGGTCGTGCTCGCCAGGGAGTTGTCGCGCCCACTCAAACTGCTGATCGTCGCCCAACCCACCCGCGGTCTTGACGTCGGGTCGATGGAGTTCGTGCATAAGCGCATCGTGCGCGAGCGTGACCACCGAACCGCCGTAGTACTCATCTCGACCGAGCTCGATGAGGTGCTCGGACTCGCCGACCGCATCGCCGTCATGTACCAGGGCCGCATCATCGGGGAGTTGCCCGGCGGCAGTTCGGCCGCCGCCGTCGGATTGTTGATGGCGGGCTCAGTTGCCGGTGAAGCCGATCCACCGGACACCACAGTGGGTGCAGCAATCTTCGAACCGCTCGAGGTTGTTCCTGAGCCGGGCGGCGTTCCTGAGCCAGGCTCGCAGGGGGGTGGCGCCTCGTGAGCGTCGACGGCACCGTCAAGGACGAGATCGCGGTTCCACCCGGTGGGCCGGCCCGGCGCAAGTCGCGTGGCGAAACGCATCCGCTGGTCGTGATTGCGCTGTCGTTTGTCACCGCGATCATCGTAGGCGCCATCCTCATCGCAGTAACCAATCAACCGACCCGCGATGCCATGCGGCACTTCTCAGCGTCACCGGGCAAGGTGTTCTCCGCTGCCTGGCATGCGGTGTCGTCCGCGTATGTGGCGCTGTTCGAGGGCGCGATCGTCGACCCTCACACGTTCGGCGGCCACGGCAGCGTGTGGCACGACTTCAATCCGCTGTCGGAGACTCTCTTCAACGCGACGCCGTTGATTCTCGTCGGGCTCTCCGTCGGCCTCGCGTTTCGCACCGGGCTTTTCAACATCGGCGGCCAAGGCCAGCTCATTCTCGGCGCGATGGCTGCCGGATACATCGGATTCACCTGGCACCTGCCGCCGTTTATTCACCTCGTCGTAGCGCTTGTTGGCGGCACGATTGCTGGCGCGGTGTGGGGCGGTATCGCCGGCTGGCTCAAAGCGCGCACCGGTGCACACGAAGTCATCACCACGATCATGATGAATTACATTGCGCTCGATCTGCTCGACTACGCCTTGAAAACGAGTGCGTTTCGGCGTCCGGGCAGCAATCAAGCGCAGTCGCCGATCGTGCACGGATCGGCCCGCCTCGGGAAGCTGCTGCCGTCACCACTGCGGGTCAACCTTGGCCTGCTCATTGCGGTAGCGGCGACGGTGGGCGTTGCGTGGCTCTTGACGCGCAGCCGGCTCGGTTTCACGTTGCGGGCAGTGGGCGCGAGCCCAACGGCCGCGCGGACGGCGGGCATGAACGTCGGCCGCACGTATGTCACCGCGATGCTGATCGCCGGCGGGCTTGCCGGCCTCGCCGGATGTAGTCAGATCCTTGGTGGCGGCACGAACTACGCACTGACGAACGCCGTCGATGCCGGGCTCGGTTTCGACGGCATCACGGTAGCCCTGCTTGGCCGGGCCAAACCGTGGCCGACCGTGTGGGCCGGCCTGCTCTTCGGCGCCCTGCATGCGGGAAGCGCAACGATGCAAAGTCGCACCGGGACGTCGATCGACCTGGTCACCATCGTGCAGGCCCTGGTGGTCCTCTTTATCGCAGCACCAGCCTTCGTACGGGCCGTGTTTCGGCTCCGCAGCTCGTCCGACTCCGGCGCCACAGCGCTTGCGAAGGGGTGGAACGGGTGAGCGTCGACACCACAGGGTCACTCGAGATCGCTGCGCCGCAGATCGTCGAGGTGCCGGCGTCGCGACGTCAGCGCCTCGTGTCGGGCTCGGCGCTGATCGTGATCGGGGTGCTCTGTGCCGTCGCGTTCGGCCTCGGTTCGAAAGCCGGCCACAACGCGCACTTCCGGCTGTCGCCGGTCGGTGCCAAGTACAAGATGCCCAATCTCGTCGTGCCGGCTCGGATCTTTGCGATCGTGGTCGGGATCGCCGTTGTAGCCGCTGGGTTCTGGCGCATCAACAAGGGCTACTCCAAGCGCGTAATGACGTGGGTCGTCGCGCTGACGATCGTCTTTGTTGTCTTCTCGTTCCTGTGCTGGTCGGTGACGGGTAAGAGTGCGCCGACGCTGGACCTCTTCGGTTCTGGTGGTCTGTTCGGCGAAACCGTCATCATCGCGGTGCCGCTCATCTTGGGCGCGCTCGCCGGAGTCGCGTGCGAGCGATCAGGTGTCATCAACGTCGCGATCGAAGGTCAGATGCTCGTCGGCGCTTTCGCGGGCGCGATGTTCGGGACGATCTCGAAGAACGCCGCGGTTGGAATTATCGCCGGCATGCTCGCGGGCGCGGTGATTGCCGCACTCCTTGCGGTCTTCGCGATCAAGTACGTCGTGAACCAGGTCGTGCTCGGCGTTGTCCTGAACTTGCTTGCACTTGGTCTGACCGGTTTCTTGTACGACGCCGTGATGGCGCCGAACTCGAATGCCTACAACAACGTCGGCACGCTTTCGGCGATCAATATTCCGGTGCTCGGCAACATCCCCGTCATCGGGCCGTTGCTGTTCGACCAGAACATCGTCGTCTACATGACTTACGTACTGATCTTCGCCTTCGACATCGTGCTTTTCCGTACCCGCTGGGGATTGCGTACCCGCGCAGTCGGTGAGCACCCGAAGGCTGCTGACACGGTCGGTATCAACGTGAGGCGCACGCGCTACATCAACGTGCTGGTCGGCGGCATGCTGGCTGGCCTTGCCGGAGCGTCACTGACGATCGGACAGAGTTCGGGATTCGTCAAGAACATGACGGGTGGTCGCGGCTTCATCGCACTGGCCGCCGTCATCTTCGGCCGCTGGAGCCCGCGTGGCGCGGTCGGCGCAGCTCTCCTGTTCGGGTTCGCCACAGCACTGCAGACGGTGCTGTCGTTCATCGGTACACCTGTGCAGATTCCGTCAGACTTCCTCGGCATGCTGCCCTACCTCGCGACCATCTTCGCGGTGGCGGGTCTGGTCGGGCGCGTGCGCGCGCCCGCCGCCGACGGCGAACCGTACGAGGGCCGATGAGCGTCGAGGTCAACTGGCC
>DATCDK010000159.1:0-3567 GCA_036510735.1 Acidothermaceae bacterium | reverse complement strand
CCGCCGATGGCCTCCGCGAGCTGGTCGAAACTGACCGGAATGTCAGGAACGCCGACCAGCACGATGCCGTCGTCGGTCGGCATCATGTCGACCTCGTGGATCACGCTGACCGCGAGCGTGCAGCGGCGAAGCGCGGTGATGTATTCGAGGCCGTCGATGCTCACGTTAACGGGGCCCCCCACGGGCGTTGACATGCAGAGACGGTACCTGCGGGTTAGCGTCAGTGGGTAGCGCGTACGGGTGAAAATCGATGCGGCCAAGTGCCCTCCGAAGGGCGCCGCTGGTTGAACAGGGGTCAGTCGGCGACGGCGTCGTGAGTCGCCGCCCGAAGAAGCGCACGGGCGAGCGGCCCTGCCGTGAGGGCGATCTGCCATTCGCGAGCGCCAAATCCGCGAAGGTCGGCACCTACCTGTCCGGCGAGCAAGGCAGACGGCGGTCGCCACGCGAGGCGGCGGACGGCGTCGGGCTGCAAGAGGTTCTCGGCAGGCAGTCCGTGCTCATCGGCGAGGGCGGCGACCACGGCCTTCGCAGCCGCGAGCCGGTCGGCGGCCGCTCTGTCGCGCTCGGCCCACCGGTGCGCGGGCGGCGGCCCTTCGCTCGGCCTGGTCAGTTCGGGCAGTTCGTCGTCAGGCAGCTGCTGGGCTTCGGCGATCGCGGCCCACCACTGCGCCAGGTATTTGCGGCTACCGCGACCGCGGAAGTCTGGTGAACCCGCGAGCTCGCGGGCGCTGGCTGGTGCGGTGGTCGCGACCCCGACGATCGACAGATCGGGCAGCAGCCTGCTAGGAGAGATGTCGGTCTCGCGGGCGATCTGGTCACGGGCATTCCACATCGAGCGAACGATCGCCAGCTGCCGACGCTGCCGGATCTTGTGAATCCCCGACACGCGCCGCCAGCGCTCGACTGACACAGCTGCCGTCGGCGCCGTGCGTACGTGCTCGAACTCCTCGTACGCCCAGGCGAGTTTGCCCTGCCTATCGAGTTCTGCCTCGAGTTCGTTACGCAACTCGATCAGCAATTCGACGTCCAGCGCCGCATAGCGAAGCCAGGGTTGCGGCAACGGTCGGCTCGACCAGTCGGCCGCCGAGTGGTCCTTCTCCATCCGCCAGCCCAGCAGGTTCTCGACCATCGTGGCCAAGCCGACCCGTGGGAATCCGGCGAGTCGACCGGCCAGTTCGGTGTCGAACAAAGTGCCGGGATACATGCCCAGATCAGCCAGGCATGGCAGATCTTGATTCGCCGCGTGCACGATCCATTCGGCATCGCTGACGGCGGCTCCGATTGCTGACAGGTCGGGGCAGCTGATCGGATCGATGAGCAGGATGCCGGTACCTTCGCGCCGCAACTGGACGAGATACGCACGATGCCCGTAGCGATAGCTCGATGCCCGCTCGGCATCGACGGCGAGCGGTCCGGTACCTGCACGCAGCCGTTCCACCGCTGCGAGCAGGCTGTCCTCGTCGTCGATCACCGCAGGGACGCCGTCCCGTAGCTCCAATAGCGGCGCCAACTCTTTGGGCTCTGCCAGTTCAGCGGGCTCCCTCTGGTCGCCTGGTTCGGACTCGGCTGGCTCAGGGAGCTCGGCTGGCTCAAGGAATACCGGCGCGGCCGAGTCGGACATGTTCCCCACCGTACGACCACGCGTTGGCCCTCGGAGCCTGACACGGCCGACCTGTCTGGCCGCCGCTTGCGCACGAGAGTCGTCACGTACGTAGAAAGACCGGCTCCTGGGGGAGGAGCCGGCCTTTTCTACGTTCCCGCTGCGCCCGGGGGGGTTAGCGCTGCGGGTTTCCGCCGCGCCTGGGGGGACGCGGCGGTTTCTAGCGCTTAGCGGATTACACCGGCGCGCATGGCTAGCGCGACCATCTCGGCGCGGTCACCGGTACCGAGCTTGCGGGCGATGCGGGCCAGGTGGCTCTTGACCGTCAGTGCAGAGAGACCGAGTTCGTCGCCGATCTCCTTGTTGGACCGGCCGTCAGCGACTAGGCGTAGCACTTCGACTTCGCGACCGGACAGTTCGCCGACGCCTTCGTTGGTGGGGCTGTTGCGCAAGCCTGCGGCGAGCAGGGAGGCCACCGACGGGTCGGCGTAGACCCCGCCGTCGAGGACACGGCGAACACCATCGGCCACCACGACCGGTGACGCCGACTTCAACAGATAGCCCTGCGCACCAGCAACGAACGCGGCGCGCACAGAGTAGGGGTCATCGGCAGCCGACAGCACCACGAGGCGGGGCCAGCCCGCACTGCGGAGTTCGGCCAGCAGGTCAAGACCTGAACCGTCGGGCAGGCCGACGTCGACGATGCAGAGGTCACGCGGGCCGCTTGCGCGGGCACGGGCCCTGGCTTCGGCACAGCTGGCAGCCTCGACGATCTCGCGGGCTCCCATAGCCGTGAGGCGGGCAACCATCGACTCGCGGACCAGCGGATGGTCGTCGACCACCATGGCGGTGAATCCCGCGGAGTTCTCCGGCTGGGGCGGCACGTGCTCAACCAACGCCGTCACCCCGGTCCTCCTAGCGTCAGGGCCGCTTGCGCGGCCATTCGTGCGTCGTGCGACTACGGTCTGTAGCCACCTCTGCCCCAATGCATCGGACGGCGTGGGGCGCGGCTAAAGCTTCCGACTAGTCCGTTTGCTGCGGACCTGATCGATTCCCGGGCCAGCTGCCCGGATCCGGTACTCCCGGACAGCCTCGCCAAGCGCTGTCAGGTCCCTACCTGCTGGGCCATTCGCCGCGGCATCTCCACACGGTCTAGCCCGGCGGCGAGGTCACCCCATTAGGCCAAGTGGGCGGTCTATTGCGCGGCTACAACAGATGGCCAATCGCGGTGCCGACAAAGCACGTGGGCACACCTGTGCCGGTAGGCACAAGCATGACTGTGCCGGGGAGCTTTGCGTATCGCGAGGAGACAGTAGTGAGACTGGATCGAGCGGCCACTAAGTTGCTTGCTCTTGTATCCACAGTGGGTGTTATCAGTGCTCTTGCTGTCACCTCCGCAGTGCCTGCTGGCGCCGCGACATCTACCGGACCTCGTTCACAGGCCATCGTTGCGCTCGCCGGCGACGGTGCCGTTTCCGTCCCGGGCCTGCACGTTCAGGCGGTACTTGCTGGCGTGAACAGCGAGATCGTCGACGGGACGTCGGCGCAGCTCGCGCAGCTCGCCGCGACTCCTGGCGTCCTTGGCGTAGAGCCCAACGTGACCGCTCACCTGGAGAGCAACTCCTTCGGTGACCGCGACGTGTCGGACTCCAGTAACTCGGGTTCCAGCAACTCGGGTTCTAACAACTCGGGTTCTAACAACTCCGGCTCCAACAACTCTGGCTCTGACAACGCGGGCTCGAACGGACCGGGCAACGGGCCCACACTCCTCCCGCCGGTTACTGCGCCGGTCGTTCCGCCGATCGTTGGACCGATCACGCTTCCCGGAAGTGACCCTTCGGCCACGTCGGCGGGCCCGCTCTCACCGGTCTCCGTCCCGAGCGTCGGGGTCATTGCCTCGAGCACGCTCGGCGGCCTCGCCGGCAACCCGCGCGCAGGTCGTGGCGTCACAGTTGCCCTGATCGACA
>DATCDK010000158.1:0-12284 GCA_036510735.1 Acidothermaceae bacterium | reverse complement strand
TGTCGATCCAGCGCAGTAGATGCTCCGCAAGAGCTGTGTTGGGGACCGTACCGACGACGGTGATACGGCCCGTGCCGCAGGTGTGCGTCGTGATTGCGGGCCATCTGCGGAAGTGGCGATCCTCGTAGGTCACCAGCACGGTGGCAGTAGTCGCCACAAGTCCGTCCACCCAGCGTGTCGCCATTGCTCCCGGGCCAAGACGCAGAACTGGCACCGCGCCGGGCGGTTGAGGGCAAGCAACGACAGCTATGTCGTTGCCTATGTTGCTGTATTCGTCGTACCACACGCCCGCCGCCTCATGTAGGCGCGCCGGCGCGACCTCCGCGCGTGCCCGCGCTTCGTGATCGGCGTACGCGGTTCGCGGCCCGAGGATCAAGTGTCCCCCCGACTCCGCATACTCCAGCAGCCAATCGAGGTCCCGGTCGCGGGTGACGTAAAGGCCGGGTACTACGAGATTGGGATGCTCTACCGCTGCACTTTGCGGCGAGCTGTCGGGCGTGAACAAATGCTCGGCGTGAACGATGCGCGCCTGCAGCTTGGCATCAAAGGCACCGCGATAGAGGGGGTCGAAAAGACCCTGGTAGGCACGTCGGTCGGGCGAACCGTTGTCGGTTGCAAGCGGTGGTTGCGCCTGGAGCGCCCACCGGCTGGGAGCAGAGTAGACGAAGGTCACGTCCGCGTCCGGAACCAGGCCGGTGACCGCGTCACCAGCGCGCTCGAACTCGCTGCCGAGCTCTGCGATCGCGCGATACACCCGTCCGGGCCGGCCGCTGTGGGGAAGAACACCACCCCAGTAGGTCTCAGCCCCAAAGTGCAGAGTGTGCCAGTGCCAGTACTCGATCATTTCGGCGCCGCGGGATACGAGAGCCCACGCTGCCTGCCGCCACTGGCCGTCGTACGCCGGGCGGTTGTCCCACGAGCGCGCGATGGACTGAGCGTTCGTCTCGGTAACGAGAAAGGGGGCCCGCTTCGACGAGTACATGCGGTCGGCGCTTAGGTAAAGCGACCACGTTCCGGAACTCCTCCAGTTCTGCTCTATATGAGTGGAGTCGGGTAGTGCGAGGCCGTCTTGCATCGTGTAGTAGGCGTTGCCCGCGGCCACGTCGAGGCTCGCTGCCATGGTCCGGTCGTCGAATGCCGGCACGTCGTAGGCCATGCAGGTGGTCACGAACTGGTCCGCGGATACGTACTCGCGGGCAACGCCAGCTTGCCACGCGATGAACTCGGTGGTCTGCTCGGCTTGGAACTGGCGCCAAGCGAGATCGTACTGAGGTTGTGCGTTTCCGTCAGGGGTCCACAGATCCGCCCATGTGGACAATCGGTGCGACCAGTAGACGAGGCCCCACGCCTGATTCAGGCTCTCGACATCGCCGTAGCGCTCCCGAAGCCAATCGATAAAGCGTTGGAATACACCATGGTTGTGCAGCAGCTCGTTTCCGGGCTCGTTGTCGACCTGAACGCCAATCACGCCGGGGTGTGCTGCATAACGCGCGAGGATCTCGCGCACCACACGCTCGGCGTGGAAGCGGAATGCCGGGTGGGTGAAGTCGACTTCCTGCCTGGAGCCCCAACTGATCCGCTGACGGGTGGCTCGCTCTCCCGCGATCTCTGGATAGATCCGGGCGAGCCACGGTGGCACCGCGTAGGTCGGAGTTCCAAGGACTACCCCAATACGACGCTCATGCGCGCCGTCAAGCACCGGCAGCAGCCACCCAAGATTGAACGTCCCGTTCTGAGGCTCCCACGTGGACCAGACGGACTCCCCCACCCTGATCACCGAGAACGAAGCTTCCGCCATCAGGTCGAGGTCTGTCTTCAGCCGATCAACCGGCTGGTATTCGTGGTAGTAGGCGGCACCGAACCGCACACGCGTCGGCTTGTTGTACATGACGTCGGGTCTCCTCAGTGCGTGTGGGTGAACTGCGGCTTGCGAGCGGGTGAAAATCCTGGTGTCTTTTCAGCAACTCAGGTACTAGAACGAGAAGACCGGCCACTGGGCGTACGCGCTGGAGGGCCGTTCCATGCCGGTCCGCGACTAGGTCGAGAACCTTAACCTCACCGAACACCCGCACGACCGGAGCCCAGGACAATGACCTGTGCCGCGATCGCCTCAGCGACCCGTGCCGGCAGGATCCAGCCACAGTTGCGCATCGGGACGCAACGCCTCTAGCTCCGCCCACAGCGACTCCGGTATCGGCACATTCGAAAGGTCGATGGTCTGCCGGATCCGCTCCGGTGATGACACTCCGACCACGGTCGAGTCGATGAACGGCGCGCGCAGTGAGAACTGCAGGGCGGCGGCCGCGAGGGGCACGCCGGCGGCTCCGCAAGCCGACTTCATGGCTGCTGCTGCGGCGCCGATCGCGTCGCTTCGTTGGCCGTACGCATACTTGGCCTGCACGTCCGGCCCCTTTGCGAGCATTCCGCCGCCGTACGGCGCAGCGTTCAGTACGCCGAGACCGCGCTGGTGCGCCGCCATGAACAGCCCTTCGGCGGACTGGTCGAGCAGCGAGTAGCGGTTGTGCGTCAGGATCACGTCGAACACGCCAGTGTCCAGGTAGCTCTGCAGCAATCCGACGGGACCGCCAGCTACGCCGAGGTGATCGACGAGACCCTGCCTCTTGAAGTCGACGAGGGTGTCGACGGGACCACCCGGTGCGGTGGCTTCGTCGAAGGAGATTCGTTCAGGGTCGTGCAGGTGAAGCAACTGGATGTGGTCGAGGCCGAGGCGTTCCATGCTTTCCTCAAACGAGACGCGCACCCGCCCACCAGAGAAGTCACCGGTCCAGGGGTCGGGATCGACCTTCGTCCCAAGCACGGTGCCAGCCGGTAGACCGCCGTGTTGGCGAACAGCGAGACCAATCCGGCGTTCCGCGGCTCCATCAGTTCCGTAGCCGTTAGAAGTATCAATGAAGTTGATCGAGCTCGCGAAGACCGCCTCGACCGTCTCCACCGCGAGTGACTCGCTCACCTCGTAGCCGTAGAGCTGCTGCATGCTCGCTAACGGACTGGTGCCGATGCAGATCCGGGTTACGGCAAGACCCGTGGCTCCCAATAGGCGCCGTGGGCCGGCACCGCTAGTCGCGGACGCCATCAGGACGTGCCGTCGGAGGCAGCTGGCGTGTAAGCCACGAAAGCGTCCTTCGCTGCGCGGTGCGCGTCGACGATCTGAGTAAGCACCGCGGCACTGCCCGCGAAGCCTGCAGTGCGATGGTGCGATTTCCCTGGTACGTGACGGTCAGCACCGTGCCTCCATGCAGGTTTTGTATCGGTTCGGCTTCGTAGGCTACCGTGTCCTTGCTGAAACGTCACACGTATGATCTACTCCGGTCTCGTGATGGTGCAGCGGCATGCGTTTGTAGTCAATGTCGTGCCGGAGCTACGCGACGAGTACTTGCAACTCCACTCCGCTGTGTGGCCTCAAGTCGAGGAAACGCTGCGCGCCTGCAACATCACGAACTACACGATCTTCATCATCGAAGAGACGTTGTTCGCGTACTACGAGTACGTCGGAGCCGATCACGCGCGCGACCTGGAGCTTGTCGGGCATGACCCGGTCACGCGCGAATGGTGGACACACACCGACCCCTGCCAGACGCCGTTCGGACGCGACGCGCAGGAGGGCGTACGTTGGCGTGCCCTGCGGGAGATATGGCATCTGACGTGACACGACATCTCATCGATTCCCACCTACACATATGGGAGCGCGCGCGGAACCCCCAGAATTGGATTGATCCCGCGACGATGTCGGCGATCGACCGCGACTTCGGACCCGAGGCTGCCGTCGGCGAGTTGCGTGCAAGCGGGGTCGACGGGTGCGTGATCGTTCAGTGCGTCAACAAGTTCAGCGAGACGCTAGACCTACTCGACGCCGCCCGCTCGGTACCGATGATCCTCGGCGTGGTGGGCTGGGTCGACCTCCATGCAGATGTCTCGGCTCAACTCGATGCCTTGCGCGCCGCGCCCGGCGGTGAGCATCTGGTCGGCGTCCGGCATGTCGTCACAATGGAGGCGGACTCCGACTGGCTGGGCCGCGCTCATGTCGTACGTGGCCTTACGTCCCTGGCAAGCACGGGCCTGCCGTTCGATGTCGTCGTGGAACCGTGGCAGCTACCCTTGGTCAAGACGTTGACGCAATCGATCGAGTCAGCGACGTTCGTTCTCGATCACTTGGGGAATCCGCCGATCGCCAGTTCGAGTCTGGCGCAATGGTCGGCTGACCTTGCCGCGCTTGCAACGTGCGAGAACGTTTTCGCCAAAGTCTCCGGCTTGATTACAAAGGACGATTGGCAGCACTGGTCAGTGGACCGTCTGCGACCCGTCGTTGACCACGCCATCGAGACGTTCGGGCCGAGTCGGCTGATGTTCGGGTCTGACTGGCCATTGGCAGAGCTCGCGGGTGGTTATCGGCCGTGGAAGACCGCGTACCTGCAGCTCACTGACGCTCTCACGCCAGAGGAGCAGGCGCTGATTGATGCTGAGAGCGCGAGCGCCGTGTACGGGCTCGGATGACACAACTTCCGACGCGGCCTCTTCGCTCGACAGGCCTTCGGCTGACCGAAATCGCTTTTGGAGCGGCCAGTCTCGGCAATCTGTATCGAGTCACATCGGACGAGGAGGCGGCGGGAGCAGTCGCGCGGGCGTGGGAATGCGGGATGCGCTACTTCGATACCGCGCCACACTACGGACTCGGCCTGTCAGAGCATCGGCTCGGACGCGCCTTGGCCGCCTATCCACGCGATGAATACATCATCTCGACGAAGGTGGGCCGGCTGCTGGAACGCAATCCGCATCCGACGCCGACGGATACCGACGGCTTCGAGGTTCCAGGGGATCTACGACGAGTATGGGACTTCACCCGTGATGGCGTGCGGCGCTCGCTCAACGACTCGCTGCGGCGCTTGGGAACCGACCATGTGGAGATCGTCTATGCCCACGATCCAGATCAGTTCCGAGAAGGTGCTGCGCGAGAAGCACTCGAGGCGCTCGCCCATCTTCGCTCGCAGGGCGTCGTGCGTGCCATCGGAGTTGGTACGAATGCTGTCGAGGAACTGGCAGAACTCTTGCGCGATGGTCTGATCGATGTCGTGATGCTTGCGGGCAGATACACGTTGCTCGAGCAGGGCGGCCTGCGGACGGTGCTGGACCCTGCCTTGGCGGCGGGTGCGGGCATTGTTGCGGTCGGTGTTTTCAACTCCGGCCTGCTCAGCGTCGCGTGGCCCACGGCCGATGCGAAGTATGACTATGGACAAGCCCCGGCCGACCTGATTGCTCGCGCGCGGCAAATCGCCGCCGTGTGTGAGCGACATGGGACGACACTTCCCGACGCGGCTATCGCTTTTCCCCTGCTACACCCGGCCGTCTCGAGTGTCGCGATAGGCATGCGCACTGCCGAGCAAGTCGAAAGCAACGTTGCCCGGTACGAACGGGGCGTTCCCAGCGAACTGTGGGCTGACCTGATCGACTCTCACCTGATCGACCCGACAGCGGTCACCAGTGCCTGATCGTCGCGGACCGTCGAAGCGACGAACCTGCATCGCTATCGATCGACGCGGGCGGCGCCTCCGCGAGCAAGTTTGACCACGTCGGCCTTGCTCATCATCGACGTGTCACCCGGCGTGGTCATCGCGAGCGCGCCATGCGCCGCTCCGTAGTCAACGGCGGTCTGCAATGACTCGCCGGACAGCAGGCCGTAGATCAGCCCGGAGGCAAACGAGTCGCCGCCGCCGACTCGATCGTAGATCTCGATGCGCTCACGGTCGACGGCGCGCACGATGTCGGTCCCGGGCGACCAGGCAACCGCGCCCCAGTCGTTGATCGTTGCGCTGTGCACACGGCGAAGTGTCGTCGCGATGGCCTTCAGGTTGGGATACGCGGCCGCAACGTTTCGGATCATCGCGGCGAATCTTTCGACCTCAAGACGAGTCAGATCGACATCTGCGGCATCGACCTCGAAGCCGAGAGCCGCTGTGAAGTCCTCCTCGTTGCCGAGCATCACGTCGACGTAGGGCGCAATGGCTCGGTTGACAGCCTGCGCGCTGGATTGGCCACCGGCAGACGTCCAAAGGCTTGGACGATAGTTCAGGTCGTACGAGACCATCGTGCCGTGCCGCCTGGCGGCTCGAGCCGCCTCCACGGCCGTATCGGCCGCCGAGGGGGAGAGCCCAGCGAAGATTCCTCCGGTATGGAACCAGCGCACCCCGAGGGTGCCGAACAGGTAGTCCCAATCGACATCGCCCGGCGCCAGTTGCGATACCGCGGTGTGGCCGCGGTCGCTGACACCCACGGCGCCGCGGACACCGAAACCCCGTTCGGTGAAGTTGAGGCCGTTGCGCGCCGCTCGCCCGACACCGTCGTAGTCGACCCACCGGACGAACGAGGTGTCGAGGCCGCCGCTCAGCATCAGGTCCTCGACTAGTCGTCCCACCTCATTGTCGGCAAGCGCGGTGACGATGCCTGCGCGAAGGCCGAACACCCGGCGGAGGCCCCGAGCGACGTTGTATTCACCGCCCCCTTCCCACACACGGAATTCGCGGCTCGTCCGGATTCGCCCCGCGCCTGGATCGAAGCGCAACATGACTTCGCCCAGCGAAACGATGTCAAACCGGACGTCACTTGGCCGGACGGCGGGCTCAAGCACGTGTGACCCCTTTCGGTCAGTGCGGGCGCGAGTTCTTGACCCGGACGACGGCGCTGGAGATCACGCCAACGAGTCCTGCGACGTCGTGCGAACGCACGAGCTCGCGCGGGACCATCCACGACCCACCCACAGCGATCACACTCGGCAGGGCGAGGTAGCTGTCGAGGTTGGACTCGTTGACACCGCCTGTCGGAACAAAGGACATCGAGGCGAAGGGAGCGGCGAGCGCCGAAATTGCTGCACTTCCGCCTGCCGACTCGGCTGGAAAGAACTTGACGGTGTCCAAACCGAACTCAAGCGCGGCTTGCACTTCCGTTGCAGTAACTGCACCCGGTATCGGCAACACCGCGCGATCGAGACAGCGACCGACGACGGCGCGGCTAAGCCCTGGCGACACGATAAACGCCGCACCGGCGTCGACAGACGCATCGACTTGATCCGCGGTCAGCACCGTCCCGGCACCGACAAGGATGTCTGTCCGCTGCGCAAGGACGCGTATGACGTCCAGTGCGGCTGGCGTCCGAAGCGTCACTTCGGCCAGCGGCAGGCCACCGGCAACCAGCGCATCTCCTAACGAGTCGGCACAGTCGCGGTCATCGGCGATGATGACCGGGAGAACGGCATGCGTTCGCAATTGAGCGAGAGGCGTCACGACATGCCGACGCGATGCGCTGCCGACTCCTCAGAGACCAGGCGAAGTCCCGCACGCTGAGGGCGCACGTGTGGGCCGGCGGGATCCGACCATGCCAGACGCGCCCCCGAAGCGGCGATCGTCGCCTCATCAACTGACAGACCGTTGCCAGGTTCATCGCCGAGGACCACGCCGCCGTCGGCAACAGTCTGATCGACCGCGAGCCCAATGGGCGTCCCAAGGCTTTGGATCTCGATCGCGAGATGGTTGGGAACCGACGCGGCGGCGTGGGCAACCGGGTTCGTGTTGTATCCGACGGGGCTGATCGGCAGGTCACGGCTGTGTGCGACGGTTGCCACTCGAAGGAAGTGGGTGATTCCCCAGACGCTGCCGGCCTGCACGACGTCGACCGCGCTCGCGTCGAGTAAGGGCTTGTACTGTTCGAGTCCGGTGAGGTTTTCGCCGGTGGCGATCGCGGCTCGAACCGATCGGCCGACCATCGCGAGCCCCTCGGCGTCCCATCTTCGTAGTGGCTCTTCTACCCACGTAAGGTCGAACATGGCTTCGAGGGCACAGATGTAGCGGATTGCCTGCTTGCGACTCCACGACTCGTTGGCGTCGAGCATGATTGCGGGTCGTGCACTGTTGGCGCGGAAGATGTCGCAGATTGTTGTAAGCCGAGCGACATCGCGGTCGAAGTCAAGTCCTCCTTTCACCTTGACGCTGGTGAATCCACGGTCGACCCAGCCGGCATACAGAGCTTCGAGCTCGTCATCACCGACCGCGATTTCGAGCGCAGATGCGTAGCCGGGTACGTAGCGATCACGCGCACCCAACGTTCGCCACAGCGGTTCGCCCGCCATCTTGGCCTTGAGGTCCCACAACGCCATATCCAACGTGCCGATGCCACCGAAGGTCGCTCCGCTGTGGCCCGACTTGAAGACGTGTGCCAGCATCCGGTCGTAGAGCGCGA
Source organism: Acidothermaceae bacterium (assembly GCA_036510735.1). Taxonomy (GTDB): domain Bacteria; phylum Actinomycetota; class Actinomycetes; order Acidothermales; family Acidothermaceae; genus PALSA-607. The sequence continues at coordinate 4,040 of DATCDK010000158.1, read as the reverse complement.
ATGTCGCGCGGGGATCCTGGCCCTCGAGCGCTGGGAAGACTCGGTCGATATCAGTGTGGGAGCCCACGCCGATCCCCTCGAGACCACCGTCGGTCTCGATGATGACAACGGGAACCTCGGTGATGCCGTCGCGAATGAACCCATTGACGTCCCCAACTGGGCGGCCCCAGTGCTGCTCCGTCATTAGCGTGCGGAAGCCCGTGATCTTCATGAACGTTGCGCGCATCCTTACTGGGGCGACCGAAGCGTGGGGGCTCCGGCGACCGCCAGAGCGCAAACAGCATACATCACATGTCTAGCCTCTAGGGTTCGGTGCCACCCTTGCGTACACTGCGCCCATGACGCAGCAGGCTGGGGCGGGCCAACGCCCGAATCAGATCTTGTCCATCGAGGCACGCACGCCTGCAAAACTGGGCGTGGCGGTCGTTGAAGGCCTGGTGAACGTCATCGTGTCTGGCGAGGTATTACCAGGGGATTCGCTTCCCCCGGAGCTCCCGTTGAGCCAACAGTTCGGCGTCAGCAGAACTGTCCTTCGCGAGTCGGTCAAGCGCCTCGAAGAAAAGGGCTTGGTGAAGGTCGTCCAGGGGAGGGGGACTGTAGTCCAGCCGACGAGCGCCTGGACGATGATGGATCGAGTCGTTTTGACGTCCCTCATCGCCCACGACAAGACGCTGGGCGTGCTCGACGAGCTGAGCATCGTCCGAGCGCGTCTCGAGGCCGCGATGGCCGGCGAGGCCGCGAGAGTGCGTACCCCGACCGAGATTGAAGTGCTGCGTGACATCCTCGAAACGATGCGCCAGACGGTCGAAGCGCCCGTCGAGTTTCACGTGGCTGATGTCGCGTTTCATGAGGCCGTGATGTCAATCTCGGGTAACCGCCTCGCAGAAAGTATCGCCCGGGTCTTGTACGAACGAGCCCGGGACAGTGCGCGCTACGTCGGAGGTGTGTCTCCGACGCTCATGCACCAAACGCTCCTGGAACACCAGGCGATCTTCGACGCAATCGAGGCGGGGGACCCCGACCTTTCGGAGCGTGTCATGGATACACACATCAGCGATGCGTGGCAGCGACGCAGACCGCCGGACCACCGCGGAACGAAGTCGCGCAGAAAGCCGATCGGTTCGGGACGCACAACCACAGTCGGTCCCCGCGGCGGCATCCGCTCGACCTAGCTTCAATCGAAATGCACAGCCTTTGCGTCGCCTGGGCTACCGGCCGCGCGCCGGCGGTTTCGGCGGCGCCTTGGACCTCTCGAGTCTGCGCGAAGCAGCAGTCGCCGCACCACCGCACCGCGCCGCGGGACGTAAACTGACGGGATCTTGACCTGGCTCTTTAGCTCCTGCCTGCACCCCATCGAGCGTCAATTGCCTGAACCGCCCGCTCCGAGTTTTCGTATCAGCAGTGTGCCCATGGAACAGCGATGAAGCAGGACGAGCGTGGGCCGTTTGTGCATGCCCTGCGGCGAGCGCGCGTCTCGGCGTACGCCCCCGGCGAGTTCGTCGAGCAGGAAAGCTTCATGCGTGCGAGCGAGATTCGCGCTCTGGCGGTTGAAGCCGGCATCGCACCAGATGTCTCCGTGCTGGACCTGTGCTGCGGAATTGCCGGGCCCGGCCGGTTCATCACCGCGGAGTTCGGATGCAACTATCTGGGCATCGATTCGAGCTCCAGCGCCATCGACATTGCGCGCCAGCGCACTGCAGATCTCCCGTGTCGCTTTGAGGTCGCGCAGATCCCGCCGGCCCCTCCCGGTTCGTTCGACGTGGTGCTCCTGCTTGAGACGATGCTCGCCTTCCCCGACAAACAGGCGCTCCTGAAGGATGTCTCCGGGGCGCTCAGAACCGGCGGACGGTTCGCCTTCACGATGGAAGAGGGTCTACCCCTCACAGCGGCGGAGCGAGAGAGCATGCCGGACCCCGACACAGTCTGGCTCACTCCGCTGCACGAGATGATCGCGCTCTTGCGGCAGGTCGGGCTGGTTGTGCGCTGGCAGGATGACTGCAGTCGGTCGCACCGCGACGTGGCGGATTCGTTGATCAGCGCGTTCGCCGCGGACGCTACCAACATTGCAGAGCAGATCGGACCACAAGCACTCGACGAACTGCTGGCCGCCCACCAGCTCTGGAGCGACTGGCTTAGTCGAGGACGGATCCGCAAAATCGCTTTCGTTGCGCAGAAATCGTAGTCAGTGCGGAGATGCGAGGACGCCCGCGAGGGTGCTCGGTGGGTGTGGTCCGTATGAGGTAAGGAAACGGCCGCGGAATGTGTCCATCGACCACACGGGTGCCTGTGGGCTCGGTAGCAGACCGTCTTGCCAGCCCCAGGCAGAGATTCGATCCATCACCTTCGGGTCTTGGCTGATGATCGAGATCGGCACGTCGTGAGTCGGCGTCGAGCCACTGACGATCGTCGCGGGCTGGTGGTCGCCGAGTGCGATCACCACGAGGTTCTTGTCGTTGACGGTCTGGAGCCACGAGATGAGTGCGGTCATCGAGTACTGGACGGATTGACCGTAAGAAGCTTGCACGTCGTGAGCGCTGCGCCAGACCGTGGCCGGCTGCTGTCCTTGCTCGGGCATCCCGTCGTAGATCGAGCCATTCCCGAGAGCGTTCTCTGGGACCATGTGCGGCAGGGGGGCCCAAGGCGTGTGTGACGAGTCAAGATCGATCTCTGCAAACACTGGGGCATGCCCCGGCGCTAATTCCAACTGCTGAAACTTCGCGAGCGTGTACTGGTCAGGCACTTTGGCATAGCTGAAATTCGGCCCGGTATAGCCGACGTTGAATTGGTTGTAGAGCTGGTCGTAGTGGTAGAAGGTTTTTCCTTCGGGCCAGCTTTTCTCGTTCGAGGGCACGTCCGCGACGGTTCGCCAGCCGGCTTTGTTGAACGCGTCGCTCAGTGTCAGGCGGTTGCTGGCGGTGAGCTGGGCGTAGCGCTGCACGTTGTCGACCCAAAGCCCCGTCTGCAAGGTCGAGTGCGCCAGCCAGCTGATGCCGCCGAAGGTTGGCGACGTCATAAACGCGCTTTTTGACGAGTACCCGGCAGCCTGCAACTCAGCTGTGCCGGAGTTGAGTATCGCGTCGATCGGCGGTGAGAAGAACGTGCCTTGGACGGCCACCTGACCGTAGCTCTCGACGAACACGACCAACACGTCCTTGCCTCGCAGACCGGTGAGTAGGTCCTTGCCGGGCGTGATGGCGAACGGGTCGGGCGACTTGAGGTCGGCGGCGAACGTGTGCTGGTCGTTGATGTCTGCATGGACCAGGTGCACCTCGCTGTCAGCCAGCCTGGCAGTCGTCGCCGACGCGACGCTTGCTCCGCCGATGGCCTGGACGCCGAACGCCGCGCACAGTGCCCATACGACGGCGAGTGCGGTGACGACACGGGCCGACCCACCGCGATGCCGCGCCGCGAGCGTCGTCACGTGTATGGCCGACATGGTCACGAAGACGAGTAAGAACAGGACCAGGAGTATCGCACCGACCACCGCGACGACGGTCCAGAATTCGCCGGCCGAGTCGCGCAGGACGCCGGCCGCAGGCCCGAAGCTCGCCCAGTCACCGATGGGATTAAACGGCCGGTCGAGCTCGTAGAAGAACCCCAGGTTGAGGAGCTTGACGATGGCGAGCACCGCGAACAATGCCCCGGCGACGCCGGCCAGGATCCGCCTCCACCGCGGCGGCAGCAGCAGACCGAGCGCAACAATGACGAGTCCTTCGAGGGGGATCCGAAGGAAGGTGCCAGGCGTGACGTAGCTGGGCTGGTTCGGCGAAACGAGCGCCGCCCACAGCAACAGGAAGGCAAGCACGGTCGCGATCCGCGAAAGGACGATGCGCACTCGCCGTCGCCAGTTCGGGGCGTCCGCCGCGGTGGCGGCGGGTTCGACGTCCGCGTTGGCGTCGTCGGCCTCGTCTATCCGTGGACGCAGCCGCGACAACGGCCATGCCGTGCGGGGAAAGAACGACACTCTGTCCACTCCTGACTTGCGCGAGCCGAGACTCACAATCCGAAAAATCAATGCCGCATGACAGAAGCAGCAATCG
>DATCDK010000157.1:0-7631 GCA_036510735.1 Acidothermaceae bacterium | reverse complement strand
GGTGCGCTACGGGATGTGAATCCCGCGGTAGTACTCGAGCACGAAACCGAATGCCGTCAAGATGACGAACATCAGTCCGAGGATCGCCAGCCACCAAGCGAAAACGACGCCCAGCCCGACGACGGCGACCGACGCAGCTGTGAACAGCGGCCACCAGCTGTGTGGGCTGAAGAAGCCAAATTCGCCTGCGGATTCAGAGATTTCCGCGTCACGGCGATCTTCGGGGCGCATCCCGGTACGCCGGCCCGTCACGAAAAGGTAGAAGCCCACGAGGAAGGCGAGGCCCACCGCAAGCGCCAGCGCCGTGGTGCCGGTCGGGTCGTGCGACAGGGTCCAGTAGACGATGTCGACGACCGCGAAGAAGACCGCGCAGCCCGCGAAGAGCAGACCTTCGGTCTTCATGAGGCGCTGCCTCCTTCAACCGCTGCGCCTGCTGCCACCGGTGTACGCGGCTGGCCAGTCAGTTCGGGGTGGTGCAGGTCGAACGCCGGCCGCTCCGAACGGATCCGCGGCATCCGAACAAAGTTGTGCCGCGGCGGTGGACACGAGGTCGCCCACTCCAGCGACGCGCCCCAACCCCAAGGATCATCGACGCCGACCAGCGGCGCGTGCCGCCAGGTTTTCCAGACGTTGAAGAAGAACGGGAACATGGACAGCCCGAGAATGAACGCACCAATGGTCGAGACCGTGTTGAGCGTGGTGAATCCGTCGCTCGGCAGGTAGTCGGGGATCCGGCGCGGCATGCCGATGACACCTAGCCAGTGCTGCACCAGGAACGTGGTGTGGAAGCCGATGAACAGGAGCCAGAAATGGACCTTGCCAAGACGCTCATCGAGCATCTTGCCGGTCATCTTCGGCCACCAGAAGTAGAAGCCGCCGAACATTGCGAACACCACTGTGCCAAACAGCACGTAGTGGAAGTGCGCAACAACGAAGTAGGTGTCGGTGACATGCCAGTCGAGTGGTGGGGAGGCGAGGATGATGCCGGTCAGCCCACCGAACAGGAACGTCACAAGGAATCCAAGCGCCCAGAGCAACGGCGTATCAAAGCTGAGTTGGCCACGCCAGAGCGTGCCGATCCAGTTGAAGAACTTCACCCCAGTCGGGACGGCGATCAAGAACGTCATGAACGAGAAGAACGGCAGTAGCACCGCACCGGTCGAGAACATGTGGTGCGCCCACACCGTCATGGACAGGCCGGAGATAGAAATCGTCGCGAACACCAGGCCCTTGTAACCGAACACGGGCTTACGGGCGAACACCGGCAGGATCTCGGTAATGATTCCGAAGAACGGGATCGCCACGATGTAGACCTCGGGATGCCCGAAGAACCAGAACAAGTGCTGCCACAAGATCGGACCACCGTTGGCTGTGGTGAAGATCTGCGCACCGAGCTTGCGCTCGGCCTCCAGACACAACAACGCAGCCGCCAGCACCGGGAACGCGAGCAATACCAACATGGAAGTCAACAAGATGTTCCAGGTGAAGATCGGCATCCGGAACATCGTCATGCCCGGCGCGCGCATCACCATGATGGTGGTGATGAAGTTGACGCCACCAAGTATCGTGCCCAGCCCTGAGATGACAAGACCCATGATCCACATGTCGCCACCGACGCCAGGCGAGTGGGCTGCGTTCGTCAGCGGCGTGTAGGCGTACCAGCCGAAGTCTGCGGCGCCACCAGGGGTGAGGAAGCCGCCGATGGTGATGAGGCCGCCGAACAGGAACAGGTAGAAGCTGAAGATGTTCAGCCGTGGGAATGCGACATCAGGTGCACCGATCTGCAGCGGCACGATCACGTTCGCAAATCCGATGAACAACGGCGTCGCGAAGAGCAGCAACATGATGGTGCCGTGCATCGTAAACAGCTGGTTGTACTGCTCGTTCGTGAGGAACTGAAGCCCGGGCCTTGCCAACTCGGCGCGCATCAACAACGCCATCACACCAGCCAGCAGGAAGAACAGGAACGACGTCGCCAGATACAACTGACCGATCAGCTTGTGGTCGGTCGTCGTCATCCAGTTCACAAGCGACGAACCACGGCGCTTCGTCGACCGGTTTGACGTGTACGATACGGGCGCACCCACGGAGCTGGTCACGGTGTTACCTCCCGCCGGCAGGGCCGGATCACAGCGGTGGCCGCCAGGCCGACGAATGCCAGCAGCGCGACCTCGTTCAGCCCACCACCCCACTGCCAGGCCAGTCGGTTACCGAACGCGTCGCCGCCGACGAGTCGCAACAACAGTGTGAGATGCAGAAACGCCAGAGGCGCGTAGAACGGGCCGCGGAAAGGCAACTGCCGGCCGAGCACTGCGGGCACGATCACCACGTCGGTCTCATCGATCCTCGGTGTACCGGCGAGGGTGCGGCGGATCTCGTCGTCCATGTAGCCGCTCCTCGGGCACCCCGAGGTCGTCAAGGTCATGCGCACACATGCGGCACGATCCTCGACTCGCACCCCGTAAATGAAGCCGAGGCCGACGATATTGACGACGAGTTCGGGGTCGATCACTTCCTCCAGCAGCTGGAACATCCACTGTGGGTCAGCTCGGTCGGCCGGCCAGCCAAACACGGGCGAGGGCTGGTCCGCTGGCCCGCCGACGGGCGCGCTCGCGGGGATTTGGTCGGTCCACACAGGTGCCTTCCCTTCGTCGTTCTCAGCGCGCGTGCGATGGATCCCCGCGTCGCGAACGGCTGCCGGCCCGTGTCGTTGAGGTTGGTGTTACGCGGCAACGACCGAGCGCCGCGGTCCACAGTGGGCCGGATCGGCTCGGGTTCAAAGGAGACACCCGCCGAGGCTCGCTCTTCATCTGCCTGGCAGCGGTGGGCGTCGTTCGGGTCACACTCGCAGTCTCGTCCACTGGGACCGCAAAAACAATCGAACTCAGTTATAACCGTTCCCCGGAGGGTCTCCAGGAGACCCTCCGGTGCTCGGCGGCTCGACTTTTCGCGCACCTGAGCTGATGTGGCACGGGTCACAGGACCCCAGGAGCATGTTTTCATGAACCAGTATGGTAAAACGTTGTACAAGGAGGTCTGCCATGACGGCGACGTTCCAGGGCTCGACCAGGCGTGACCGTCTGGTCGCCCCGGCCCGACGCCAAGCCTCCCTCACGCTGGCCGACGAACACCGCCGGCTGTTCAGCAAGGTCGCAGCCATGGTGAGCGATTTAGAGACGGCGACGGCGGAAGACCGCTGGCCACCACCCGAACTGAGATCACTCATCGACTGCCTGCGCACCGATGTGCTGTCCCAGGCAGCACACGAAGAACAGCGATGGTTCGGATCGGTGGGAGTCGCCCGCCTCAGCCGCGATCATGCGCGCCTACGCGCGGGTGTCGAAGCGCTCGCGCGCACCGCGGACGGCGAAGGCAGCCATTCGCGTGAGCAACTCGCCGCCACGGTCCAAAGTCTGCTCCTCCAACTCCAGCGCCACCTCCAGTGCGAGGGACGCGTGCTTGCCGTCGGCGGCGACGCGGAGCCAGCTGTAACGGAGCCAGCTACCAGGTGTGCAAGTTGAGGAGGCGGAAATGGCGATAGCAGAACGTACCGCGCAGGCGGTCTGGGAGGGCACCCTCGCGGGCGGCCGTGGTGTGGTCACCAGTGGGACTGGGGCGCTCGGTGCGCTGCCGGTCACTTGGGCCGCCCGCACCGAGCAGCCGGGCGGGCTGACCAGCCCGGAGGAACTGGCCGCCGCTGCACACGCATCCTGCTTCTCGATGGCTTTAGCGCTGCGGCTGGGCGCGCATGATGCGACCCCGGAGCGCTTGAGTGTCGTTGCGGCGGTCACGCTCGACGAGGTTGACGGCCTACCCACGATTGTGTCGTCCGCACTTCGGGTGCGTGCGCTCGTGCCGGGACTCGATGGTGCCGGCTTCACAGGAATCGTCGCCGAGGCAGCGAAGCTGTGCCCGGTGTCACGTCTGTTCGCCGGTGCGAGGATCACTGTCGATGCTGAGTTGGAATCGGCCTGAGCGACGCGGACAGCGGGGCTTGCACGGGGACGGGTGAGTGATGGCCGGTGTGGTCGACGTCGTCGCCGCCGGTGCGCTCATGCTTGGTGCGGCAGTCTGGATCGGTGGGTTCGTGACGATCGTGATGGTGAGTTGGGTCGCCAGCAAAACCTTGCGGCCAAGCGATCGGATCGCGTTTTTCCGACGTTTGGGCCGGGTCTACGGACTCACGGCCGCCGCCGCCTTGGTGCTGGTCATAGCAGGGGGCGGCGTGCTGTTTCGCACTCGCACCTGGAATGGTGCGCTGACGGCCGCGAGTGTGGTCACCGCTGCGCTCGTGGTCACAACGGCGGTCGGTGTCGCCCAAGCGCATGCTATGACGCGGCGGCGCGGCAGCGCGCTTCGCGATCCGGGTAACCCGGTCTTGGCTGCCCGGGTCGCGCGCGGTGCGCGGACGGCGACGCTCTTGCGTGCCCTGATCGCCACGCTGTCGCTGGTTCTGTTCGCGCTCGCCGCAGCGCTCGCCGTATGAGGGTCGAACGCTCGTCGGTGTCCCGCGAGCTGGGTTCGACGGCCGGAGTGCCCGCGACGACGGCGGCGTTGCCGAACGTCCACACGCGAAATGGCGCGGCCGGCCGCATGTCCGACGCCCAATTGCTGAGCGGTTCAGCTAGCCAGGCGTGTCCCCCGACGCTTGGTCAAGTCAGGACAGCGCCCGGCACCGCTCCGATGTGAGCGCGCTGCGTGGTGATGCCTCTGGCAGCACCCTGTCGACGAGCACACGCACTCCATCGTCGGACGATGCTTCGCCGTAGATGCGTTGGGCTCGGGGCTTCACAGCGTTGCCCATGCATGCATCGACCCTACGTCGGACGTTCTAGCCCAGCCTGGTGATCTCGATTCGCCAAACGTCGGGGCCGGCAAGCAGGTAGGCCCAGCCGAACGTGCCCGGCCATGCGGCGTCCAGTTGGTACCGCAACGGCTTGGGATCGTGATCGTTAACGATTGACAGCTTCTCGCCGGGAGCGAGCGCATCCAGCCGGTCGAAGACGATTTCGTGACGCACGCCGTGGGCGAGGGCGCGGATGTCGAGATTCTCGGTTACGCCGGTCGCCCGGGCGTGCTGGTCGGGTGGCTGGGTAAGCCGCTCGCGCATGTCGACCAGCAGGGTCCAGAGGTGGACATCTGGGTGCTTCATCAGCGCCGGGAGTAGTAGGTTGTTCTCCTTTCGGACATGGACGGCGAAGACCGCGGCGATCGCCTCGCCGATGCTGAGCGCTCGAACGGCGGTGGCAGCCGAGCGCAGCGCCTGCGCATGGTGCTCCAGTTCGCGGTGCTCGAGCACCATCGAGGCGATGAACACCCCGACACCGTGGTCCGCCGCCGCCGGATACAGCGACTCCTCCTCCGCCGCGGCGTGCGGCAGCACAGCGCGGTCGACGAACTCCGTCAATGCCGCTTGCGCGGATTCGTGCGGAGCGCCTGCGGCGACCGCGTCGCGCAGCGCCGCGAGCCGCGACTCGAGATCGGCACGCAACTGCGTGTGATGGTCGCGCATCGTCGAAAGGGCGACGTCGTCGGCTGACTCGATCCTCATAGGCGTACTCATCGCGCTCCTCACCATCGGCGGTCTATACTTTCTTACCATTGCGATCGGTAGAAATACCAGGGTTGCGTGACGCGAGAGCGCGCTGGCCACAGTGGCATTCACCACATGCGTAAGGTCGGTAACCATCGCCCGGCCAGTTGCGCCGGACAGATTTGGGAGGTGCCCGCCATGCAGAAGTTCTCACTGGAGGCGCTGGCCCGCGAGCTGCTCGAGAGAGCGGCTGCTGCCGGTGGCCGCCGGGCCGCCGAGACGGTCGTGGGTGGGCACGAGCTGGCGATGCGGCAGACCGTGATCGCCCTGTGTCGCGACGTCGCGCTAGGCGAGCACGAGAGCCCGGAACAGGCGACGGTCTACGTCTTGCGCGGACGGGTGCGTATGACAGCGGGTGAGGACAGCTGGGAGGGGCGAGTAGGCGACCTTTTGGTTGTTCCGAACGCTCGGCACAACCTGGTCGCGGTCGAGGACTGCGCGGTGCTGCTGACCGTTCTCAAAACGCACTGAGGCCCCCACAGCGATGTGGCAAACGGTCAGCTCAACGGGGCGGATTTCGTCCTCACTTGGCCCGTTAGGCGCGACAGCGTGGGGGTACACAGCGGACGGGTGCCGCACCGAAATCGTCGACGGTCTCGGACCAGAGATCGTGCCGCTTTTTGGACCAGCCGGAGGAATGTATGCATGAGTTGGGGTTCTCGCCCTCGCATGACATACCTGAGCGATCCCAGGGCGCTGGAAAGGACGACAAGCCGTGACCGACTCCGTCTATCATTCGGCGACCCCGCAGATCGCCAAGCACCGCAAGGATCTCGCGCCCGCCATCAACGACGCGTTCGAAACCTTTAGCCATACCGTGTTCGCCGACGGCGCGCTGCCGGAGAAGACCAAGCAGCTGATCGCAGTGGCGGTGGCGCACGTCACCCAGTGCCCGTACTGCATCCAGGGACACACCAAGCTGGCTCGCCGCAAGGGCAACAGCGAGGCGGAGATCATGGAGGCGATCTGGGTCGCCGCGGAGATGCGGGCCGGCGGCGCGTACGCCCATTCGACCCTGGCGCTGCATGCGATGGCCGAACTGGCTCCGGATGGATCGAGCTGACTCGCGAATGGCAGGCATGTCAGCGAACAGTTTCGGGGCCCGTGGTCGGTTGACCGTCGGCGAGACGAGCTACGACATCTTTCGGCTCGACGCGATTGAGGGCTCCCAGCGGCTGCCGTACAGCTTGAAGGTTCTGCTGGAGAATCTGTTGCGCTGCGAGGATGGCATGCTGGTGGGCCCGGGCCAGGTCGCGGCACTGGCCGCATGGGATCCGCAAGCCGAGCACGGTGGTGAAATCCAATTCACGCCGGCGAGGGTGTTGATGCAGGACTTCACCGGCGTCCCGTGTGTGGTCGACCTGGTGGCGATGCGCGATGCGATGGCCAGCCTCGGCGGTGACCCGAGCAAGATCAACCCGTTGATTCCGGCCGAGTTGGTGATAGACCATTCGGTGATCGCCGACGTGTTCGCGCGCTCCGACGCGTTTCGGGTCAACGCCGATCTGGAGTTCGAGCGCAACAAGGAGCGCGCTACCAGCTGCTGCGCTGGGCCCAGCAAGCGTTCGACGATTTCGTGGTGGTACCGCCCGACACCGGCATCTGTCACCAGGTCAATCTCGAATACCTTGCGCGTGTCGTGTTCACCAAGGACGGGCCGGCCCCGATGGCCTATCCCGACACCTTGGTCGGCACCGACTCGCACACGCCGATGGTCAACGGGTTGGGCGTGCTGGGCTGGGGCGTCGGCGGCATCGAGGCCGAAGCGGCGATGCTCGGGCAGCCAATGAGCATGCTGATCCCCCAGGTCGTTGGCCTGAAACTGAGCGGCGAGTTTCGTGCGGGCACCACCGCGACCGACCTGGTGCTCACTGTCGCGGAGTTGTTGCGCCACACCGGGGTGGTGGGCAAGTTCGTCGAGTTCTACGGCCCCGGCGTGGCGAACGTGCCGCTGGCGAACCGGGCAACGCTGGGAAACATGAGTCCCGAGTACGGCTCGACGTGCGCGATCTTCCCGATCGACCAGGAGACGCTCAAC
>DATCDK010000156.1:0-11859 GCA_036510735.1 Acidothermaceae bacterium | reverse complement strand
GGTCGCGGTGGCAGCCGCCTGGGCTGCGTTCTTCGCCGCGATCTTCACCGCACGCGCAGTGATCTCTTCCTCCGTGCCGGTGCCGAGCAAGTCGAAATCGTCTGCGGGAATCCCGTGGGCGAGGGCGACCTTGTAACGGGCTGATTCCGCGCGAGCCTCCAGGGCTTCACGCTTCGCCGTGGCTTCGGACTCTGCGAGCCGTTGCGCCTCGGTTTTGCTGGCTTCCTCAAGCGCCGCGAACTGCGCCGCAGCGGGCTCGAGTTCCTTCGCTTTGATGCGAGCCGCGGCCGCTTCGCTGTTGGCTTTGGTGATCGCGTCACGCGCCCATTGGGGGAGCGTCGACACGTCCTCTGCCGGTGGCGTCAATGGGGCGGTTGGTGCGGGTGTCTGCGGAGCCACCGGGGCTAGTGCAGGCGGTGTTACGGGCGCGATGGTCTGCTCGCTCATAGCGGATGGCCTCCTGGGCCGAGTGGGTTTGGTGCACCGTTGCCACCTGGGCGACGAAGAATCAGAGGGCGCGACTGCGCCAGATAGAGAAGCTGCCCGCGTCCTTTGAAACGGTCAGATGGGCGTCACGCTCCGCGAACGCGAGGAAGATCACGGCGCACCAGTTCACGCCGAGGCCCGCGCTTCCCACGCTTTGCGGAACGCGGCCAGCGCGTCCTTGCCGCGGACGCCTTTCGTTGACTCGCGATACACGGCGAGCGCGTCATGGCTGATGGCAGGGAGTTCCTGGTCTCGCGAGAAGGCTGGAGCCGCAGAACATCCGCAGTGATCGTGGCTGAGGAAGTCGGCGGTCTTCTCGGCCTTGTAGGCGATTCGCCGGCTAGCCAAGAGTGCGCAGAACGAACAGGGCGAGCCGTCGGTGACGCGGTACCAGCCGACCGCGACCGGGTCCGCGTGCACGGTGTCGATGGTCGTCGTCCGACCTGCGTCGAGGACGATCCGTGATGCAGTCCCAAGCGTGGTCGAGAGCGCCGTGTTCGGTGTCGCGACGTCCCGGTTGAGCATCCCGGGTCCGGAGAAGCCATACGCCCGTGCCAACCAATCCGGAGCCGCGTCCGGCGCGAGTTTCAGCAACGACCGCGGCGCAGGTGATTGCGTCGCGTGTTCCCGTGCGGCCCGGTACGACGCGCCCGCAGCTACCGCCGATTGGCCGCGGTAGGCGTTGGTGAGCAAGATCATCGCCTCAAGCCAGCCGGGCCACGTTTGGTCGAGCCGTTTCGGGTCCAACGCGGGCCACAGTCGCGTCACCGAGCGGAGCAACTGGGCGCGGATCGCCAACTGCAACGCCCGCCCGGATGCGGCGATGGTGAACGCGCGCCCGGCGACGACAACCGGTGGCGTGCTCGCCGAAACTTCAGCGGCCGTTACAGCAGCAGCTTCCAGGGTTGGGGTGCTCACTGCCCCCCCGGTCCACCAGACGGGGCAGGTGTCGCCTGCTTGTTCAGGACGAACATCAGCTTGTCGAGCGAATCACCCGACTTGATCAGGTCGATAGCCCGCGCCTGGTCCTGATCGGTCCAGCCCGGGATCCGCTCCCACAACATCTCAGCCGGGATGCCGAGCATCTGCTGCAACTTCCCGAGCGCATCGACGATCGCACCCGGCGACGTGGTCGACATGTCCCGCCAGCGGATCTGGCTGGAAGTGTCCGAGGCGGCTGCAGTGTCGCCGTCGAGCAGTGCCGCAGTGCGCAGGACCAGCTCCCAGGTTTCCCCGAAGGAGGTTTTGATTTCCATGCCCTTGCGGTCCTGGCCTGCGTCGTTCGAAGCAACCGCTTCAGGGGAGACGTTGCGCATCGACGTGGCAGAGTTACCCAACGACGACGCGGGGACCTGGGCGATCGCCGCCATATCCGACAGCGCCGAATCCTTGCTCGTGATGTAGCGGGTGAGGTCGGTTTCGGTGAACTCCCCAACCTTCACCGTGTCGTCCTTGAACGCCCAGAACGATGAGACCTCAGCCTTCAGCTGCTCCATCTGCGACTGCGGCACCCAGCCGATCACATACCGCTGCTTAAACGCCGCGAAATACTGTGCCGTCAGCATCCCGAACGTCGTCTCATCGATGCGGCGCTGCATGTCAATCAACTGCTCGACGATGCCGAACTGCTCTTCGCCGTGCAAGAGCATCCGGTCCCGGAACCTAGCCACCGGACAGAAATCCAGACCGTGGGACTGCTGATCGAGGTAGACGAACTGCTGTCCCGGGTTGATCGTCAACGCAGCACCCAAACCGGAGATCGGGTACTGCTCGATACCGATCCGATACACGCTGGTCTCATCGAAGAGGCGCAGCATCGGCCCGTTGACGTCCAACGCCATCATCGGCCAGTCGTCGATATCCGGATCCTGATACACCGCCGTCATCCGCCGCGGTGAGTAGCCTTTGATAACCGGTGCCGGCGCGCTGTTCATCGACCCCGGAAGGATCGAGGCGTACGACGCGCCGAACTCCAACGCCGACCGGTGAATACCGGTCTGCCGCGCATCCAAACCGTTGACCTGCCAGTACCGCCAAGCATCGCTCGGGATCCCATTCGCCTCGATGTACCCGTCGGCCTTGATGACCTGAGAGAACACATCCAAGATCAGCGGCAGAAAGTTGGTCCGCGCTTTCCAGGCAAGGTTTTTCATCACCTGCGGCGCATCCTCAGGCATCTCCACCGTCGGCGCGCCGAACTCCCGCAGACCCAACGGCGCATTCAGCCAGGCGGAATACGCGCGGCGCGGATTCACTGCCGAGGCGATGAAGTTCAGCCGCTCAGCTTCCAACACCCGCGGTCCCGACCAGATGTTCCTTGCCGCTTCGAGGGCCTGAGCCTTAGAGAAGACCATGCCCTGCCTCTCATCGGAAGAAAGCCTCACCGGTACGGGTCTTGCGCGGGACCGCCATCACTAAGCGGCGGACCATGCGGGCGCCGATGACGCACACGGCGGCGTCGATCTTTCGCGGCGAGTCGGGTGAGGCTTTCGAGATCGACATGCGGCCCTTGTACGGGTTGTTCCGCGCGTTCCCGATGTGCCTTGCGACAACAGAGTCCCCGTCGTGGGTGAAACGACCGGAAATGATTTCCTCGTGGCAAACCTCAGCCGCTTCGGCGAACTCGTAGGCGTGCGACCGCATGTCCCACGCGATCGACGCCGGCTCACGACCGGACGGGGCCGCCATCACAATCAGCTGATCCTTGTACCGGTCGGGCCACGTCACCTTGACGAAGCCCTGCCATTCCTGCACGTCGGCGAAGAAACCCAGCACCGCGTACTTCGCGAACGCACCGATGACAGCAGAGTCGACGGCTTCGACGGGAACACTCGAGGCCGTGGTGTGCGCCGGGTCTGGCTCCCATACTCCGAGGCTGAACACATGCCCATCGGAGATGCGGCAACCGATCAACGCCGTTGCGTCTCGGGACTTGGACCCGTCGAAGAACATCGCGATCTCGTCGCCGTCGGCCATGACACGAGTCGCGTCGGCGAGCGCCGCCCATTCCTGCGGCGTGACCCACGCCTTCTCGTCGGCGACCGGCTGGTTCAGATACTTCCGCCTGGAATCCGATTCGAGCGACTGCAGGTCCCAGATGCGCTCTTTGATGGCTGAGCGGTTAGCCCACCAGCAGTCGTCGTAGACGAACTCCAACGCATCCGACAACCCGACTTCACCCTCGGCCGGATCATCGTGCAAGACCGTCTTCGGGGGTGCGACCCGCGCGTCGTAGAGGATCTTCGACTCGCCGCGGGTACGGCCCTCTTCCTGCGCCACCCACGAATCCCACGACGCCTCAGCGACCGAACCGGAGCCGGGGATCCACGAGTTGCATGTCTCGAGCATCCGCGAACCAGACTTGGCCAAGTTGTCAGCCAACGTGGCAGCGAAGTCAGGGCCATTCCTGGCCGGCGTCCAATGTTCCGGCTCGTCGCCGACGGCGAAGGTAAACTCGCCACCTTCAGCGGACGAGCTCGACCCGGTCAGGATCTGCAGCTTCCCGCCAGCCGCCTTGTTGTAGCGCGTCTCGCCCGGGTCGAGCCCGAACTCGCGAACCACCCTCGAGCCCTTCGGGGCGAAAGCGCGAACCATACGCATCGTGTTCTCGGTCTGCGCCTCAGTCGTCGCCGCGATAACCACCCACGGCATCGACACTGACTTACCGGCACAGCCTCCGGGGTACTTCTCGCGGTCGTCTTCCCACGAGTCGAGCCGGACCGGCGCGCAAAGCTCAATGAGCGCGATGAGCGCCGCAAAAGGAGACTTCCCGGAGCCTTTCGCGAGCCTACGGACGGCCCGGCGAAACAGCCACTGGCCTGACTCGTCGAGCGCGTAGAACCAGAGGATGAAACGGACCTGGGACTGCGTGAAACGAAACGGCCGGCCAGCATGGGCACCGTTCGGCTGCCGCAGATACGTCCCGGCCCACTCGATCGCTTCCCAGCCGAGTGTCAGCGAAGGAGCGCCTTCCGGCAGCGTCACCAACCGGTCGAGAGGACCAACCTCAGGCGTCGAGGGCGGCACGGTAATCCGCCATCATCGCCACCGACGCCTCACGGTCAGCATCAACCACTTCACCGCGCGAAAGTTCGAGCCGCATCCGACGCCGGTCGCCCTCAGTGCTCAGCAGCGAGCCCATCGCCTTCAAGTAAGCGGCGAGCGACGCACCCTTGAGAGGAATCGACGCGTACTCGGCCTCAGTCTGGTCACGGCCAGTGCCAGCGAAGCCCACGAACTGCGGATTGAGGTCCCGCGAGATCGACTCAGCAATCAGATAGGCAGTCGACCAGTCCGACGGCTCGTAGAACCGAGACTGGCCCGAATCGGCCAGCGACGTGAACCAGCGCAACGCGATCGGGTGCCACGCCTCGTCAGCCTCGGGGACTTCGACGAGGGAAGCGGCTGGCGCACTCGTGATCGGCCCATCAGGTGAGGCGTTTCGGCGCCTGCGCTCATCGGAGCGCTTCGGAACAGGACCACTGATGCCCATTAGAGGGAATGCCCCGGCAGGCGCACGCTATGGACGCCTGGCATGAGGCGATAGTCGGAGTAATCATCGGCATAGAGTCGCCACCGCGGAACCGGCTTGCCAGTAGCTGTGCGGCATTCGCTCCCCGCTCCCTGCCCACACCGGGGGCAGTTGGCAGTCATCGCGATCTCTATCGGCATCTTGCGACGCGCCATTTCGACCTCCTGGGTCGGTTTGCTGCTCCACCTGGGAGCCGATTTCAAGCGCTGGAACCCGTACAGCGCGTCAGGCGGTATACGGAACGGTCGGGGCTTTGGCGTCTTGTGGGGCACCCCCCACCCCTGTTGGCCTTCCTATGCGATTACAGGAGGCCGGGATGCTTCTGGGGTGGGCGTTGGCTCTTGGGGCTTAGTGCTCTCGCTGCGGCGGATTCGCGGGCCGTCTTGGCGTTGTGGTGGTGCCTGCATAGCCATTGCAGGTTGGTCTGGTCGTCGCCGCCGTGGCGGTCGATGTGGTCGCAGTCGGTGCCGGGTTCGGTGCACCGTTGGCCGTCGGTGATCGCTTGGCATTGTCCTGCTGCGTTGCGTTTCGCTCGTGCTCTGCGTTTGTGCCAGTCAGGTGGCAGGCGCGCCCGTCGGGTCGAGTTGGCCCAGCCGGTCATGATGCAGCATGCTCGATAAGGATGCTGCCACCGACGTCGGTGCGCCAAGTTGTGGCGGCTACGATCGCTGTAGTGACGACGTGGGCCGGATTGTCGTGGATGTCGTCAGGTGCGAGTGCGTACATCGCGCCGAGCGCGACCATGTCACCTGAGCCGATTGCCATGTAGGGCGAGTGGACAGGTTCGGCGTATTGGTCGCCGCCGCAGTACCAGAGTCGACCGGCCCAGCCGATGAGGAAGCAGCCGTCGAGGCTGGTGGTGCCGTCGACCGGGGGTTGGCGGAAGTCGTGGGCGGCTTCGATGAGTGCGTCGGTGAGCGCGTGCGCCCATTGGTCGCAGTCGGTGGCGTCGTCGGGGTTGGGGGTGCTGGCGATGCCGATGTGGTCCCGGACGCGGCCGAGGATGGAGCGTCCGGCTGAGCCGATGAGGATGCCTCCGGCGCGGCGATTGGGTCAGCCGGTCGTTGGTGGGCAGCTCGAACGGCGTCTTATCGCAGCAGGGTGTTACTCCGCTTCCCGCTGGTGGGCAGGCGTGCGTCGTCTCTGTCACTTCTCGCCCGCCGCGTGTCCCGGACTCGCACCTGTGTTGATCTTGTGGAGTGTGGCGCAGAGGCCTTTGATGGTGCGGTCGCCTAGCGGGGCGTTGCCGCCTTTGGTGACCGCTTCCTGCACAAGGGTGATGCAGCGGTCGAAATCACCGCTAATCCCCCATTGTATCTCAGCGCCACCCTTTCCACCCGCTGACCAATAGGCCAGCAGGTGCGGCGGCAGTTGCGTGCCCTCAGCCATCAGGCCGACACGCCCCACGACTTCGGCAGCAGGTCAACGGCGTTCAACTCGCGGGCGGGTCGGTGACCGGAGCGGCAGGTGCGGCGGGTGCTGTTGCGGCCGGCACGAGAGCAGCCGTAGCCGCCACAGCTGCCTGAAGTGCCGAAAGGTCCAGCGAGGGGTTCGCTGCCTGGAGTGCCGCGATTTCGGTTGCGATCGCAGCATCGTCAGCGGTCAATGCTGTGGTCAGGGCGTCGATGTCGGCTTGCGTGCTCATCGTGTTCTCGATTCTTTGGAGTTGGATGGCGAGGTGGATGGCGTAACGGGGCCAGTCCTGGCAGCCGTCACAACGCTGATCTTCCGGATGGTCGTGTCGCATCCGACCTCCGCGAGGGCATCAAAAAAGGCCCTCATCCGGTGTCGGATTGGGCCTGTGAGTCGGTCAGCGAGCGATATCTAGAGATGCGTCGCGTGCCCAAAACGTAGCATCCGGTTCGGCCGCTGGCAATGTCCGGTCGATCCACGGCGTTTTGCACATCTGCGCGGCGAGCTTGATTGCGTCGAATCGCATCGTCGGTTTGCCTCGGTGGCTTCTGACGCGGTCATATGGCTTGAGCACGCCTGCGCTGACGAGTAGCCGCACGGAACCGGGTGAGCGGTTCAAGATGTGGGCGACTTCGCTAGTCGTGAGCAGTTCTGCCACAGGGTCATTCTACAACCTCGACAACCTGCGTCCCTGCACCTGGGCTTCATAGTTCAATACCAACCACCTGAGGCATCGGCTGGGCGCGGTGAGGCTCACAGTCTGGGTCGGGAAAACTGCTGTAACCCATGCCGACCGCGATGCAGTGCGCCAGGAATGGCACCAAGTAGTCAGCCTCCTGCAGGCTGATATCCAGCACGAACCGCCGGTCTAGGTGAAGTAGCACCCGGCCACCTTGCATCGGCGACGAAGTGAGATGCGGCACCAAGCGTCCGTTGAACACAACGTCATGCGATTCAAACGGCCCGACAAACTCCACCGCGCTTCTCGTGGCTGGTTCGTCTGCAGCGTCAGCGCTCATGTTCGCCTATCGACCCTTCACTTCGGCGGATGACGCCGGGGTGGCGGCCACAGAACGCGGCAGCGAGACGGTAGTCGATCATTCGAACGACTCGATGGCGGTCACGAGAACGGTCCGAGTCCGAGCATTGGCTTAGGCACGTCGGCGTGCACGACGTTGAGGCCGTAAACCCTTTGTGCGTCAGGCAGGACATTGGTCGGCAAGATCAAGACGATATCGCGGTCGAGCATTGCGGCCGTAAGGCGATCCCGCACGACGATCAGGGGAAAGATGACACGGACCACCTCGTCATAGTCGCTCAAGTCGATCATGGTCGCCACGCTTCCTGGTAACCGTCACGGTCGGCGTAGGGAAGCGCGAGCGCGCGCATGGTGTCGCACGGAACCGACTCCAGCGTGACCCCGTCGTGCGCGTCGCACGGATCGAGGCCGATCTTGTGAATCTCGACGATCCGCCGCTTGGCGTCGCACTCGGCGAGCCAGCGACTCCGCTCTAGCCCTATGGACTCACGTCCGTACTCGGTGACAGGCAGGACCATCGAGTTGAGCGGCGGCAGATGTTCGCCGCTAGCCACGCTGCGCTCATCTTCGGCGATCTGCTCAAGCAGCCATTCGGTGAGCGTCACCATCGCTAGTCCACCCATAGTGAGGACGTGTCGACTGGCATTGGTCCGAAGTTGACGGCGAACCTGTAGCCACGGTCGACCTCGGCCGCTCCGAGATCGGTCTCGATCTCACCGGCAATGGCAACGAATCGGCCGTCGCGCACGAGCACCTGCTCAGTGCCCACCGGCACGGTGATGACGGTTTCCTCGATCACGCCGTTTCCTCCGTGGTGTTTTGCTCAATTATGCGCCCCAACAGTAGCCATTTGTCTCTTCGCCAGATCGTTTTGCAGCGGTTGCACTGCACCGTGTCGCCAGTGATCGGCGCAAACAACGGCGCGTTGCACACCGACCACTCGTCGTCGTCGACCAGTTTCGTTGCGGGGCAGCGGCCGATCGACTTGTCTTTCGGTCGCTCACCCCAGATGGTTTGCAAGTCCCGGTGCAAGGCCAGGATCTCGCGAGCGAACTCTGCGATGAAATCCTGTTGGCTGATCCAGTCGAGGTGCCGACGCAGGAACACGACCTCACCGAACACGGTTGCTGGCTCTGTCGGTAGCGATATGCGGCGCCTCTCGCGGACGTTATCCGCCCAGCGGGCCAACAATCCGACAACGCCGTGCCGTTCGACATCGCGTTCGGCGCCGCGGAACTGGTGCACCGGCCGGTCGTCGAGCATGTCCACAACATCCAGCCGCAGCGGCACGGGCGCGAAGGCTTGTTTGCCGTGCGGCTCATCCGACAACGGCACCGCACCCGGTTCGATCACAACCGGCAACAGGGCGTAATAGGACAAGACCTCCGCGAGCGCGGTGTCGAGACCGCTCACGCATTCGTTGCACACCTGATCCTCGTCGCCGCGCAGCTTATGTTTGCAGACGCAGCACCTAGTCGAGTGGGTTTCCGTCACCGGCCGAACTCGTCATCCCAGAGCGCACGAATCACGACCGCGATATGAACCTCGGGATATTCAACGGCCAGTTCGTCGTACACGGGCGTCTCGCTCACGACACCACCCACTCGTAGACCAGGGATCCTTTGACGACCGTTTCGACGTTACGCGGCCAGATCACGGTCGCCTCGCAACCTTGCGGCCGACGACCTCAACCCAATCCATGAACGCCTCGAACTTCTCCATCCAGCCCCAGCGCAAGACGCCGACCTCTATCACGACGAACAAGATGATGACGAAGATGACAGCGGCCGGGACGGTGATCGCAACGATCTCCCAGGTGTTCACGGTTTCCCCTCAATCCCCAAAGCGGCCAAAACGGTCCGTAGCTCCTCCGCCGTCCAGCCTTCCCGCTCGACCCGGTAGGCCACAGCTGCTCTAGCGCGTTGCACCACATCGGGAGGGAAATCCGGGCGGAGCGGAAACTTGTGCATCTTGTCAATGTCCAACATCAGGACTCACCAACAGCAGACCTGCCGGCGGCGGGGAACAGTTGTCTGAAGGCCACCCGATCGATCTCCAACTGCTCAAGAGCTGCGCAGTTGTCGTAGACGTAGTTACGGCGCGGCGTCGGATGGCAAGGGCAGGCGCAGTACCAGTGCCAGCCGGTCTCGGCGAGTAGGGAACCGTGACAGCGGGCATGTTCTTCCCGCTCACACCATGCCGTAGCGACGTGTCCGCGCGCGCTCATGCTGCGCTCCTGTTGCCTCGTTTGCGGGACCGCTGATAGGCCCGCTCCGCTTCGAGGAGCTCGTCGCTGATCGGCCGGCCGAGTTTCTTCGCCTGGGTGAACGCGGCGTGGCCGGCGAGGACACTGCCCGGTAGGCCGGTTGGGCGCCGTACTGGGCCGACGTAGTTCCCGTGCTCATCGAACGTGACCCAGCGCAGCAGGTACGACGCGGAACGGTCGGTGTCCACCAGTGCGGCGAGCACAACGAGCAGCGCGTCTTTATCCTCCGCTGGGATCTGCCCGAGGGCGTCGGCGATGACATCGCGCGGGTGGTCACGGACAACGCCGACCAGCTCGAGGCCGACCTTCAGGAGCCGTTGCGCGCGGTCGCCCGGATTCTCGGTCACAGCGTGACTCCGTAGATTTCGAGGACACCGCGAGCGGCACCAGCGCGGGACGGTGCGATCCACGCCCAGTGCATCCACTGGCCGCCCCTCGACCAGCGGGCGCACCATTCGTTGCCGAGGTTGGCGACAACACCGACCTCGTTGCCGTCTAAGAGGATGCGGTAGATGCCGGAACCTTCACCGGCTGACTTGAAACGAACGTCGCTCATTCCTGGCCGTCCGGTTCTACAGGTACGCCAAGAACACACCGGGTGACCTCAACCGCAGTGAATGAACATGTCGCGCATTCGTGGCGACCGGGCTCCGTCTCGACCATCGCGCCATGCCCAGCAATGCAGTACGGAGGCAGTGGCGCAGCGCAAGCCGGACATGGAATCTCACCAGTCGACGCTCCGCATGGAAGTCCGGTCGATTTTGCTCGCGGACATGGCGCGCTCATTGGCTTCCGTCCTGGTCGAGAGGTACGCCAAGAACACTCGACGAAGGACTAGGGGCGGGCGCTGGCCATCGAAGTTCCGTGCCACATGCGCAGCAATGGGTAGCGCCTTGTGACGTGCAGTGGTAGCAACAAGCGACGCGGTTCCAAGGCGGAAACTCCATGCACACGCGATTTCCGTTCACGCGGTCACCTTCGATTGCGTCGAGGGAGGATGTGGGTATTCGTCGTCGTCGAGGTCGAACGCGATGCGGTGAATCTCGCAGTAGTGCTTGCCATCGCGCCCTAGCCATTCAGAATCCAGCGCGCAGTCCTCGGCTTGGTCTGTATCGCTCCACGCCATGAACTCGTGCCTGTCATCGGGGCAGCGGGCAGCGCATTCCGGTTCGTCGCAGGTAACCCAGAAGAACGGCGCTGATTGCAGGCTCATTTTCCGTCCTTTGGTGAGTCCTGGAGGGGTACGCCAAGAACACTCGACGAGGAAGGGCTAGGGGCGGGCGCTGGGTGCAGTTCAACGTGGTGCGTCCAAAGCGCCTGCGCTGCCTCTAGGCGGTACTGGACGATCACCTTGCGTTGCAACCCCCAGGGGCAACCGTCCACAAGGCAGCGCGGCGTCCAGTTGCCCGCGTTCGTCTGAACGACCGAACCAAGCAGTGCGCCCGTCGTTCTGTTGGTTACACGCGCAGCGCCCGGTTCGTAGGGTGCGATCTTGAATCCAGTCACGTCGGCCAGCTCCAAGGCGCAGCGCATGTGGCGTCGTCGTCTGGCATCTCAGTTTCCTTCCGTAGGTGAGTGGTTTCGTCAGGGGTAGGCACTACAACCGGACCTATAAGGGTCGGAGATACAACGTCCCCACCGTCCCCGTCATAACGCTCGGTCCACGTGCACACCGGGCAGTAGCGGTGCGTCACATGCCAGAACGGCTCTGGGCAATCCTCTGGCGCTATCTGCTCATGCTCCAGCGCGGGCATCTAGTTCTCCTTCGCAGAGTTTTGTGGGTTAGGGCCAAGAGACTCAACGACGACAGCCTTTGGGGAACGGGATTCGAGGCCGGAAACAGCGTCATCGGCTTCCCGATAGGCAGCTAGTTGCCGTTGGGCTTCTTTGGCGAGAGCCCGAGAAGTAGCCCAACGTGCTCCTGCGATGAACCCACCTGCCGCGCAAAAGTGACCTCCTGAAACATGGTCGGCGTGCTCTCGTGCGTGCGAGGAGGCGGCGTCTTCAAGCTCGTTATCGCTCAGCGCCCGGGATCCGTCGTAATCAGCCATTCCCGGCCTCGTTTTCTGTTGTAGGAGGTGCAGGGCCAATCAGTGAAGAGGAACGAGGCGCTGGGAGTAGCTC
>DATCDK010000155.1:0-2413 GCA_036510735.1 Acidothermaceae bacterium | reverse complement strand
ACCGAGCTCATCGACCGACAACTCACCCGGCGAACGGCTTACCGAAGAAAAATCAACGAGTTCCATCCCCCGCACGCTACCCACACCCACCGACACTTCCGCGGGTCCATTTCCGCGTTGCAGCGTTCAGCTGAACGCGGCCGAACGCTGCGTGGCGTCGTCGCCATCACGGGCTGTATCGGATTCCTGCTCGGCGGGTACTTATTGTTGGGCGGGCTTCGTTGAGGTTGATGGGCATGCGAGTCGCGGCGGATCAGGGCGATTCGTCAAGCTCCTGTTGGCGTTCACCACCGGTGTCGAAGAAGTGATCCAGGTACGGCTCCGGCTCTAGGTCGCTGACTCGAAAGAGCGAGAAGACCTCTGCTCCGTCGGGCGGCTCGTCGTACAGGTGATAGGCCTGAGCGAAGCCGACGTATTCTGAGGGACCGTCGACAATGGCCGCAGCGTATGCACGGGCCACGGCTTCGGCACGCTCGACGGCGTTATCGAACGACGTCGCTCGCCACAGTGTGATTCGTTCTTCGTATGCCTTGCCAGCAAATTCCGGTGGCCAGCCCGCTCGGAAGACGCAGCGCACGGCCTACCACGCCAGCTCACCGTCGTCGCCCATGAGCGACATCGTGACATGACGCCGCATACCGCCGCCGGGTAGTAGCAGGTGATCGCACAGTGCGGATCGCGGCAAGAGAGTGTATTTGGCGGCCAGTGTCGCCCGCAGTTGTTGCGATGGCGCGCTTCAGTCGGCATCTGCGTTCCATCCGTCGGCGATCGGCTAACTGCGCCTAGCAAACGGGCGCACAGAGTTCCCGCGGGTGGGCCATGGGTTGAGAAACACTTGCTGCCGATCACTCTTACATCAGGGTGGCTGCCGAGGAACTGCCCCGGCGCCTGACCTGCCGGGGAGGATTTACATGTCACATCTCATTGGTTCTGTCCTGGGGTCCGCCACGACGACTTTTGGAGCCCTCATTCACGTCGTCGCCAACGGCTGGAAGTGGTAGCCGCTTCCGGAGAGGAGCCTCAGCCGTGGAACAGAAAATCATGACGTACCTCGTCGACGTCGACGGCGCCGACCGTGGTGTCCTGGCTGCCGGCCACAAATGGCGGTAGATCGCCGCGCGATCTGACGCACGACGCACGACAGGAGGGCAGCGCGGGGTGACCATTCGCCGCAAACGCGGTACCGACATTGGCATCGAGATCTGTGGTTGCTGCCCTCCTCGTCGCATTGTCCGTGGCAGGCGACGTACAACACGGTTTGACCATCGCCGTGCTCCCGGTGATGGTGCTGGCGTCAGGGTTTGAGCCTCGGTGAGCGTCGCCCGATCCGGATCTCGACCGGCGCGCGGCTGCGCTCGGCACGATTAGACGCAGACGCGCGTCCAGTCGTCGGTCGCGGCAGATCCGGTAGTCGCGCCGGTCGGTAGACGTACATGCAGATCGGCCATGTCGGTGCGCGACTCGCTGCGATACTTCGGGGGTGAGACCCGGGCGCGTGCCGACCTTGCGGCGAAGACTTGAGCTCGTGGGCCATCTTGCCCGGAGTGTCTTCGGCAAGTTCTCCGACGGCTTCTACTTCCAAACTCCGGTTGCCTTTTCGGCGCGCGCCTTGGGCAACGCGGCAACTGTGTCGGGCGGCAAAGCGGGAAGGCTCGCGCATGTCA
The DNA here is from genome assembly GCA_036510735.1 of Acidothermaceae bacterium. Taxonomy (GTDB): domain Bacteria; phylum Actinomycetota; class Actinomycetes; order Acidothermales; family Acidothermaceae; genus PALSA-607. The sequence goes on along the minus strand of DATCDK010000155.1, from coordinate 749 downwards.
TGCCGTTCGTGTTGCTGGTGGGGTTCGCTCCGATACTGGCGGGCTGTACCACCAACAAGTGCGGACCGAGTCCCAAGCTCCTCGCGACCTGGCCCGGACATAGCATGGAGATCTACGACTGCGGCGGGGGATTCCCACCACTGGCGAGCACGGCCACCCCGGCGGGCACGGCTGCGGGCGTCGCGCCGCCGGAAATCGTGCTGTCCGTCGGTCAGCAGCTGCAGATAGCCGAGCAGGGGGACTGGGGCGGGCATCAGATTTCCGAACCAATTAGCGACGCACCGCAAGTGTTGCAGGTGACAACTGGCGTGTCGGGCAAAGCGGTTGGTGTCTTCACGGCGATTGGCATTGGGTTCGCGGACGTCGGCGCGCATATCGACCTGTGCGGCGCCGGGGTCTGCTACCTGACTGAGGTACGGGTAACGGGCTAGATCGCTCAACCACCTGAAGCTCTACGATTCTTCTTGGGTCGCGCCATCGGCGACCAGCTCGGGTGGCTCACCTCAGCGAATGACGACACAGGCACCGCGGCTCACCACATTGCACTAGCCGACCTCACCTGCTGACCCAACGCATGCCCCACGTACGGGCATCCCGGCACCACGGAAGTGCGTCATCGCGGCTACTTGTTGTATTGACGTACGGCCGGTGCCTGGCAAGGCTCGGTCGAGGTGGTTGGTGGGGTCGTTCTCATCGCGGCTGTCCACGACCTTGGTCGTGTGACTCTCATCTGGCATGCGTCCCGCCTT
>DATCDK010000154.1:0-2553 GCA_036510735.1 Acidothermaceae bacterium | reverse complement strand
GTCACCTGCCTGCAGCACCGCCTCAGCCGCCACCATACGGCCGGCCTTCTTAAGACTGTCGATGCGATCGTCGGTGACATCTGCCCCCTGAGGCAGCCGGGGCAGTTCGTCCTCGTCCAGGATTACTAGTACGTTGAGGGCTGGCTCTTCATGGTCGATGTCCGGTGTCGCCTCGATCCGCAGCTCCGCTACTTTATGAGCGCATCGACCCTCGGGGGATTCGCGGTCGTGCTTCTCGGCAATGCGCTTGACGAAGGGTGACAGGACCTCATTGACTGCGTCCGGCAGTGCAGGCCGCGTGAGGTAGCGGCTGATTGTTTCAGCGAAGTGGAACCGCTCTTGCGGGTTGCGGGGATGACCTTGGCTTATGGCACCGACGATCACGCTACGTTCGACGGAAGTGATGCGGGACAGGTCGGCGACGACCGTGGGCCCGATCCAGGGCAACCCCGCGAGTCCCGGTCGACGGCCCCGCAATGCCTCATACGCGACTTGTTCGGACACGTGCATCACCGGCGCTAGGAGACACCTGTGCTCGGCAGCCGTTGTGAACTGCATGTCGCAGGTCTGCGTTAGTAGTACGACGTCGTCGACGGGGTACGGCACCACGATTAGCCCGCTGTGAGTGCCCGCAGAGGCGGCGATGTCTGCTGCCTCTGCGGACAAAGGGGCCGTTGCCTCAGCGAGTACAACGCATGCGTCCGCCACCCCCAACACCTATCCTTGAAGGAGGCTGGACACGGCTGCAGCACGCTGAAGCGCACTTTCGATAAGCGTCAGCTGGGTCATGACTCGCCTGGTCGCCCCCTGAGCAAGGACCCGCCTTGGAGCGAACTACGACGTTGCGTGCGTTGCGGGCTGAAGTTTTCCGTCTCATCCACTGGCGTCAGCAAATCGCCCACCGAGACGCTTGAGAGCGGACGACCGCGCGCGGGGCGAGCAGCCAGCGCGAGGTCATCGAGGATCGATCGTCCGTTGGCGTTTGGCTGCATCAGGGCAGTACGTGTGGTCTCAGCCGATCCTGTCGAAATGGTATCGACCACCCGGCTCAGCTCGAGTAGCCGGGTGAGGTGAACGCCCGCCACGCGGGCGCCGGTGAGCCAGTTGTGGATGGTGCGCCGCGAGACTCCAACTGTTTGGGCGATATCGCCCCAGCTGAGACTAGATAGGCGGCGAAGCCGTTGGAGCATGGCGGGAACGGCGGTCTGGGCGACCGACGGCTCAGGCGCCACCGCCGGTATCGCAGACTGCGTGCTCGGCTGCGCCGTCACGGCATTAAACGCAGCTGCGTCAGCCGGCGTAACCGCGCTCAGCGTGCTCGTAACCGCGCAGCCAGCCATGAAGGCGCACGTGATGAACTTGCGCGTTCCGCGCATTACTGTGGGCGGCGTTGTGCCGACATGGCTGAAGCATTCGTCCCCGTGGGTACGGGAGACGGCGATATCGTAGGTGGCCGTCACGGCACCTCGCCTGCGATCGGCGCGGGCTCCCCGCGATGCGCTTCTTGAAATGCCTCTGTGGTGGCGAACCGGAAGAAGGCATAGACCGTTTCCGAATAGCGCCGCAATCGCTGGGCAAGCTCGTCAGGATCGAACGGGAATCCAGCCAGCATGGTGAACACGTCGATGTCCAGGACCCAGCTCTGCTCGGGCACTGGAGGCAGCGCAGGATCAAAGGCGCCACCGGGAGGCAACAGCCCGGATCGCACGAGCATCCGCTCTCCGGCGTCGATCTCGATCTGCGACTCTGTGATGCTGTGCTGCAGGACGAGCGGCGAGTCCATGTGCCCGACGAGAGCTCTGAGCTCCGGCATGACGTACATGGGTACTTTGTCGAGCGCGTCGCCCGTTAGACGGTCGATGTAACGGACGCCGACCCGATCCACGATAGGTGGCAGGGCCGCAGACGCAATCGCAGCGAAGATCTCAGCGCCTCGCGCGCAAAAGTCATCGCGGGTGCTGTAGTCCGTCGTCTCCAGCGCGGCGGCAGTCTCGGTGACCGTCACCTGCCACGTGCTCTTGGGGTCCGAAAAAGAGAAGGCGAGACCCGGCGTCGGGCTGGTCGGCAACTGGAGCGGCTGCCCGTTGATTACGACGTTCGGGACAGCCATGATCTGCCGTCGACGCACCGGATATCTCGCCAGCGCATCTGCGATCAGCGCTTCAGCGCCGTCCGTCACCAACTGCGGCGTCCTGCTGTACTGAACCTGCATCACCACCTTCGCCAACGGTGCGCGGTACAGACGCACTTCGTCGACAGGGGTGACACTGAACTTGGGCATGAGTGACGCCTCCATTACTTCACAGCTTACTTCACACCCTACGTTCCCACTCAGCATCCCGCCATGCCGGGTAGAAGGTTCGTGGAACATGCCTGGGCCAAGACGGCCCGGCGGGACCTCACTGACGCTTGTGGCGCGTGGGCCGTGTTCTACGGCCTTCCGTCTGACAGGATCCGGTCCAGTCCATCACCTCGGCACCGGTGGTGATAACGGGACGCAACTCGTGGCGGTAGACGAGCTCGGTCGTCGCGGTCTGGTTGTGTCCGGCCAGG
>DATCDK010000153.1:0-9785 GCA_036510735.1 Acidothermaceae bacterium | reverse complement strand
AACCGTCACCGTATCACCATGCGGCACGTGTACGGCGACCCGCGCCGTTGCACCGCCGCGCACGACCAGGTAGCTCGGGAGCATGTCGCGCCACTGGCCGTCGCGTGCGCGGGCGAGCGCTTCGCGGGCCGCGTCGGGTGTGCTCGCATCGACGCCGAGCGCCGCGAGCACCGACACGACAGCCGGCTCCGATACGTGCCGTTCACCGCCACGCCAGTCGTGAAAGAAAGCGGCAACGCCATGGGCTGCCGCGAGGTCGGCGAGGACCGGATCGAGAGACGTCACCAGCACTCCGGATGCCGGTCGAACCAGGGCCGGGCAGCTTCCAGCTGACCCGCGAGCCCGAGCAATGCCGCTTCGCCTGCTGGGCGCCCGGCGAGCATCACACCGATCGGCAGCCCCGTCGGCGTGACGCCGAGCGGCAACGTGATCGCGGGCTGCCCGGTCAGATTGGCGACCGACGTGAACGGCGTGAACCGCTTCTGGTTGTCGAAGTCGCGGGCCGGGTCGGCGTCGTCGCGCAAGGCACCGACGGCGACTGGCGGCATCGCCAGCGTCGGCGTCAGCACCGCGTCGTACTCGAGAAGGTCGACCAGGATCCGGCGCGCTGCGGCCTGCAGCGTCGCCATCGCGAGCGCGTATTCGTGGCCGGTCGCCTTGCCGCCCCGCTCTCGCAGCCATCGGGTCAGCGGCCGCAGCTTCGCCTCATCTGCAACCGGAACCGGAGTCAACGTCGACAAGACCGACCACACCGTTTCGAAAGCAGGAACGACTGCCCCGGACGGCGCGGGCACGTCATCGACGCGATGGCCAAGCTCGAGCAGCAACTTCGTCGCGTCGTCGTAGGCCGCCAGGCAGTTCGGATCGACGGGCTCGTCGACGATGACCGGATCGGCGTAGCGCGCGATCCGCAGCTGCCGTGGTCCGCGGTCGACGGCTGCGAGGAACGTCTGGCCAGCGGGCAGCGGCGGTGCCCAGTGCGGGTCGCCCGGCATCGGCACCGCGGTCGCGTCGAGCCAAGCGGCCGCGTCCCGCACCGTGCGCGTCAGGGGGCCGTGCCAGGCAAGACCGCTGACGTCACCGGAAATCGGGCCGTTGCTGACCCGGCCGCGGCTCACCTTGAGCCCGACGAGACCGCAGACGCTCGCGGGGATCCTCACCGAGCCGCCGCCGTCGTTGCCCTGCGCGAACGGCGCCAGCCCAGCCGCGACGGCCGCACCCGCACCACCGCTCGAGCCACCCGCCGACCTCGACAAATCCCACGGCGTGCGCGCAGGTGGCGCGACGTCCGGCTCGGTGTAGCAGGGCGCGCCGAACTCGGCGGCGTTGGACTTGCCGAGGATCACCGTGCCGGCCCTGCGGAGCAACGTGACGACATGGGCGTCGACGGTCGCCACCCGGTCGGCGAAAGCGGCAGAGCCAAGCGTGCAACGGATGCCAGCGACATCCGTCAGGTCTTTGATCGCAATCGGGACGCCGAGGAGTCGCGGCAGGTCGTTCGCGTCGGCCTCTCGCAGCGTCTGTTCAGCCTGTCTGGCCTGCTCGCGGGCGAGCTCTGCGGTCACCGTGACGTAGGCGCCCACGGTGTCCGACCAGGTCGCGATGCGGTCGAGGTAATGCTCGACGAGCTCGGACGGCGACACCTCGCGATGCCGCACAGCAGCAGCCTGTTCGAGCGCAGAAAGATCGTGCAACGCGGCCATGCCCGGAGCGTACGCGTGCCCTGGTGAGCTACCGTCAGCTGCCGCCCGCACCCATCGACGCCACTGGCCGGGCCCGCACCCAGCCTCCGTCGTCGGTCAGATATCCGTCGTCGAGACGGAGACCCGCTGTAGCCAGCGCCGCACGTAGCCGTTCGTCGTCGAGCCGGCGCGCGACGAACGTCTGCGTCCATCGCCGATCGCCGACGAGGTACTCCACGGTCGCCGCGACCAGATCCGGCGCCGGGTGTGAGATGCCGTCGAGGATGAACGTCACGGCGTCGCCGCCGTCGCCGGCCGACCTGGAACGCCTCGACGGCTCCAACGTGTCGAACCAGCTGACGGGATGCCGTTGGACCACGACACAACCCATCTCGAGAACGTGACGTGCGCAGGTTGCCAGGAAGGCCTGACGCTGGTCGTCGTCCGGCACGTTGACCAGGTGAGACGACAACACGACCACGTCGAAACGCATCGCGAGGTCGAGGTCTTCGATGCGCGACACCACCGTGCGGGCGCCACGAACGTGGGCGAGCATCTCGGGCGACTCGTCGACAGCGACGACGCTGTGGCCGAGCGCAATCAACGGGTGCGTTACCCGACCGGCGCCACACCCCAGCTCAAGGATCGAGGCGTTGGGCGGCCCCGCACCGTCGATGATCGCCGGCTCGTCGCGCGCGGGCATCATGGCGTAGAAATCCACAGCGCAGCCGTCCGGGGCGATCACACCAGGGCCGGTACCGGTGCTGTCGCTGGTCGGACTCACGCGCTCGCCGACTGGTCGACCGCCCACCCGAAGCCGTCGCCGTCGAGGTAGGGGATCCACTTCGGATCGCTGCGCCCGGTGCCGAGGATCCGCCACGCGATCCCGCTGGGCGCGCGCGGCGCGCGGCGAAGCCGCCAGCCGAGCTCGGTCACCGTGCGGTCGGCCTTGACGTGGTTGCACCGTCGACAGCACGACACGACGTTGTCCCAGGTGTGCGTTCCGCCACGGCTGCGCGGCACGACGTGATCAAGGCTGGTCGCCGGCGCTTCGCAGTACGCGCATCGCCCGCCGTCGCGCAAGAACACCCCGCGACGGGTCAGGGGAACCACGTTGCGGTAGGGGATTTTCACGAACCTGGTGAGCTTGACCACGGCCGGCACCGAGACCGCCGCGGCCGCGCTGTGCACGACAACGTCGCCGGCCTCGAGCGAGATGGCCTTGGCAGCGAGCACCAGCAGCAGGGCACGACGGTCGGGCACGACGCCGATCGGTTCGTACGTCGCGTTGAGAACCAGCGCGTAAGCCACGCCGCCCTCCTCCGCCGCCTGTCCTTTAGCTCTGCCCGGCAAGCACTGCCAGCTCTGCTCGACAAGTACCGCTCACGTGACAGTCTCGCCGGTCGGACCGTCCCGGCGCCAGCTATTCATGCCGCGCGGCGTGGGCGAGATCGAATCTTGGCCGCGCCCGTTGGTTAGGGTCGCTTCATGACGAAGCCGACGTATCCCGCGGCGCGTCGCCTCGACCTGGTGGAGAAACTTCCTGTCGCGGCGCCGACGTACGACGTCCCGGACCCGTACCGGTCGCTCGAGGACCCGGCCACGTCGGAGTCAACCAGCTGGCTCGAGGCAGAAGACGCGCTCGCGAACGAGCACCTGTCAGCGCTGGCCGGCCGTACCGAGCTGCGCACCAGGCTCACGTCGCTGATGGCAGCCGGGGTGGTGACCGCCCCCGCCTGGCGCGGGGAGCGCCAGTTCTTCATGCGCCGCACCGCCGACCAGGAGCATGCCGTCCTCGTCACGGTCGATCCCGACGGCACCGAGCGCACCCTGCTCGACCCGATGCAACTCGACCCGTCCGGCACCACGACCCTCGACGCGTGGCAGCCATCGAAGGAAGGCGAACTCCTCGCCTACCAAATCTCCGAAGGCGGCGACGAGGAGTCGATCCTGCGGGTGATCGACGTCGAAACCGGCGCGATCATCGACGGCCCGATCGATCGGTGCCGCTACTCCCCCGTCGGCTGGCTGCCCGGAGCGCAGGCCTACTACTACGTGCGCCGCTTGCCGCCTTCGGAGGTCCCTGCAGGTGAGGAGCAGTTTCACCGGCGGGTGTGGCTGCACCGGCTCGGAACTGACCCCGACACCGACGTGTGCGTGTTCGGCGCCGACTTCGACAAGACGACGTTCTTCTCCGCATCGGTGAGCCGCGACGGGCGCTGGCTGGTCGTGAGCGCGTCGCCCGGTACTGCCCCGCGCAACGATCTGTGGATCGCCGACCTCACGACGTCCGACCCTGCATCGCCAGAGCTGAAAGAACTGCAGGTCGGCGTCGACGCGCAGACCTCGGTGCACATCGGCCGCGACGGCCGTGCCTACATCTACACCGACCGTGACGCGCCGCGAGGTCGTCTCGTGGTGACGATGCCGGATGATCCCGGTCCGGAGACGTGGCGCGATCTGTTGCCCGAGGATCCCGAGGCCGTGCTCGAAGATTTCTCGATCCTGGACGGCGATGAGCTGGCGCGCCCGGTCCTGCTCGCGTCGTGGACAAGGCATGCGGTCAGTGAACTCACGCTGCACGACCTGGCGACCGGCGAGCGCATCGGTGAGGTGCCGCTGCCAGGTCTCGGCTCGATCGGTGGCTTGTCGGAGCGTCCGGACGGCGGCCCCGACTGCTGGTTCGGGTACACGGACCACACGACGCCGTCGAGTGTCTTCCGCTACGACGCGCGCACCGGCCAGACCGTCGCCTGGGCAAGCGCTCCCGGCACCGTCGAGGTGCCGACCGTGCACGCGCGACTCGTGACCTACACCTCCCGCGACGGCACACCCGTTCGCATGATCGTGGTGTCGACGGCGGCGGATCCCGATCACCCTCGGCCGACGATTCTCGGCGGCTACGGGGGTTTCGGCGCGTCGATGACGCCCGGCTACTCGGCCACCATGCTGGCGTGGGTCGAGGCTGGCGGCATCTACGCGGTGGCGAACCTGCGCGGCGGCGGCGAGGAAGGCGAGAGCTGGCACCGCGCCGGCATGCGGGGCAACAAGCAGAACGTCTTCGACGACTTTCACGCCGCAGCCGACTGGTTGAGCAACAACGGGTGGACCACGCCGGCACAGCTCGGTATCTCCGGCGGTAGCAACGGTGGGCTACTGGTTGGTGCTGCACTAACGCAGGCACCCGACAAGTACGCCGCCGTCGCGTGTTCGGCGCCGCTGCTCGACATGGTGCGCTACGAGAAGTTCGGCTTCGGTCAGTTGTGGAGCGAGGAGTACGGCAGTGCCGACGACCCCGTCGAACTTGGCTGGTTATTCGCGTACTCGCCCTACCACCACGTCGTCGAAGGCACCGAGTACCCGGCAGTACTTTTCACCGTCTTCGATTCCGACACCCGCGTCGATCCGCTACATGCGCGCAAGATGTGCGCGGCTCTGCAGTTCGCCACGTCGGCGAGCAGGCCCATCATCTTTCGTCGCGAGAGCGACGTCGGGCACGGCGCACGAGCAGTGAGTCGCAGCGTCGACCTCTCCGTCGACACCCTCGCGTTCCTTGCCGCGCACACCGGCCTGGTCCTGGGCTAGCCGCCCCTAGTCGGCTGGCCCCAGCCGCATCATCATTGCCGCGCCACCGGTGGGCGAAGCGCCGACGCCGAAGCTGCCGCCCGATCCTTGCGCCGTGCGCCGCACGATGTCGAGACCGAGGCCGGTCGAGCCGCCGGCACTGCGGCCCCGGTCGACGGAGTCGGGTCCGATGCCCGGACCTTCGTCGGAGACAGTGATCCACGCATCGACCCGGTCGAGTTCGACCGCCACCGCCATCGCCGTGCCCTCGGCGGTGTGCGCGAATACGTTCTCCAGCAAGGCATCGATGGCGGCCGCGAGATCGTCGGCGGATACCCGAACGAACCGCGACACTGTCGGCAATCGCAACTCAACCCGGCGTCCCTGATCCTCGGCAAGCACCGCCCAGAACGCGACGCGCTCTTTCACCACGCTGACGACATCGCACGCAGGCGCCGGTTGCTCGCGCACGCCCCGCCGAGCTTCACGGATGACCGAACCGACAGTTCGCTCGAGCGCGTCGACATGTTCGGTGAGCCGCGTCGCTTCGGGTGACTCCGGCAACGCCTCGACGGCCAGCTTCACGGCAGCCACCGGCGTACGCAGCCGATGGGACAGATCCGCAACCTGCTCGCGCTCGTCGTCCAGCAGCTCGTTGATCCGTTTTGCCAACCGGTTCATCGCAATACCGACCTCGACGACTTCGCGCGGGCCGGTGACGGGGGCGCGGGCAAGCATCTGCCCCGACGACAACCGGTTGGCCGTCGACGCGAGCGCGGCAACCGGCCGCACTGTCCATCGCGCCAACTGGTCAGCGATGATCATCGCGACCGCCAGGATCGCGATCCCCACGAGCACCAGGATCACGATCGCCGAAAAGACTCCCTTGTTGAACAGCGAAGCCGAGACGAACGTGCGGATGACAATGGGTTTTCCGGGCGCATCAGTGACGGGATGCCAGATCTCGAGACCGCCCTTGTAACGCACCTGGACCTCGCGCAATTCAGTGCCATTAGGTCCCACGGCGAACTGGCGCGCCGGCGAATCCGGATCGGGCGGCAACCCACCGACCCACTGCCCGTTTCCAAGCCGAACCGAGACCACAATCCCGGCCGGCGAGCCTTTTACCGCCTCACCGATCGCCGCTGGCGTCCGCTCGATGGTTTGCACGGCGTTGACGACGCGCTGCGATTCTTTCAATCCGTCGTTCAACGCACGCTGGTGCGCGAGGTTGCGCACGAGCACCGACAGCGGAACGAGAAATGCCACGATGACAAGCGTCGTGGTCGCCGCCGCAAGGATCAGTAGCCTTCTGCGCATGCAGAGTCGGGCTAACTGTCAGGTTCGGACGGGCCGACGAGTTTCACGCCGACACCGCGCACGCTCAGCAGGTAGCGCGGCGCGGCCGCCGACTCCCCGAGTTTGCGGCGCAACCACGACAGATGGACGTCGACGGTCTTGTCTGCGCCGCCGTAGGCCTGCTGCCACACCTCGGCCAGCAGCACTCGCTTGCTCACGACCTCACCTTCGTGCTCGGCGAGATACAGCAGCAGGTCGAACTCCTTGCGGGTGAGTTCGAGCTTTTCGCCGTCGAGACTGGCTTCCCGGGTGCGCTGGTCGATGCGCAGACCGCCGACCACCACTGCTTGGGCGGCGTCGCCACTGGCCATCCGGCGCAGGACTGCCCTGATGCGGGCCTCGAGGTGGTCAGAGGCGAACGGCTTGACGACGTAATCGTCGGCGCCCCAGTCGAGAATCCGAACCATCTCAGCCTGGTCGTCACGGGCAGTGGCCACGATGATCGGCACCTTGCTGACCGCGCGCACCATCTGGATGAGCTTGCCGCCGTCGAGATCCGGCAGCCCTAGATCCAAGACGACCAGGTCAGGCGCGGTGTCGACGACCGCCTGGAGGCCGGCCATCGCCGTCGGCGCGGAGGCCACCGCGTGGCCGCGCTCAGAGAGCGAGCGGGTCAGCGAGGTCCGGATCGCAGCGTCGTCCTCGATCAGCAGCAGACGGGGCACGTGACTGACCGTACTCAATGCGGGCCCCGAAACCGCATCTGCTTGGCCAAGATTCGGCCGCCACCTTGAGAGGGCTTTAACTCCGGATCGACCCAGATCGACCGAGAATGGACACGTGTCCGAGCGCAACAGCCCCCCTGAGCAGGCCACTGGCCCACGTGGCCGGTGGTGGCGGTGGTGGCGAGGGCTGGCATCCGCCCTGTTCCATGCGCCCGCTGCTATCAGTCGGCGGCTGCCCGGCCGCCCGCTTACCCTGGCGCTCGGCTGGCTGCTCTCCTGCGTACTGATCACCGCCGTCACCCTGACCGCCGTCGAGCGGGTTGGCCGGGAAGTCAGTGGCAGCCAAGGGCTGATCACCCCGCAAGGCGTCATCAAGCAAAAGGTTGCCGAGCAGTCCGCATCGGCTGCATCGGCGAACTCCGCGTCACTCACGCCGGTCCCAAGTGTTGTTGCGTCCGCCATCGGCGTACCGACGGTTCGGCCGACTCCCCCAACTCCGACGCCTTCTCACACGCCTCCGGCGAAAAGTAGCGTTTCCCCCACGACCACGCCGCCGACAACCCCGAGCACCTCAGCGCCGCCCGCATCGCCAAAGCCAGTGATCGTGATCCCGCCGCCAGGTGCAGTCGAATACATCTACGTGTGCCGCGACGGGCTGGCCGTCGGCGGAGCTGTGACGCCAAGTTCCACCCCGACGCCTACTCCGACCCCGACACCCACGCCGACGCCGTCGACTTCGCAATCGCCGCCTCCACCGTCGGTCACCCCGACCAACTCCGCCACGAGCTCACCGTCGGCCAGCCCCACGACGTCCCCACCAGCAACGACGTCTGCGTCGGTTTCCTCGTCGCCGATAATTAAGAAGAACTTCCTTCCGGTGCCGCCGGCCACCAGCCCGCAGATCGGCCAGATCAACATCACCTGCATCGGCGATTCGATCGCGGTCGCGAACGCGACGACGCTGTTGCAGGGCTACACCCTCACCGTGCGGTCAACCACGAATCCGCGGGTCGACGTGTTCTTCAGCAAGAACTGATTGACAGCCTCAGAACGAGCGCACTAGCGTAGTAGGCAGGGAAGTTTACAATCCGCGTCTCCCTCGAGTACTTCGAGCCTGCCTCAGGAGAACCCCGATGAAGCTTGCCGTCGTGGGTGGCGGTTCGACCTACACGCCCGAACTCGTCGACGGCATGGCCAGGCTCCGCGACCAGCTCCCGCTCGAGGAGCTCGTCCTCATCGATCCCGACCCGCGCCGCCTCGAACTCGTCGGCGGCGTCTCGCAGCGCATCATGGCCGCCTACGACCACCCCGCCAAGATTTCGTGGACCTCCGACCTCGACGCCGGCATCGACTCCGCCGGCGCGGTGGTCCTGCAGTTGCGGGTGGGCGGGCAGGCGGCTCGCCATCGCGACGAGAGCTGGCCCCTCGAATGCGGCTGTATCGGCCAGGAGACGACCGGGGCCGGTGGTCTGGCCAAGGCGCTGCGCACCGTGCCGATCGTTCTCGACATCGCCGAACGCGCGGGGAAGTACGCGGCGCCCGGCGCATGGATCGTCGACTTCACCAACCCGGTCGGCATCGTCACGCGCGCGCTGCTCGACGGCGGGCATCGGGCGGTCGGCCTTTGCAACGTCGCGATCGGGTTCGAGCGCTACTTTGCGCAACTGCTGGGCGTCGACCCCACGCAGGTGCAGCTCGACCACGTCGGCCTTAACCACCTCTCGTGGGAGCGCGGCGTGATCGTCGACGGTGTCGACGTGCTGCCGCAATTGCTGGCCGACCACGGCGACGAAATCGCCGGCCACATCGAGCTGCCTGTTGACGTCGTACGCGAGCTTGGCGTCGTCCCGTCGTACTACTTGCGGTACTACTACCAGCACGACGCGGTGGTCGACGAGCTGCGCGGTGCACCGACGCGGGCGCAGGTTGTTGCGGGCGTCGAGCAAGAGTTGCTCGAGATGTACGCCGACCCGACGCTGTCAAAGAAGCCTGATCTGCTGGCACAACGCGGCGGCGCGTACTACTCCGAGTCGGCGGTCAACCTCATGTCGTCGTTGGTGCGCGACACCGGCGACGTGCAGGTCGTGAACGTCCGCAACGCCGGCACTTTGCCTTTCCTGTCCGACGATGCGGTGATCGAGATGCCCGCCGTCGTCGATGCCCGCGGCGCAACGCCGCTGGCCGCCGCACCGGTTGCGCCGCTGTTCGCTGGTCTCATCGCTCATGTCACCGCGTACGAGGAGCTGGCCGTCGACGCGGCGATCCGCGGTGGCCGTGAGCGGATCTTCAAGGCACTCCTTGCGCATCCACTCGTGGGGCAGATCGACCTCGCCAACGGACTGACCGACCGGTTGCTCGCCGCGAATCATGAGTACCTGCCATGGGCGGACGCGCTGCGGTGACAGATCGGCCCGAGGCCGCCGTCCTCGCTATTGACGGCGGCAACAGCAAGACCGACGTCGCGCTGGTGGCCGGCGACGGCACCGTGCTGGCCCGCAGTCGCGGACCCCGCGCG
>DATCDK010000152.1:0-3151 GCA_036510735.1 Acidothermaceae bacterium | reverse complement strand
GGTGGCGGCGTCAGCGGCGAGATGCGCGTGTTCGTCTTCGAGGGGATGGGTGTCTTGACTCGTTGGGCTTCGGAGGGGTGCGCTGAGGTTGCGGCCGTCGGAGCTGACGAACCGGAACCTGCCGGCGCCGGCGGGCAGGATCTCGAACGCTCCGGCGTGATGGGCGACGTGGTGACGGTCGCATAGCACAGGCTGTCGCACGAATCGCGTGTCGCCGACGCGTTGAGGGGGCGTCGCGCGAGAATTTGGCATGGCCGTGAATATGCGCTGTGGAGATGTGGATCAGCTGCTGTTGATGCCGGTCTCGGTGCGGGATTGGCTTCCTGCGGATCATTTGGCGTTCTTCGTCTTGGATGTGGTCGCTGAGTTGGATGTGCGGCCGTTCTTGACGGCGCATCGCCTGGATGGTCGTGGTGGGGCGGTGTATGACCCGGCGATGATGCTGTCGGTGTTGCTCTACGCCTATTGCACGGGAGAGCGGTCATCGCGACGCATTGAGCGGCGGCTGAGCGAGGATGTTGCCTATCGGGTGTTGGCGGTTAATCAGGTGCCCGATCATGCGACGCTGGCCAGGTTCCGGCGCCGGCACCAAGGCGCGATTGCCGGGTTGTTCGGGCAGGTCTTGGCTTTGTGTGTCAGGGCTGGTTTGGTCGATGCCGGTGTGGTGGCGATCGACGGCACGAAGATCGCGGCCAACGCGTCGTTCTTCGCGAATCGCAACCGTGAGGACCTCGAGAAGCTGGCGGCCGAAATTCTCGATGAGGCTGAGCAGATCGATGTCGCTGAGGACGAGTTGTTCGGGGATCGTCGCGGCGATGAGCTTCCTGCTGAATGGGCGGGTGGGCGTGACCGTCGGGAGCGGATCCGCGCAGCGTTGGGTGAGCTGGATCGGCAAACCAGCCGCGACTTTGAGTCACGGGTAGCTGAACGGGCGGAGAAGGAAGCAGCTCTTGGTCGCAAGCTGACTGGACCGAAGCCGAAAGCCGACGCCGCGCGGCGGGCTCAAGTGCGGCGCGCGAACATCACCGATCCGCACTCGCGGGTCATCGCGCAGGCTTCGAAGGGTGTGCTGCAGGGCTATAACGCGCAAGCTGCCGCGACGGTGGAGCAGATCGTGGTCGCGGCCGAGGTCACGGCGACGACCAATGATCAGGCCCAGTTCGTGCCGATGGCCAACGCGGTGACTGAGAACCTCCTCGACGCCGGCTATGACAGCGGGGTGGGTGTGCTGCTAGCTGACGCCGGTTACTGGAGTGCCGTCAACAGCACGACCGATGTCGGCGCTGAGGTATTGATCGCGACGCGGAAAAGCCCGTGGCGTAAGGCCGACAAGCCCGACGACGACAAGCTCGCCGTGTTGGCGAAGGTCAACCGCGGGGAACTGTCCCAACGCAAAGCAGGGGAGATCCTCGGCGTCTCCTACACGTGGGTGCGAGACATGACCAAGCGGTACTTCGGGCAAGAAGGGCAACGGATCACTCGCTCCGCCGAACCCGGACCCGCGGAGTGGCTGCCGGTGATCGAACAACTGGCCCGAGGTGAGATCTCCAAACGCGCAGCCGCAGACCAGCTCACGGTCTCCAACAGCCGCGTAAATACCATGCTCGCCCACGTGCGAGGCGAAGCCATCGACCCGACAATCGCACGAGCCGTGATGGACGCCAAGCTGGCCGAGGAACCCAACGCCGAGCGGTACAAGAAACGCGGATCAACGATCGAACCCGTGTTCGGCAACATCAAAGCCAACCTCGGCTACCGGCGATTCAGCCTCCGCAGCCTTCCAGCGGTCAACAGCGAATGGCGTCTCATCTGCACCGCGCACAACATGCTCAAGCTGCAGCGAGGGCTCGGCTAAACCCGGGCGACTACCCCTTCAAACAGAACCCCCAAACACGCCCGGCGACACACGATTCGTGCGACGGCCTGCCTTGTGTGAACGTCACCACGTCGCCCATCACGCCGGAGCGTTCGAGATCCTGCCCGCCGGCGCCGGGAAGTTCCGGTTCGTCAGCGCCGACGGCCGCAACCTCAGCGCACCACCTCGAACCTCGCCCACTCCAGACAGCGGGCCTCTTGAAGACGAACACGCGCATCTCGCCGCCGACGCCGCCACCCCCCAGTGGGACGGACAACGACTCAACCGCCCGTACGCGATCAGCGTCCTCGCCCAACGCCGACAAGCCAGCTGAGACCGCGGCTGAGACCGTAGCCGTCGCCGCGGTCATCAATGCCAATCATTCGCGTTCGGTCAGTCGAACTTCGATCACGCGGAAGTCGAAACTGTCCTGCTTCGCAGCTTCGAAGCTGAACTCGACCGCCTGCCCCGCCTCGAGAGCGCGGTACCCGGGCATGTCCATGATGTGGGAGTAATGCGCCCATGCGTCGCGGCCGGGTGGCAGCTCGTCGGAGCTGATCGCACCCCAGCCCTTCTCGGCGTTCCAGAACTTGACGACCCCGTGTGACACACCCCGACGATAGTCCGGCAACGGCGTACAAGAGATGCGCATGCTCTGCAATCTCGGATGACAGTCGAGCACGTCGCTCCTACCGTGGAGGCATGGCCATCGACGAAGAGACAGTCGCCGACCCTAATATCCGGCCGCAGTGCAGCGATGAGTTACCAGCAGTCACGGCGGTTGTTGGCGAGGCGTTCGGGCGTCCGGTCGTTGCTGAACTCGTGGCGCAGTTGCAAGCAAGACACGAAGGTCCGGCCAGCGTGTCATTGGTCGCCGAACTCCACGGGGAGATCGTTGGGCATGTCCAGCTCAGCAGATGTTGGGTTGATGCGCCCGACAGGCTTGTGGAGGTCTTGTCGCTAAGTCCGCTATCCGTCGTACCCCGGTATCAAGGCCGCGGGATCGGCGGACGACTCGTGCACGAAGGGTTACAAGCGGCACAGCAGGCCCGGTGGCCGATGGTGTTCTTGGAGGGATCACCCGCCTACTACTCGCGTTTCGGATTCGAGGCAGCGCATCGCCGTGGCTTCACCAGGCCGTCGCTGCGAATCCCAGAGGAAGCGTTTCAGGTCGCGGTATTGCCCGACTGCGAACCATGGATGACCGGCGGTTTCGTATACACCGACGTGTTTTGGGAGCTGGACTGCGTCGGGCTACGCACGTCAAGCGGCTGACCACGCATTCTCTGCAGTGGC
>DATCDK010000151.1:0-6646 GCA_036510735.1 Acidothermaceae bacterium | reverse complement strand
CCGATCGGGTCGCAGCGACAGTCGCCCCGGTCGTCCCCGTCTCGCCGTGATGCCCTCGCTTTAGCCGGTGCAATCGCCCGACAGACTCAGCTGGTCGAGTGAGCCGTCGCTAGCCGCGAAGGCGTCCCCCCGCACGGAAGCTACCGGACCTTGGACGGCGGGCCACTGCTCGAGCAAAGCGCCACTTTGCGGATCGACGCAGGCCAGGCCCTCGCTGCCGCCGGACCGCACCCACACCACGGATGCGCCCGGCCACACAATCGCGCCAGGGCCTAGTTCGAGCGGGTCCGCGCCCAAACCGTTTATCTGAAGAGGTTGCAGCGATGAGCCGTCGAGGTGGAACAAGCGAGGAGTGGAGCCGGACCCGTAGCCGCCGACCCAGATCTGGTCGCCGACAATCGCAATCGACTCCTTGCCGATCGGGAGCGGGGTCCCGACTCCGATCACCGAGTGAGTGAACACGTCGATCTCGTGGATCACGATGCTGCCCAGCGAGTTTGCGGCTGCCGGTGCGCTGACCGCACTGCCGTAGAGGACTCGGTGTCGTACAACGTCGGCGGCGACCGAAAACACCATTCCGCTTATCACCTTCGTCGCCACGGGACCGCTCGCTGCCGTCGTCACGACATAGAGGCCGTCGTTCGTCGCGAGCCACAGTTGCCCGTCTAGTGCGGCCGCGTCGAATGTGTAGGTCGCAATCTTCACGGCACCGCCAATGGCGAAGCTTGAGGTTGCGTATGAGTGGATGCTCGTCGAATCGGTGCCTGTCGACTGACCCGAGTCGGCGACGGTCGCTTGCGTGGTCGACCAGGTCCATACCCGACCTGCCGCCGCGTCAACGGCTATGTCGTCAACTGCGTCCGGCGTCGCCACCCGTTTGGTCACCGAAAGATTGGTCGTCGACACCTGCAGGAGTTCATTGGGTTGCTGGCGCGCAACGTAGACCGCCGATGACGTCACGGCCATCGCGCTCGTGCTGCCCTTACCCAGATCGACCGACGTCGCCTGGCCCGTTTGTGGCGACGGCGTGATCGACGGCGCTGCGACCTGGTCCGCACGCCGATGCCCTGAGTTGACGCCGACTGTGGTGGCAACACCGGCGATGAGGACGACCGCCGTGAAGGCGCTGCTGACCTGGACCACGCGCCGCCGTCGTTGATGCGCACGCTCACGAACGGTGTCGTACATCCCAGGGCCAGGGTCAAGCCGGTGACGTGGATCAGCCAACGTCTCTCGCAGCAACTGCTCGACGTCCGTCATGTTGACGCGTCCTCCTTCTGCACGATCCGCCTCAGATGTAGGAGCCCTTTGGCGGCCTGGCTTTTGACGGTGCCCCGACTGCAGCCGAGAACGTCGGCGATGTCGGATTCGGAAAGGTCCTCGTAGTAGCGCAGCACCAACACCGCGCGCTGCCGTGGCGGCAATCCGGCGAGCGCGTGCCACATGGCGTCGCGGTCGTCGAGTTCGTGCTCACGACGGCGCGAGTCGACGTCCTCAGGGATGTGCTCGCGCGGTTGTTCTCGCCACGGCCGGCGCCGCATCGCGTTCAGGTGGGTGTTCACGATGGCCCGGCGGACGTACCCCTCGGGGTTCTCCTTGCGCCGTACCCGCGACCAGCCCGCTGCCGTTTTGGCGAGCGCGGTCTGGACGATGTCCTCGGCCGCGTGGCGATCGCCCGTGAGCAGGTGGGCGAACCAGAGCAAGGAGGGCGACCGCGCGGCGACAAAGGACCTGAAGTCGTCCTCGTCGGCGCGATTCACCGGCTCGCTCCTATCCGCACTGCGGTCATACACCTAAGGACACGGTCTCGCGTGCGACGGTTGCCCACCAGCCCCGTCGAGGAGGTGGGGCGGGACGCCGGAAGCTCGCCGATGTGCGTCCCTGGCGGTTGGTCTGGCAGAATGGCGGGTCGAACACCGAACGGCGCGGGCCCTCTACCCTTCGCCGATCGTGTCCCGAGACGTCGCGACCGGGTCCCCACCACGTCGACCGACGGCTCACCTCAGTCACAGCAGAGCTGGAGTACCCGAGTCCCGTGGCAGTCAAGATCAAGCTCATGCGCCTGGGCAAGATGCGCGCGCCTTACTACCGGATCGTCGTCGCCGACTCGCGCACCAAGCGCGACGGCCAGTCGATCGAGGAGATCGGCAAGTACCACCCCAAGGAGGACCCGTCCTTCATCGAGGTGAAGGCCGATCGCGCTGCCTATTGGCTCAGCGTCGGCGCGCAGCCGACCGAGGCGGTGACCGCGATCCTCAAGGTGAGTGGCGACTGGCAGAAGTTCAAGGGCCTGCCCGCGCCGCCGCCGATGTTTGTCGCGAAGCCCAAGGCGGACAAGAGAATCGCCTTCGAGGTGGCCGCCAAGGAAGGCGCCGGCACCGAGCCGACCGCTGACGCCACGACCCCGAAGTCGCGCAGGGCACCGGCCAAGAAGACCCCCGACCAGAGTTCGCCTGAGTCTTCGGATGCGGCCGCAGTTGCGGTCGAGGCCGAGGAAGCCGACGGCGGCATCGAGGCCATCACGGTCGTCGAGAGCGGCGGCGAGGAGTCTCCGCGCGCCGCGGCGTCTCTTGCAGAGGAAGTCGCCGACGCCGAGGCACCCGAGGCACCCGAGGCACCCAACGCAGAGGCTGCTGACACCGAAACACCCGCCGCCGACGCCGACGAGAGCTGACCGTGCCGACCGCTGACACCGAGGTTCTCGAAGAGGCGCTCGAACACCTGGTCAAGGGGATCGTTCAACACCCCGACGACGTCGAGGTGCGCGCCCGCGAACAACGCCGCGGCAAGGTGCTTGAGGTGCGTGTTCACCCTGAGGATCTCGGCAAGGTCATCGGCCGGATGGGTCGTACCGCCAGGGCGCTGCGCACCGTGATGTCCGCGCTCGGCGGCACGTCGGTCCGCGTCGACCTCGTCGACGTCGACGGCGGCCGCTGAGCACCGGTCGTCCGACCGTGAACTCCGGCTGAGATCGCTGGCTGCGATCACCATGCAACTCGTCATCGGACGCATCGGCCGGGCGCACGGGATCCAGGGGCAGGTCGGCGTCGAGGTTCGCACCGACGACCCCGACGGGCGCTTTGCGGTTGGCAACGTCATCGCCACCGATCCACCGGAGCTCGGGCCGCTGACGATTGCCGGTTCCCGTTGGCATTCGGGGCGCCTGCTCGTGCGGTTCGCGGGCACCGATGACCGCACGGCTGCAGAAGCACTGCGCGGCACGGTGCTGGTGATCGACGTCGATGAGACCGACCGAGCAACTGAGCCGGACGAGTACTACGACCATCACCTCGTGGGGTTGCGCGCACTGACGCCGGCAGGCGTCGAGGTCGGGACGGTGACCGAAGTTCTTCATCTGCCCGCCCAAGACGTCCTAGCAATCGAGCGCGTCGACGGGGTCGAGGTTCTCGTCCCATTCGTTGCCGAACTCGTCCCGGTCGTCGACCTCGACGCAGGCACGCTGATTGTCGAGCCACTCCCTGGCCTGCTCGATCCCGACGCCATCGACGCGGACTGACGCGATGCGCGTCGACATCGTCACGATCTTCCCCGATTACCTCTCGCCGCTCACGCTCTCGCTCGTTGGCAAGGCACGAGAGCGCGGGCTGCTCGACGTCCGATTGCATGATCTTCGAGCCTTCGCGGGCGGCGTCCATCGCAGCGTCGACGACACGCCTTATGGCGGCGGCCCCGGCATGGTCATGCGCCCTGAGCCTTGGGGCGAGGCTCTCGACGCAGTCGTAGGCCGAGGCACCGGCGTAGGGGGTTCGTGCTTAGACGCCATCACGGCGGACGCCGATGTGCTGCCGTTGTTGATCGTGCCCACGCCGGCCGGGGTGCCGTTCACACAGGCCCGGGCGGAGGCGTACGCGCAGGAACCGTGGTTGGCCTTCGCCTGTGGCCGCTATGAGGGCATCGACTACCGCGTCGTCGACGATGCGCGGCAACGGATGCGGGTCGACGAGCTTTCGATTGGCGACTACGTCTTGGGCGGGGGAGAGGCGGCTGCCCTCGTCGTCCTCGAGGCTGTCGTTCGGTTGTTGCCTGGGGTCGTTGGCAATGCCGAGTCGCTGGTCGACGAGTCGCACGTGGCTGGCTTGCTCGAAGGTCCGGCCTACACGAAGCCACCCAGCTGGCGCGGCCTCGACGTGCCGGCCGTCCTCACCTCGGGCAACCACGCCGAGATCGCCCGCTGGCGCCGTGACCAGGCGCTGCAGCGGACGGCGGAGCGGCGACCCGACCTGCTCGCCGCTCTCGCACCCGACATGGTCTCCGACCGGGACGCGGCGGTGATCGAGGAGACGATTCGGTCGCATCGAGGACCTGTGGCAGACTAGGGCGGTTGCCCGCGGCCGGCTCGTCTTGATCACTCTGTCTCCTTGATCACTCTGTCCCTCGATCACTTCGCCCCGGCCGGGCACGCACACCACTGACCGGCCCCCATCAGGCAGGACGACACCGCCATGCACACCTTGGACTCACTCGACGCCGCCTCGTTGCGCTCGGACGTCCCTGATTTCCGGCCCGGCGACACCCTGAAGGTGCACGTCCGGGTCGTTGAGGGCACCCGGTCGCGTGTCCAGGTCTTCCAGGGCGTCGTGATCCGCCGTCAGGGCAACGGCGTGCGTGAGACGTTCACGGTCCGCAAGGTCAGCTTCGGTGTTGGGGTCGAGCGCACCTTCCCGGTGCACACGCCGGTGCTCGACAAGATCGAGGTTGTCACTCGCGGCGACGTTCGTCGGGCGAAGCTGTACTACCTGCGCGAGCTTCGGGGCAAGAAGGCCAAGATCCGCGAGAAGCGCGACACCACCCCGGCGCGCTGACGTCTCGCGACGCCGGCGACTTCACCTTCAGCCGTCCAGATCCTGTGGTCGACGAGCCGGTCGGAATCGACCTCACCGCCCCTGACCAGTCGGTTGCCCCTTCAACAGTGGTACCGGCGCAGGGCTCCGATGTCGACCTCACCGTCGAGCGGCGCACCGAGCCAAGGCCACCCGGCGCGCACCGCAAGCCGAAGCCGGGCAAGACACCCAAGCCGCCGAAGGCCCCGAAGCCGCCCAAACGACAAAAGCAGCCGCAGGCTGCCGTGCTACAAAAGCAGCCGCATGCTGCCCTGGCAGTTAAGGGCAGCGTTGCAGCGGCCGACATTTCGGGTGTGGACGACACTCTTGGCGCGGCCGGGTCGACGGGCGCGGTTGGACTGACCGGCGCGACCGATCCCGGCGCTCCGGAGACGCTGGCCCCGGAGACACTCGCCGCGGAGACACTGGCCGCGGAGAGCGTCAAGCCTGCGAAGGGCGCGAAACCAACTCGACCGTTTTGGGTCGAGGCCGTTGTCCTGCTCGTGATCGCGGCCGCCATCGCCGTCGGCGTCCACAGCTTCTTGTTTCAGGCGTTCTTCATTCCCTCGGGGTCGATGGAGAACACCCTGCTCAAGGGCGACCGGGTCATCGTCAACCGGTTGTCCTACAAGGTCGGGCACGTCCAGCGAGGGCAGGTCGTCGTGTTCAGCGGCGTCGACTCATGGACGCCGGAAGGCAGCATCACGCAGCCCAGCAATCCGGTCCTGCGCGAGTTCAGCAAGGTCGGCAGCTACCTCGGCTTCGCGCCGTCCGGCGAGCAGGACTTCATCAAGCGGGTCGTCGGAGTTCCGGGCGACCATGTCGTCTGCTGTAACACGCAGGGCCAGATCACCGTCAACGGCGTCGCGCTCCAGGAGCACTACCTGTACCCGGGTAGCGACAACCGCACATTGCCTTTCAACATCGTGGTTCCGCCGGGCCGGCTGTGGGTCGAAGGCGACCACCGCAACGACTCCGCGGATTCCCGTTCGCACACCGGATTGCCTGGGGGCGGGACCATCCCGATCAACAAGGTGATCGGTCGGGCGTTCGTGATCGTGTGGCCGTTCTCGCGGCTCCATCGCCTTGAGATCCCGGCGTCCTACGGCGCGCTGTCGAGTACCAACGCGTCGGCAGTGTCGAACCTGACGACGTCCGCCCTGCCATCCGCGATCGGCCTGGCGGCGGTCCTGCCGCTCGGCGCGATCCGGCTGCGGCGGCGACGCCGACAGCGCCGAGGCGAGCCGCCATGCCCCCAGACACCGTGCCCAGATAGCGGTTTGGCCTCCGACACGACGTAAGGTTCCTGCGATGGGGAACCTGTACGCCTTCGAGCGCAGCCTCGCCAAAGCTGGACTCGTGCCGGTCGCGGGCGCTGACGAGGCGGGTCGTGGGGCATGTGCCGGCCCGCTCGTCGTGGGCGCGGTGATCCTCTCGAACGAGCGCCGCGGCCAGGTGCCAGGTCTCGCCGACTCCAAACTGCTCACCCCTGCCGCGCGTGAACGCGTGTACGCGCAGGTCGTCGCGAGAGCGCTGGCCTGGACTGCGGTGGTGATTCCCGCGCCTGACGTCGATCGCATCGGACTGCACAAGGCGAACATCGAGGGGATGCGGCGCGCGGTGGCCGCCCTCGGCGTCCGCCCTGCTTATGTCCTGACAGACGGTTTCGCCGTCGCCGGCTTCGGAGCCCGCGGGCTGGGCGTGTGGAAGGGCGATCGTGTCGCCGCCTGCATCGCGGCGGCGTCGGTGATTGCCAAGGTGACGCGAGACCGGCTGATGGTCGCCATGCACGACGTCTTTCCGGC
>DATCDK010000150.1:0-19741 GCA_036510735.1 Acidothermaceae bacterium | reverse complement strand
CCTGGGCTATCCTGTGATCCGCCGTCCTGCCGGACGGTATAGCAAACAACGTCACGGCAGGTTGCCCGAGTGGCCAAAGGGAGCGGTCTGTAAAACCGCCGGCTCAGCCTACGATGGTTCGAACCCATCACCTGCCACACCCTGCGTGTCTTCGCATCCCGAGTGGTCGTCGTCCGCGCCGAATTGTCCGGTTCGGACGACCACCAGGGATGCGAAGTCGGTCCTGTAGAGTTGCGCCTCGCGTCACCACGCTTCACCGCTCGATCACAGCTGGCTTCCCAGCTGCCCCCTTAGCTCAGTCGGCAGAGCGTCTCCATGGTAAGGAGAAGGTCTACGGTTCGATTCCGTAAGGGGGCTCTACCGATGAGGGCCCGGTGATGGCGGAGTAGCTCAGCCTGGCAGAGCAAGCGGCTCATAATCGCTGTGTCACGGGTTCAAATCCCGTCTCCGCTACGCATTTCCCGGCGAGACGCTCGGTCAGTTATCCTGAATGGTCGATCGATCGACGAACGCACCTTCTGAGAAAGGCACTACCCGTGGCCACCAAGAGCGACGTCCGCCCCAAGATCACTCTGGCCTGCCAGGAGTGCAAGAACCGCAACTACATCACCAAGAAGAACCGGCGCAACGACCCCGACCGGCTCGAAATGAAGAAGCACTGCCCGCACTGCAACCTGCACACGGTGCACCGCGAGACCCGCTAGTTGTAGGGCGAGATTCGCCGATGGCGTTGGACCCGTCGTTCGTCGGCCGCAGCTATCCACCGACCCCGCCGTACCAGGTAGGCCGCGAGAAGATCCGCGAGTTCGCCGCTGCGATCGGTGACGCCAACCCTGCCTACACCGACGTCGAGGCGGCTCGCGCACTCGGCCACCGCGACCTCATAGCACCGCCGACCTTCGCGATCGTCCTGTCGCTGGGCGCATCACACCAGGTCGTGAAGGACCCGGCGCTGGGCCTTGACTATTCGCGGGTCGTCCACGGCGAGCAGCGGTTCAGCTATACCCGCCCGATCGTCGCTGGCGACGAGCTGTCGGTGGTCGTCACGGTCGAGAAGATCCGCTCGATGGCGGGCAGCGACATCATCACCACTCGCGGCGACATCGTCACGACCGACGGCGAGGCGGTCTGCAGCGCCTACTCGACGCTTGTCTCGCGGGCGCCTGACCCGGCACCTGAGCCGACCCCGGTTCCTGAGCCGACCCCGGTTCCTGAGACAGGGGTGCCGCAATGACCCTGGTGACGTACGACCTCGTCGAGGTAGGCGAGCAGTTGCCCAACCGCAGCTTCCCGATCACCCGCGCCGATCTGGTGCGGTACGCGGGCGCGTCAGGCGACTTCAACCCGATCCACTGGAACGCGCGCTTTGCGGTCGGCGTCGGTCTGCCTGACGTGATCGCGCACGGCATGTTCACCATGGCCACCGCCGCCAGGCTGGTGACCGACTGGATCGGCGACCCTGGCGCCGTCGTCGACTATTCGGTGCGTTTCACCAAGCCAGTAGTGGTGCCGGACGACGAGAGCGGCGCGATGTTGGACGTCGAGGGCGTCGTCGCCGAGAAGCTCGAGAGCGGCCTTGTCCGGATCGATCTGACGGCTCGATCCGGCGACGACAAGGTGCTGGGCATGGCGAGGGCAACAGTCCGCCTGTCCTGACTGAGTGTGGTCCCATTCTTGGCCGCGCTTAGGGGCCCAGCAGAGCGGCCGGGATGACGGCAATTCCGTCCGGACGGCGGTAAGCCTCGTTGCCGGTGTTGACCAGCACAGCGTCGAGGAGTTGGTCACCGATCCGGTCGCGGAGCCAGTTCAAGTGCTTAACGTCGCCGTCGTTCACCACCGCGGACAGCTTTACCTCTAGCCCAACCACGCCCCCGTCGTCGCTGGTGACGATGAAGTCGACCTCGTGCTCGCCGCGCTGGGTTCGCAGATGCCGAACCTCTGCTTGTGCTGCTTGGGCGTAAACGCGCAGGTTGAGCGCGACGAGGCTCTCGAACAGCGCACCTAGCAACGTTCCATCGCGGGGGATGGACGGGGTCACATCTCCGCCGGACAAGAGCTTGCCGGCTGTCACGTTCAGCAGTCGCGCGGCCAGCGCAGGGTCTGCCAGGTGGTGCTTGTCGGCCGCAGCAAGTTCATTGAGCTTGTTGTTCGTCGGCAGCCATGCCTGTACGGGGTCCAACAGCCACAGGCGGGTGAGTATGTCGCGCCACGGCAGCGTCGTCGTCCATGCTGGCTTGTTGCCCACGCCTGGCGTTGCTGCGTCGCGGATCGTCTCGAATGTGGCGGTGGTGGCCGTCGCAGCCGCATAGGCCCGCATCCAAGCCCCCCCAGCCTTCTGGCGTGGGGCCACGCCAGCTGTCGAGTGCTTCGCGCAGCACGAAACGCTGCAGGCTCGGCGTCGCCCGACCGCAGCGCATCGCGGCCGCGTCGTACGGCGTCGGCGAAGCGATGCATATCGACGTCGTCGCGCTCGACGCCCAGGCCGTAGCCGCCCGGCATCTGGACCACGAGGTCGCCGTCGCCCAGACCACGCCGCAGCCGCGACACGAGTGCCTGCAGGGCGTTCGCCGGATCGAGCGGCGGTTCCTCGCCCCACAGCGCCTCCACGAGGGTGGCTTGCGAGACCGGGCGCGGGACGTCGACTGCAAGGCGGATCAGGAGACCCCGCAACCGGGCACCGGAAAGGTCGACGGAGCGTTCGGCACCGGGTTCACCGGCGCGGACGTCGAGGGGTCCGAGCAGATCGATCCGCACCCGTTCACTATCCCAGCCGCGAACGACCAGCTCGCGGTGACGATTTCGGGAGCGTTGTTGTCCTCCGCGCGTTCTTGCGCGCGCTGAGCATCAACGGTCCGCAGGCCATCGTCACCGAACCCGGTTGACAAGGTAGTGAGTGACCACTAACTTAAGTTTCATGAGCGCAATCCAGACCCGGATGGACCCAGACGAGCGCCGTGACCAGGTGATCGCGGCAGCGCTCATTGAGTTCGCCGAAGGTGGTCTAGCTGGCACGTCGACGGAAGCAATCGCCGTCCGCGCCGGTATCTCGCAGCCCTACTTGTTCAAGATGTTCGGCACCAAGCGCGACCTGTTCATCGCCGCGTCCAAGCGGTGTTTCGACAACGTCGCCCAGACGTTCACAGCCGCCGCCGAAGGGCTGGCCGGCGAAGAGGCGCTCAACGCGATGGGCCACGCGTACTACGGCTTGATCGCCGACCGCGCAAACCTGATGGCTCAACTCCAGTTGTACGCGGCATGCAACGACCCGCAGGTTCGCGAGTGTGCGCGCGACGGGTTCCGAAGGCTCTACCAATTGGTCGAGCGCGCCTCTGGCGCACCGGCTGAGATGCTCGCCGTCTTCTTCGCGGACGGCATGCTCTGCAACGTCTCGACTGCACTTGGCCTTGCCGAAATCGACGAACCGTGGGCGCGCGCGCTCACGAGTGAGAAGTAGACCGCTCCCACCGTTTTTCCTTGCTGTGCCTGATTTTTCATCGCCACCTAGGTGAGTGACTGCTCACTTACAGATCGAACCGGAGGACATGACATGACTGGACGCGGAAGGCCAATGGCGACATTCATCGTCACTTCGGTCGCGCTTTTCATGAGCTCGCTCGACAACCTCGTCGTCACGATGGCGTTGCCGGCAATCAAGACCCACCTACACGCCTCGCTGTCGAGCCTTGAGTGGACGGTAAACGCCTACACGTTGACGTTTGCCGTGCTGCTGTTGCCCGGCGCGACCCTGGGCGACCGCTTCGGTCGCAAGAAGATCTTCATGATCGGCTTGTCTATCTTCACGACTGCCTCCGCACTCGCGGCGTTGTCGACAACGGCAGGCGAGTTGGTCGCCGCACGTGCGCTGCAGGGCGTCGGCGGTGCGATCCTCACCCCACTCACCTTGACACTGCTCAGCGTCGCCGTTCCGCCGGCTCGTCGCGGGCTCGCGCTCGGCGCGTGGGGAGCGATCGCCGGCCTGGCGATCGCGGTCGGACCCGTCGTGGGTGGCGCCATCGTCGAAGGCGCGTCATGGTCGTGGATCTTCTGGCTCAACGTGCCGATCGGTATCGCATTGCTGCCGGTCGCCGGCCGCTTGCTGAAGGAGAGCCACGGTCCAGCTGCGAAGCTCGATGCAGTCGGTACCGGCCTCGCCACAGCGGGTCTGTTCTCCGTCGTGCTTGGCCTGGTGAAGGCGAACGACTGGGGCTGGGGGAACAGCTCCATCATCGGCCTGTTCGTCATCGGCGTCGTTTTCCTCGCCGCATTCGTTCGGTGGGAAATGCGGGCCGCCCACCCGGTGCTGCCGCTGCGGTTGTTCCGCAACCGCGGGTTCACCGCGAGCAACGTCGCGTCGCTGTTCATGTACTTCGGAATGTTCGGCGCGATCTTCCTGCTGGCTCAGTTCCTGCAGGTTGCCCACCATTACTCGCCGCTGTCTGCCGGGGTCCGCACGTTGCCGTGGACCGCGATGCCGATCTTCGTCGCGCCGGTCGCGGGGCTGCTGTCCGACCGCATCGGTGGTCGGCGGATCGTCGCAGTGGGTTTGTTCCTGCAGGCCATCGGGCTGTACTGGCTGGCAGTGACCGCGACTCCGACCGTGCCGTACCTCCACATCGTCCCCGGTCTCGCACTCAGCGGCTTCGGCATGGCGCTGTTCTTCGCCCCTGTCGCGAACCTCGTGCTCTCGTCGGTGCGTCATGAGGAGCAGGGCATCGCTTCGGGTGCGCACAACGCGATTCGCGAGCTGGGCGGCGTGCTCGGCGTCGCCGTCCTCGCGTCGGTGTTTGCGCACTACGGCAGCTACCAGAACGCGCAAGCGTTCACGGACGGCGTGGTGCCGGCGGTCAAGTTGGGTGCCCTGATCGTCGCGTTGGGCGGTGTCGCGGCGCTACTGATCCCGCGCACGCCGGTCTCGAGCCCGGAGCCTGAGTCGATTGACATCAGCGACTTGGAGCCGTCAGCGGCGTAAGCCTGGGCAACAACACGGTGTTTCCTGAAATACCGGTGGCCGGCCGTAGGGTTCGTGGGTGCTCGACTCCACGGATCCAGCGGCCGGCCACTCGTTGTTGTTGGCTGACCACACGACGATCCATCTCGGCGGTGCGGCCAGGAATCTGGTGTGGGCCGACAACGCGGCTGATCTCATCGACGCGATTACCCAGGCCGATGCAGTAGGCACTCCGGTGCTGGTGCTCGGCGGCGGCAGCAACCTGGTGATCGCCGATGACGGCTTCGACGGGCTAGTCGTGCGGGTGGCACATCGCGGCGTCGTATTCGAGCAAGCGGGTGAACAGGTTGTTATGCACGTCGAAGCCGGCGAGGTCTGGGACGACGTCGTCACGTCGTCACTTGCACATGGCCTCGCCGGCGTTGAGTGCCTGTCGGGTATTCCGGGCCTCGCCGGTGCCACACCGATTCAAAACGTCGGCGCGTACGGTGCCGAGATGTCCAACCTGGTGACCGGCGTCCGCGTATTTGACCGGGTCGAACGGCGCCAAATTCCCTTGCCCGTAAGCGATTGTCGGTTCGGCTATCGCACGAGTGCTCTCAAAGGTGGCAGCCGCTACGTCGTTCTCGGCGTCGACATCGCGTTGACACCTAGTCAGATATCGCAGCCGGTGCGCTACCAGCAGGTTGCCGACGCACTCGGTGTCGAGCTCGGCGGACGTGCCGCGGCATTCGACGTCCGCGCTGCTGTTCTTGGCCTACGGGCAGCAAAGGGAATGCTGATCGATCCGGCCGACCCTGACTCGGTGAGCGTGGGTTCGTTCTTCACGAATCCAATCCTGCGGGACGACGAGGTGCCGGCCGGTGCGCCAAAGTGGCCGACCACCGACGGGCTGGTGAAGACGTCGGCCGCGTGGCTCATCGAACAGGCCGGGTTCGCGCGCGGATATGGTCAGGGGCGGGTCGGGCTGTCGAACAAGCACACCCTCGCGCTGGTGAATCGCGGCGGCGCGACGACCACTGAACTGGTCGCGTTCGCCGCTCACATTCGCGACGGCGTCCGCACCCGATTCGGCGTGACCCTCGACGTCGAACCCGCGCTCGTGGGCGTCGCGCTCTAGCGTTTAGCGCGCCTCCGACAGCAGCTTGCCCAGCCGGTTGACGCCCTCGACGAGGTCGTCGTCGCCCAACGCATAGGACAACCGGAAGTAGCCGGGCGTGCCAAATGCTTCACCCGGGACGACGGCCACCTCGGCCTCGTCGAGCACGAGTTCGGCAAGTTCGGCGGACGTCGAGGGACACTTGCCCCGCAGCTCGAGACCCAGGATCGCTTTCACCGACGGGTAGGCATAAAACGCGCCCTCTGGTGCGACGCAGGCGACGCCTGGAATGTCGTTCAGCATCGACACGATCGTGAGACGTCTGCGGTCGAACGCTTCGCGCATCATCGCGACCGCCGACAGGTCGCCTGACACGGCCGCAAGTGCCGCGCGTTGCGACACGTTGGCGACGTTGGAGGTCAGGTGCGATTGCAGGTTGGTCGCGGCCTTGATGACGTCTGATGGCCCGATCATCCAGCCCACCCGCCAGCCGGTCATCGCGTAGGTCTTCGCGACACCGTTCAAGACAACGCAAGTAGCAGCAAGTTCGGGGACGACGACGGGCATCGACGAGAACGTCGCGTCGCCATAGACGAGGTGCTCGTAGATCTCGTCGGTGAGCACCCAGATGCCGTGCTCGACGGCCCAACGCCCGATCTCGGCAACCTGCTCGGGTGGGTAGACCGCGCCGGTCGGGTTGGACGGCGAGCAAAAGAGAAGGGCCTTCGTGCGCGGTGTGCGAGCGGCCTCGAGTTGGCTCACCGTGGCACGGAACCCGGTCGACTCGTCGGTGTCGACCTGCACGGTGACGCCGCCGGCGAGCGCGATCGCTTCGGGGTAGGTGGTCCAGTAGGGCGCCGGCAGCAGCACCTCATCGCCGGGGTCGAGCAGGGTCGCGAACGCCTGGTAGACGGCCTGCTTGCCGCCGTTGGTGACCAGCACATTGCTTGCTTCGACGGCGAATCCTGAGTCGCGGGCCGTCTTCACCGCGATTGCTTCGCGCAGTTCGGGTAAGCCGGCCGCGGGCGTGTAGCGGTGGTTCTTGGGGTCGCGGGCAGCCTCGATGGCGGCCTCGACGATGGCCGGTGGGGTCGGAAAATCGGGCTCGCCTGCGCCGAATCCGATGACCGGCTGCCCGGCCGCCTTCAAAGCCTTCGCTTTCGCATCGACCGCGAGGGTGGCGGATTCGGCGATCGCGCCGACGCGGCGCGAGACCCTGCCGGACGTGTCAGTCATGATGTCCATGGTCCCATGCCAGCGACCGCGGACGCGCCCGGGTTTCTTGGCGCCTGGGCGCCCGATTTACCGGTAGCGGTTCGACCGTGCGCGGCCGTGCCCCGTACACTGTCGAGGCTGGTCCCCTGAGCTGTTAAGTGGCAAGAGTGGTGATGGTGCGCGGGGCCACGAAGGGCAGTAGCTCAACTGGTCAGAGTTCCGGTCTCCAAAACCGGCGGTTGGGGGTTCGAGTCCCTCCTGCCCTGCACGCCGCACCACAGCAGACCAGAACCACAGCAGACCAGAACCGCAGCACACGAGACCAGTACAGCGAGATCAGACTGAGCACCAACCGGCTTTGACAGCATTTCCTAGGTAACTGCGGGAGTCCACGTGACCGACACCACGAGCGGTGCTGCTGCACCTCGGCGGGCGCCGCAGGCTGGCCGCGTCGAGCGCCGCAACGTGTTTTCGCGTCTCGGCCTGTGGTGGCGACAGATCATCGCCGAGTTGCGGAAGGTCATCTGGCCGACCCGCAAGGAGTTGATCGCGTACACGACGGTCACGCTGGTCTTCGCGGTCTTCATGATCGCGCTGGTGGCCAGCCTCGACTTCGGGGCCAACTGGTTGGTCCTGCGGGTCTTCGGCTGACGCTCCCGCCTGCAGTACTGAAGAAGCGCAGTTCGTTGCAGTTCGCCGTCCTCAAGGAAGAAGAGCAGCCCACGTGACCGACTTACCGCCCCCCGCCGACCCCGATCTCGATGTCGAGATCGATCTTGACGCCGAGGTCGACGCCGACCTTGTGCCGGCCGAGGTCGCGGCAGTCGAGGTCGCCGAGGTCGAGGTCGATCCGGCGGAGGCGTTCCGTGACGCACTGCGGCGCGCACCTGGCGACTGGTTCGTCGTGCACACCTACGCCGGTTATGAGAACAAGGCCAAGGCGAACCTCGAGACCCGGATCCAGTCCTTGAACATGGAGGACTTCATCTACCAGATCGAGGTACCTCAAGAAGAGGTCACCGAGATCAAGAACGGCAAGCGGCAGGTCGTCAAGCGCAACGTGTTCCCCGGCTACCTCCTGGTCCGGATGGAAATGACCGACGAGTCGTGGTCGGCGGTCCGGTACACCCCGGCCGTCACCGGCTTCGTTGGGCCGAGCTCCAGCAAGCCGTCACCGCTGACCCTCGACGAAGTGTTCCGGTTCCTCGCACCGGCGACCAAGGAGCAGAAGGAAGCCCAGGCTGCCGCTGCCCCACGGATCGTCGACTTCGAGGTGGGCGAGTCGGTCACCGTCACCGACGGCGCGTTCGCCACGCTGCCCGCGAGCATCAGCGAGATCAACCCCGACCAGCAGAAGCTCAAGGTGCTGGTGTCGATCTTCGGCCGCGAGACGCCGGTCGAGCTCTCGTTTAGCCAGGTTGCCAAGATCTAGCCCGAAACCGTCCGAGACGGACGAGAAAACGAGCACCCCTCGCCGTCCCGTACTCTTGTCTTTGCACTTTCAACCTACGAAGGACCGTCATGCCCCCGAAGAAGAAGCTCGCGGCGATCATCAAGCTGCAGATCAAGGCTGGCGCCGCGACGCCGGCCCCGCCGATCGGCCCGGCGCTGGGTCAGCACGGCGTCAACATCATGGAGTTCTGCAAGCAGTACAACGCCGCGACCGAGGCCCAGCGGGGCAACGTCATCCCGGTTGAGATCTCCGTGTATGAAGACCGGTCGTTCACCTTCATCACGAAGACGCCGCCGGCCGCGGAGCTCATCAAGAAGGCCGCCAGCGTTGACAAGGGCTCGCCGACGCCGCACAAGGTGAAGGTCGCGTCGCTTTCGAAGGCGCAGCTGCGCCAGATCGCCGAGACCAAGATGCCCGACCTGAACGCGCGCGACATCGAGGCCGCTGAGGCGATCATCGCCGGCACTGCCCGTTCGATGGGCATCACGATCGGCAGCTAAGGTTCCAAGACCGCAACGCAGAGGTGTTCTTCAGGGGCGGTTTTCAGTGTGACGTGGGAGGGCCAGCGCGGTCCGCTAACCACGACCTCCGATCAGATCCAAGGAGCACGTTATGAAGCGCAGCAAGGCATACCTCGCGGCGGCCGAGAAGGTCGACGCCGACAAGCTGTACCAGCCGCTGGACGCGATCCGGCTGGCCCGCGAGACCTCCCTGACCAAGAACGCCGGCACCGTCGAGGTGGCGTTGCGCCTGGGCGTTGACCCGCGCAAGGCCGACCAGATGGTGCGTGGCACGGTCAACCTGCCGCACGGCACCGGCAAGACAGCCCGGGTGCTGGTCTTCGCCACCGGCGACCGCGCCGAGGAGGCCAAGGCCGCAGGCGCCGACATCGTCGGTGGCGACGAGCTGATCGACCGGGTCGCTGCCGGCTACCTCGACTTCGACTCCGCAGTCGCGACCCCTGACCTGATGGGCAAGGTCGGCCGGCTCGGCCGGGTCCTCGGCCCGCGCGGGCTGATGCCGAACCCGAAGACCGGCACGGTCACCAACGACGTCGGGAAGGCGGTCACCGAGATCAAGGGCGGCAAGATCGAGTTCCGCGTCGACCGGCAGGCGAACTTGCACTTCATCATCGGGAAGACGACGTTCACCGACGTCCAGTTGGTCGAGAACTACGCGGCTGCTCTCGATGAGGTGTTGCGACTCAAGCCATCGTCTGCCAAGGGCCGGTACCTCCGGAAGGCCACCGTGACGACGACCATGGGTCCCGGCGTTCAGATCGACCCGAACAAAACCCGCCACCTGCTCGAAGACCAGCCCGCCTAACCCTCGGCGCCCCTGGCCCTTCAGCGCCGCCCTCTCGCCGACTGAAGGAATTGCGTCGACTTCCGGCGCGAGGACACGAACGTAATTCCTTCACTCGATGCATGTTTCGGGTGGGCTGGATGCGCTACCGGGCGGGTGCGTTTTGACCGGACGGCGGGGGCGACCGTACTGTTGACCCGCCACAGACCGCCGGTCGGCGTGTGCGGCCCTCACTAACAAGCCTCTCGGCTTTGACGTGCGGGTCGTGGACTCCCGAAGGCCCGCAACAGCGGGCGGCCCGCGCAGGTACACGAACGTCCGACGCCGTTGCGTCGACACGCCCCCGTGCGCCTAGCGCCGGGGCGCTCCCTTTTACGGGGTCACTCGAGGGTTCGACGCATGTCGCCGGCTCCACCCGGAAGGAGGCCGGCAGCCAATGCCGAGCCCTGACAAGGTGACCGACGTCGCCGAGTTGACGGAGAACTTCCGTACCTCGACTGCCGCCGTGCTCACCGAGTACCGCGGCTTGACCGTGTCGCAGCTCACGCAACTGCGGCACAGCCTCGGAACCACCACGCAATACACGGTGGTCAAGAACACGCTGTCCAAGATCGCGGTGCGCGAGGCCGGACTGCAGGAGCTCGAGAGCATGCTTTCGGGTCCCTCGGCGATCGCGTTCATCAAGGGCGACGCCGTCGAAGCCGCGAAGAGTCTGCGCGACTTCGCCAAGGCGAACCCGTTCTTGGTGATCAAGGGTGGGGTACTCGACGGCAAGCTCGTGACCGCCGCCGAGCTCTCCAAGATCGCTGACCTGGAGTCCCGCGAGGTGCTCCTCGCCAAGGTCGCCGGTGCCGCCAATGCCGCCCTGTCTAAGGCCGCAGCGCTGTTCCAGGCCCCGCTCGCCCAGGTCGCCCGACTGGCCGAGGCCCTGCGCGCGCAGGTAGCCGAGAACACCCCAGCTGCAGCGGCACCTGCTCCGGTCGCCGAAGCACCGGTCGCGGAAGCACCAGTCGCGGAGGCGGCGGCCGAACCGGCCGCCGAAGTGGCGGACGTCGAGGCTCCTGTGGCCGAGGTCGCCGAGGTCGCTGAAGCTGCTGAACCGGTTGCTCAGGTAGCCGAGCCGGTTGCCGAAGCCGCCGCACCGGAAGCCGCACCCGAACCCGAAGCCGCACCCGAACCCGAAGCCGCACCCGAACCCGAACCGACGGCGCCCGACGCCGAGTAGGCCCTGCTTTCTCCCACCACCCGCCCCGCACATCGCTGCATTTACTTGAGGAAGGACCCGCCACCATGGCGAAGCTCAGCACCGACGACCTGATCGATGCGTTCAAGGAGCTCACGCTTCTTGAGCTCTCCGAGTTCGTGAAGCAGTTCGAAGACACCTTCGGCGTCACCGCAGCCGCACCGGTCGCCGTGGCCGTGGCTGGCCCGGCCGGCCCCGGCGCCGCTGCTGCCGAAGTCGAGGAGCAGGACGAGTTCGACGTCATCCTCGAAGAGGCCGGCGCTCAGAAGATCCAGGTCATCAAGGCCGTTCGTGAGCTCACGAGCCTCGGCTTGAAGGAGGCCAAGGACCTCGTCGATGGCGCGCCCAAGGCTGTTATCGAAAAGGGCACGAAGGAAGCGGCCGAGAAGGCGAAGACCACCCTTGAGGCGGCCGGCGCCAAGGTCACCGTCAAGTAGTTCCCGGCGGGTCCGAGTCGATCCGAGCACGAAACAGCGGCTGTCCCGTCGGGGCGGCCGCTGTTTGTTTGTCCGGAGATAGGCCGGGTGGGTGATTGCGAACCCACAAACCACCCGAGAAGCTTGACGTCACGGCGTCACAGCAGCATCCTCGCTTGTAGCTGTGAATAACTTGCACAGGTCCTCCAGGGACCGATTGGGCCGGCTCGCAAGGGCCGCCTCGACAGCGGCGTGCCCATCGGGTACGCTGCTCGTTTGCGCTGTCCTCTGACGCCTGAGTGAGAACTCGGGTGCTCCGTCGTCGTGCGCACGCCACATTGCGAGCCCTGGAAGGACCCCCACTTGGCCGCCTCGCGCAGCACATCGACGTCCGGCCCCCGCACTTCTGGACCTACCTATGCACCACCCCGCGTTAGCTTCGCCAAGATCCGTGAACCACTTGAGGTTCCGAACCTCCTAGCTTTGCAGGTCGAGTCTTTCGACTGGCTCCTCGGCAACGACGTCTGGAAAGCCCGCGTCGACGCTGCCACAAAGGCGGGCCGAGACGACGTGAACCTGTCGTCGGGCCTCGAGGAGATCTTCGAGGAGATCAGTCCGATCGAGGACTTCTCCGGAACCATGTCGCTGTCGTTTCGCGATCACCGGTTCGAGCCTGCCAAGAACTCCATCGAGGAGTGCAAGGAGCGCGACTTCACCTACTCGGCGCCGATGTTCGTGACGGCCGAGTTCGTGAACAACGGCACCGGTGAGATCAAGAGCCAGACGGTCTTCATGGGCGACTTCCCGCTGATGACCGACAAGGGCACCTTCATCATCAACGGCACCGAGCGTGTCGTCGTCTCGCAGCTCGTCCGCTCGCCGGGCGTCTACTTCGACAAGACGATCGACAAGACCTCCGACAAGGACGTCTTCGGCTGCAAGATCATCCCGAGCCGCGGTGCGTGGCTCGAGTTCGAGATCGACAAGCGGGACGCCGTCGGCGTGCGTGTCGACCGCAAGCGTAAGCAAAGCGTCACGGTGCTGCTCAAGGCACTGGGCTGGGACGACGCTCGGATTCTCGACCGCTTCGGTCAGTACGAGTCGATGCGCGCAACGCTGGAGAAGGACCACGTCCACACCCAGGACGAAGCCCTCATCGACATCTACCGCAAGTTGCGCCCGGGCGAGCCGCCGACGCGTGAGGCTGCGCAGACGCTCCTCGACAACTTGTACTTCAACCCGAAGCGCTATGACCTTGCCAAGGTTGGTCGCTACAAGATCAACAAGAAGCTCGGTCTCGAGTTGCCGTTCACGCAAGGCACGATGACCGAAGATGACATCGTTGCCACGGTCGAATACATCGTCCGGCTGCACGCCGGCGAGACCGAGATGAACTTGAACGGTCGCGCGGTTCCGGTTGAGGAAGACGACATCGACCACTTCGGCAACCGTCGTTTGCGTACGGTCGGCGAGCTGATTCAGAACCAGGTGCGGCTCGGCCTTGCTCGTATGGAGCGGGTTGTCCGCGAGCGGATGACGACACAGGACGTCGAGGCGATCACGCCGCAGACCCTGATCAACATTCGCCCCGTGGTCGCGAGCATCAAGGAGTTCTTCGGGACTTCGCAGCTCAGCCAGTTCATGGACCAGACCAACCCGTTGGCCGGCCTCACCCACAAGCGTCGCCTGTCGGCGCTTGGCCCGGGCGGTCTGTCGCGTGAGCGCGCAGGTTTCGAGGTCCGCGACGTTCACCCGAGTCACTACGGCCGCATGTGTCCGATCGAGACTCCTGAGGGTCCGAACATCGGCCTGATCGGATCGCTCGCGACGCATGGCCGGATCAATGCATTCGGATTCGTCGAGACGCCGTACCGCCGCGCCGTCAAGGGCAAGGTCACCGACGACGTCGACTACCTGACTGCTGACGAAGAGGATCGTTTCGTCATCGCGCAGGCGAACGCGCCGTTGAAGGACGACGGTCACTTCGCCGAAGACCGGGTGTTGGTTCGCCGTAAGGGTGGCGAGGTCGACTTCGTCACGCCCGCAGCGGTCGACTACATGGACGTTTCGCCGCGCCAGATGGTGTCGGTCGCGACAGCGATGATCCCGTTCCTCGAGCACGACGACGCGAACCGTGCACTGATGGGCTCCAACATGCAGCGCCAGTCGGTGCCGCTGTTGAAGTCCGAAGCGCCACTGGTCGGCACCGGCATGGAGTTTCGTGCCGCTGTCGACGCCGGCGACGTTGTCACGTCCGCGAAGGACGGTGTCGTCGAAGAGGTTTCCTCCGACGCGATCACCGTCATGAACGACGACGGCACACGCACGACGTACCGGATGGCGAAGTTCCGCCGTTCCAACCAGGGCACCTGCATCAACCAGCGCCCGATCGTGAGCGAAGGCCAGCGACTGCAGGCCGGCGCCGCGATCGCCGACGGTCCGTGCACCGACCAAGGTGAAATGGCGTTGGGTCGCAACCTGCTCGTGGCGTTCATGCCGTGGGAAGGTCACAACTACGAAGACGCGATCATCTTGTCGCAGCGTCTCGTGCAAGACGACGTGCTCTCATCGATCCACATCGAGGAGCACGAAGTCGATGCACGTGACACCAAGCTGGGGCCGGAGGAGATCACCCGCGACATCCCGAACGTGAGCGAGGAAGTGCTCGCTGACCTCGACGAGCGCGGCATCATCCGCGTCGGAGCAGACGTCGTCCCGGGTGACGTTCTTGTTGGCAAGGTCACGCCCAAGGGCGAGACCGAGCTGACGCCTGAAGAGCGGCTGCTGCGCGCGATCTTCGGTGAGAAGGCGCGCGAAGTGCGCGACACCTCGCTGAAGGTGCCGCACGGTGAAAAGGGCAAGGTCATCGACGTCAAGGTGTTCACCCGCGACGACGCTGAGCTGCCCCCGGGCGTCAACGAACTGGTGCGGGTGTACGTCGCGCAGAAGCGCAAGATCACGGACGGCGACAAGCTGGCCGGCCGGCACGGGAACAAGGGCGTCATCTCCAAGATCCTGCCGGAAGAGGACATGCCATTCCTCGCTGACGGCACACCTGTGGACATCGTTCTCAACCCGCTGGGTGTGCCTGGCCGCATGAACGTCGGCCAGGTTCTCGAAACGCACCTTGGCTGGGCTGCGAAGAGTGGCTGGAAGGTCGAGTCGACCGGCGCGAAGGATGGCTGGCAGCAGCGGCTCGCCGACATCGGCGCGCTCGAGGCTCCGCCGAACACGCTGGTCGCGACGCCGGTTTTTGACGGCGCCCGTGAGGACGAGATCACCGGTCTGCTCGGGTCGACCTTGCCGAACGCCGACGGACAACGTCCGGTCGGAGAGAACGGCAAGGCGCGCCTATACGACGGTCGTTCGGGTGAGCTCTACCCGGAGGCGGTCAGCGTCGGATACATCTACATCCTGAAGCTGCACCACCTCGTCGACGACAAGCTCCACGCTCGCTCGACCGGCCCCTATTCGATGATCACCCAGCAGCCGTTGGGTGGTAAGGCGCAGTTCGGTGGCCAGCGGTTTGGTGAGATGGAGGTCTGGGCGCTCGAGGCCTATGGCGCTGCTTACGCGCTGCAGGAGTTGCTCACCATCAAGTCCGACGACGTCCTTGGCCGGGTCAAGGTCTACGAGGCGATCGTCAAGGGCGAGAACATCCCCGAGCCCGGCATTCCCGAGTCATTCAAGGTGCTCATCAAGGAAATGCAGTCGCTGTGCCTGAACGTCGAGGTGCTCTCCAGCGACGGCATGACGTTGGAGATGCGTGACA
The DNA here is from genome assembly GCA_036510735.1 of Acidothermaceae bacterium. Lineage (GTDB taxonomy): Bacteria > Actinomycetota > Actinomycetes > Acidothermales > Acidothermaceae > PALSA-607. Next base: position 4,290 of record DATCDK010000150.1, on the reverse strand, counting down.
CCGACGATGAGGTCTTCCGCGCCGCGGAAGAGCTCGGTATCGACCTGTCCCGGCGCGAGCCGAGCAGCGTCGAAGAGGTCTAGGGCTAGCCCGGCGCTGACCCGCCGTTTTTGGTCCTGATCGACGGTTACCAGGAGAGAGAAGACAACCTGTGCTTGACGTCAACTTCTTCGATGAGTTGCGTATCGGCCTCGCCACTGCTGACGACATTCGTCAGTGGTCTCACGGCGAGGTCAAGAAGCCGGAGACGATTAACTACCGCACGCTTCGTCCTGAGAAGGACGGCCTGTTCTGCGAGAAGATCTTCGGTCCCACCCGCGACTGGGAGTGCTACTGCGGGAAGTACAAGCGCGTCCGCTTCAAGGGCATCATCTGCGAGCGCTGCGGCGTCGAGGTCACTCGGGCCAAGGTGCGTCGTGAGCGGATGGGTCACATCGAGCTGGCCGCTCCAGTCACCCACATCTGGTACTTCAAGGGTGTGCCGAGTCGCCTCGGTTACCTGCTCGACCTTGCGCCCAAGGACCTCGAGAAGATCATCTACTTCGCGGCCTACATGATCACGTGGGTCGACGATGAGGCACGTCACCGCGACCTGCCGAGCATCGAGGCTCAGGTCTCTGTCGACCGCCAGGAAATCGAAGACCGCAAGAACATCGACGTCGACAGCCGTGCCAAGAAGCTCGAGGAAGACCTCGCGGCCCTCGAAGCCGAAGGCGCCAAGAGCGACGCGAAGCGCAAGGTGCGCGAAGGCGCTGAGCGTGAGATGCGGCAGATCCGCGAGCGCGCGCAGCGCGAGATCGATCGCCTTGATGAGGTGCTGAGCCGCTTCAAGAACCTGAAGGTCCAAGACCTCGAGGGCGACGAAGTGCTCTACCGCGAAATGCGTGACCGCTTCGGTGCGTACTTCAAGGGCGGCATGGGTGCGCAGTCGTTGAAGGACCGGCTCGAGTCGTTCGACCTCGAGGCCGAGGCCGCCATTTTGCGTGACCTGTGTGTCAACGGCAAGGGCCAGAAGAAGGCTCGCGCGTTGAAGCGCCTCAAGGTCGTGTCCGCGTTCCTCAACACGCGCAACAGCCCGATGGGCATGGTGCTCGACTGCGTGCCGGTCATTCCGCCGGACCTGCGCCCGATGGTGCAGCTCGACGGTGGTCGCTTCGCGACGTCCGACCTGAATGATCTCTATCGCCGGGTGATCAACCGCAACAACCGTTTGAAGCGGCTGCTCGACCTCGGCGCGCCCGAGATCATCGTCAACAACGAGAAGCGGATGCTCCAGGAGGCCGTCGACGCGTTGTTCGACAACGGCCGCCGCGGTCGTCCGGTCACTGGTCCGGGCAACCGTCCGTTGAAGTCGCTGTCGGACATGCTCAAGGGCAAGCAGGGCCGGTTCCGTCAGAACCTGCTCGGCAAGCGCGTCGACTACTCGGCGCGGTCGGTGATCGTCGTCGGCCCGCAGCTGAAGTTGCACCAGTGCGGCCTGCCCAAGGACATGGCGCTCGAGCTGTTCAAGCCGTTCGTCATGAAGCGGCTGGTCGACCTCAACCACGCGCAGAACATCAAGAGTGCCAAGCGCATGGTCGAGCGCGCGCGTTCCGTCGTGTGGGACGTGCTCGAAGAGGTCATCACTGAGCACCCGGTGCTGCTGAACCGCGCACCGACGCTGCACCGGCTCGGGATCCAGGCGTTCGAACCGCAGCTCGTCGAGGGCAAGGCCATCCAGATTCACCCGCTCGTCTGTGCGGCGTTCAACGCCGACTTCGACGGCGACCAGATGGCCGTGCACTTGCCGCTGTCGGCAGAGGCGCAGGCCGAAGCCCGCATCTTGATGCTGTCCTCGAACAACATCCTCAAGCCTGCAGACGGTCGCCCGGTGACGATGCCGAGCCAGGACATGGTGCTTGGCATCTACTTCCTGACGACTGCGCGCGATGGCGTGTTGGGCGAGGGTCGGGTGTTCTCCTCGACCGCTGAGGCCGTCATGGCTCGCGATCTCGGTGACCTGCACCTGCAGGCGAAGATCAAGATTCGGCTCAAGGATCTGCCTGCAGTCGACAACGGCAAAGATGGCTGGACGGCGCCTGAAGACTGGGAGCCTGGTCAGCCGCTCATCGTCGAGACGACCCTTGGTCGCGCGCTGTTCAACGACGCGCTGCCCGAGGACTACCGGTTCGTCAACTTCGAGGTTTCGAAGCGCGACCTCTCGACGATCGTCAACGATCTCGCGGAGCGTTACCCGAAGGTTGTCGTCGCCGCGACGCTCGACGCGATGAAGGCGGCCGGCTTCCACTGGGCCACCCGCGCCGGCGTCACGATCTCGATCTCCGACGTCGTCACCCCGCCGAACAAGCAGGAGATCCTCGAGAAGTACGAGGCGAAGGCCGACAAGGTCCAAAAGCAGTTCGAGCGTGGGCTCATCACTGACGACGAGCGTCGCCAGGAGCTCATCGAGATCTGGACCCAGGCCACGGCCGACGTTGCCCGCGAGATGGAAGAGAACTTCCCCAAGGACAACCCGGTCTGGATGATGGTGAACTCCGGTGCCCGCGGCAACATGATGCAGGTCCGGCAGATCGCCGGCATGCGTGGTCTCGTCGCCAACCCCAAGGGCGAGATCATCCCGCGGCCGATCAAGGCGAACTTCCGTGAAGGCCTGTCCGTGCTGGAGTACTTCATCTCCACGCACGGTGCCCGAAAGGGTCTGGCCGACACTGCGCTGCGTACCGCCGACTCGGGTTACCTGACCCGGCGTCTCGTGGACGTGTCGCAGGACGTCATCATCCGCGAAGAGGACTGCGGCACCGAGCGCGGCATCATGATGCGCATCGCCGCGCCTGGTCGTGACGGGGTGCTGATTCGCCCGGCCACGGTCGAGACAAGCGTCTTTGCTCGCACCATCGCCGAGGACATCATTCACGACGGCAAGTTGGTCGGCGAAGCACGCGGTGACCTTGGTGACCTCAGCATCGGCGCGCTCGTCGAGCACGGCGTGCAGGAGCTAAAGGTGCGGTCGGTGCTGACGTGTGAGTCGAAGGTCGGCACGTGTGCGGCTTGCTACGGCCGTTCGTTGGCAACCGGCAAGACGGTCGACGTCGGCGAGGCGGTCGGCATCATCGCCGCCCAGTCGATCGGCGAGCCCGGCACCCAGCTCACGATGCGTACCTTCCACACCGGTGGCGTCGCGGGTGAGGACATCACCCACGGTCTGCCGCGCGTCGTCGAACTGTTCGAGGCCCGCACCCCCAAGGGTGTTGCCCCGATCAGTGAGGTCACCGGCCGGGTCAAGATCGAAGACACCGACAAGGCTCGCAAGATCGTCGTCGTTCCTGATGACGGAGCCGAGGAGATTGCCTACCCGGTGTCGAAGCGGTCGCGGCTGCGGGTCGCCGAAGGCGACCACGTCGAGGTCGGCGAGCAGCTGATCGAGGGCACGGTGAACCCGCACGAGGTGCTGCGGATCCTCGGCCCACGCGCGGTGCAGGTCCACTTGGTCCAGGAGGTCCAGGAGGTCTACCGCAGCCAGGGTGTGCCGATCCACGACAAGCACATCGAGATCATCGTGCGGCAGATGCTGAAGCGGGTGAACGTCCTGGAGTCAGGCGACACCGACTTCCTGCCCGGCGAGCTGGTGGAGCGTCCTCGGTTCGAGGAAGGCAACCGCCGCGTCGTCGCGGAGGGTGGCGTTCCGGCGTCCGCTCGACCGGTCTTGATGGGCATCACCAAGGCCTCGCTCGCAACCGAGTCGTGGCTGTCGGCAGCGTCGTTCCAAGAGACCACCCGGGTGCTGACGGATGCGGCGATCCACGCCAAGTCTGACCCACTGTTGGGCCTCAAGGAGAACGTCATCATCGGCAAGCTCATCCCGGCTGGTACGGGTCTGCCCCGCTACCGCAACATCCGGGTCGAGCCCACCGAGGAAGCCAAGTCGGCGATGTACGCGATGACCGGCTACGACGGCGACTTCGACGGCGAGTACGCAAGGTTCGGCCAGGGGTCGGGCCAGGCAGTGCCGCTGGAGGAGTACGACTACGGGCGGTTCGACCCAAGGTGAGCCGGCGCGGTTCGAGGTGGGCTGAGGAACGAAGCCCGTGCGAGAACCCGCCCGTGTGACAGGTTGTTCGTCGAGTGAAGGAATTTGGCGCATAATTTTCGGTCGAATTAGCCGACCGAATTCCTTCACTCGACGCATGTAAGGCGTCGGGGGACGGCCGGTAGTTGTTGGATCGGCGGTTCGGGTCGGCGCTGCGAGGGCGCGGATAGTCCGCCCCGGTTTTGACCTACGTCGATGCGATG
>DATCDK010000149.1:0-8219 GCA_036510735.1 Acidothermaceae bacterium | reverse complement strand
TTGCCGACCCAGGCGCCACCCAAGTCTCGGCGAATCTGGTCCAGGCCTTCGGTTGGTTTGTGGTGCCGGGAACCGAGGCCAGCGTCCTTGCGTTCGAGACCGCACACCCGCTCCCTGGTTTCAGCAGCGGCGGCGTCGGCCATGGCAGCGGGCCCGGCTTCACCGAACAAGACGAGCTGTTCACCGGCACGCAAACAGCTGACTATGGGCCACCGATCATCGACGTGGAAGCCACTGCCGGCGGAAGCAGCGTCGCGGTGCGGATAACGTCGGCGTGATCTGGCGGCCGGTACGCACCGCCGCCGAGTACGTACCGGACAGTGTGACTGGCGCCACCGCGGTGCTGATCAGCTCGGACGCGGCGACCTCGGTTCAGTTGGACGAAGCCACGGCACGGCAGTTCGCGGCCATCCTGGACGCCCTCGACACCCAGCTGCCTGCGGTGCCGTCTTGCCCGCCGACGCCTACGACGACCCTCACCTTCACGACCGGCGGCCGAAAGTTGGTGTTCGAGGCCGGCCCGTGCGGCAGTGTGGTCGTCACCGCAGGTGGCGTCAGTCAGCCAACCCTTGCCGAGTACACCACCTCCGGCACCAGCACGTTGGCGGACAAACTCAACTCGCTCTTTGGAATCGTCACTTCGCCTGCGCCGTCGGTCGCAGCGACCTCGCCGGCGTCTGCTGAGAGTTCGCAGGCATCCACAACTTGACGTTCCCGGGGTCCTTTGCCCGTGACGCGGGTGAGACAACCGCCGTCCAGTTCGCGCGAATGGAAGCGCGCGTCGCTGATGAGCGAAAGACTGGCCCTCGGTGTCAGGGACCGTGCCACCATTGGTCGGGTGGACGTCGACGAGCTGCTCAATGATCTATGCGTGGTCTACGGCTACTGCCTGCCTCCGGATGACCAGCAGCGGATCATCGCGGACCCACCGCAGACGATCGACGCATTCACAGATGCCGTGATCGTCGCGGAGTGCCTCGATCCCGTTCGTATGGACACGGAGAGTCGGCGGGAACTTCGCCGGATGGTGGCCGCTGCGTTCGGCGAGCCGATCTCGCCGGTCGTACCGAAAAGGCGAGCGTCCTGGTCCGAACGCGGTCACCGAAACTGACATTCACCCACATATCAAGCAGAAGTGTGCGTTCAGCGGGCCAGTTCGGGCTGCCCGAGACGCGGAGCTGCGAGACGTGGCTAGCTGGGCGTGTACGTCGAACGTCGCGTGCGCGGGCCGGCTCGCAGGACCTGCGATGGCAACTCGCGGCCCACGATGCGTTCCGCCTGCGCGGCGACCTCGATCAGCGCTTCGAGATCGATGCCGGTCGCGACGCCCATGTCTTCGACCATGTACACCAGTTCTTCCGTCGCCAGATTGCCAGAAGCCCCTGGTGCGTAAGGACATCCGCCTAGCCCTCCGACGCTCGCGTCGAAGTCGGCGACGCCGAGTTCCAACGCCGCTAGCACGTTCGCCAGTGCAGTCCCCCGCGTGTTGTGGAAGTGCAGGTTCATCGGAATATCCGACACCGCCATCCGCATCGAACCGACGAGCTCAGTCACCCGAGTCGGCGTCGCCATGCCAGTGGTGTCTCCGAACGAAAGCCCGTCAGCGCCGTCCGCGACCGCGCGGCTAGCCACCGAAACGACCCGGCTCACCGGAACGTCCCCCTCGTAGGGGCAGCCCCAAGCCGTCGCCACCGTGACATGGCAGACCGCGTCCTGTTCGTGCGCAAGGGAAATCACTCGCGCTATGTCGTCGAGCGATTCCTCCGTCGAGCGATTCACGTTCGCGAGATTGTGTGTGTTCGATGCGGATACCACGATCTCGATGACGCGACATCCGGCGTCCAGCGCACGCACCGCGCCCCGCAGATTCGGCACTAATGCGGAGTAGGTAATCGAGGGCGAGCGCGAGATCGACGCCCACACTTCATCAGCGTCGGCCATCTGCGGAATCGCGCGTGGCGACACAAAACTCACCGTCTCGATGCGGCCCACACCCGTACGTGACAAAGCATCAACCAGCTCCACCTTCGCGGCGGTCGATACCGGCGCTTCGTTCTGCAGGCCATCGCGCGGGCCGACCTCGCGAAGACTGATGCGCGCAGGAAGATCGCTCATTGCCCCGTCCACCGCGGCGCGCGCTTCTCAGTGAAAGCGGTGATCCCCTCACGACGGTCCGCGGACATCGCCGCGGCCCGCCACGCGGCGTCCTCGATTTCAAGGCCATCGTGCAACGGAGTGTCGAGCCCGCTGCGCAATGCATGCTTCGCATACCGGACGGCGAGGGGCGAGTTCCCTTCGATCGTGGCCGCGATGTCCAACGCCAGTTGTCTGACGTGCACAGCTGTCGCCGGCCGGTCGACTATGCCGAGTCGAAACGCCTCCGGCGCGTCGACCTTGCGACCGGTGAGCACCAAATCGGCGGCGCGGCCGGCGCCGATGCGACGGGCTAGCAACTGCGTACCACCGCCGCCCGGCACCAACCCGACGGTGACTTCAGTGAGGCCGAAGACCGCAGTCTCGTCGGCGACGATCAGGTCGCACGACAGGGCGAGCTCGAAGCCACCACCCAACGCGAAGCCGCCCACCGCCGCAATCACCGGCATCGGGAGGTCGAGCAGGGCGCTAAACATCCCCCTGATGACGGGGCGCTGTTCGAGGAGTTGCTCGTTGCTGAATCCCGCGCGCTCCTTCAGATCAGCGCCGACGCAGAAGGCTCGCTCCTGGGACGAAGACAAAACGACAGCGCGGACGGCGGCGTCGGCAGCGATCGCACGCAGCATTCCGCCGAGGCGTGAAGCAAGGTCGGTCGACACCGCGTTCAACGCGCCCGGCCGGTCGAGAATGAGTTCGACGACGTGCTCGGAGGGCCGCCACATCAGGACGCCAGACTGCCCGGCATCGGGCGTTGGAACAGAGCTCATACGGTCGACACTACGCCGCAGTTCAGCGTTGTCCCGGAGCCTCGTCGGCCGCCTTCGGGTCAGCGGCAACACTGCGCCCAACCCGCCCGCCGTCCGCCATGCTCGTCCCACCGGTCCGGCCGAGGTTCTGGTCGACCATGCGGTACACCTCACGCTGCACGTGCTCGACCTTCGGCACGTCGGTCAGCGAGATCTGCCCGTTGTCACCTGCCGACTCGACGACCAGGGTGCCGCTGCGCAACATGCGTTCGAGCACGGTCTCCGAGAACGACACGTCGTTGATCCGGTTCAGCGGGATGTCGCGGCCGTGGCGCGCCATGATGCCGCTGCGGATGATGAGCCGGTCCGTCGTCAGCACGTACTTGGTGGTCAACCAGCGCAGGTACGGCAGGATCGTCCGCCAGATCACCACCACGGCGGCGATGGCGATGAGGATCCACCGCTCGATCTGCTGGCCGCCACCTTTGGGGATCAGCGCGACCCCGAACCCGGCCAAAAGACAGGCGAGCAGGAGCACCAGGACCGGGAGGAAAAGCCGGCCCCAGTGCGGGTGCAGGTCGAGGACAACTTCTTCGCCGTCCGACAGATTCATCGCCATGCCCCGCATCGTTCCATGTCGGCGCGAATTGCGCTCGCCATCTCGCCGCAGCGCCGACAAAATCTCCCCATGACTGGCCCAGTGACCGTTCGGGCGGCGACGACCGCCGACGCTGCCGCCATCGCGGACATCTACCGGCCCTACGTGCTGGAGACCGCCATCTCCTTCGAGGAGACTCCGCCAACGGCCGCGGACTTCGCGGCGCGCATGCTCGCGACCCCGCGGCTGCCCTGGCTGGTCGCCGTCCGGGACGACGCCGTGGTCGGCTACTGCTACGCGTCGCCACACAAGGGCCGGGCATCGTACCGCTGGTCGGCCGACGTGTCGGTCTACGTCGCGCCGGGCGAGCGTGGCGCCGGCGTGGGTCGCCTGTTGTACAGCGAATTACTGTCACTTGTCCGAGACCTCGGCTACGTCAGCGTGTTCGCCGGCATCACCCTCCCGAACGACGCGAGCGTCGGCTTCCACGAAGCGTTCGGACTCACGCCAGTCGGCGTCTATCGCAACGTCGGCTTCAAGCACAACAAATGGCGGGACGTCGGTTGGTGGCAGCTCACCTTCACCGATCCGCCCGATCAACCAGTCGAGCCAAAACCATGGACGCCGCCCGACCTCACCTAATCGGCCAGACCTCTTCGACTTCGCATCCCGGGTGGCTGTTGGAAACCCAGAATTCGGCCACTTTCACAACCACCCGGGATGCGAAGTCGAAGTCGGTGTCCTACCTGACGTGCACGACGTCGCCTGCGCTGATCGATCGGCGTCCGGCCGAGGTCTCGACGACCAACGACCCATCGGCGCTGATGTCGACCGCGCGACCCTCGAGCGAGTCTCCGCCGAGGTCGACACGGACGTCGCGCCCTAGCGTCATGCACAACTCGCGGTAGCGCGGCAGCACGCTGAGCTCACCATCGCCCTCGACGCGGCGCCACGCGAGGTACTCGTCGCCGATCCCCCGCAACGCCGCCCGCAGCAACGTGTCACGATCCGTAGTGCTCGCGCCCGCCAGCGCGAGAGAAATCGCTGTAGGCACTGGCAATTCGGCCTTGCGCAGGGTGACGTTGACTCCGACGCCGACGACCACCCCGTCGTCGACGACCTCGGCGAGAATCCCGGCGAGCTTACGGTCCCCGATCATCAGATCGTTCGGCCACTTCAGCCCGATGTCGACCTCGGCCACTCGCCGTAACGCCGATGCGATGCCGACGCCGACAACCAACGGCAACAGGCTCCACCGAGCAGGAGGCACAGCAACTGACGCGAGCGGTGGCAGCCCGACTTGCAGGTCGGGCATCACGTCGGGCGTCACATCGGACGGTCGCAACAGCATCGAGAACGTCAAGCCCGACCGCGCTGGCGCGGACCATCCGCGATCGAGCCGCCCTCGCGCCGCGGTCTGGTGCTCTGCGATCACCACAAGGCCAGCCGCAGCGCCCGATCGCGCCAACCCGACGACGTCCGCGTTGGTCGAACCGGTCTCTTCGACGACCCTGATCTCGCGCCAGATGCCGTAGTCGACGAGCCCGCGAGACAGCGCCCGAACCGACAGGGGCGGCCGTTCGAGGTCGGTCCAGGGCGACGTCACAACTCAGCCCGTGTTCTGCAGACCGGCCGCAACCCCGTTGACCGCGAGCAGCAGCAGACGCTGCGTGCGCTCGCGTTCGTCGTCGTCGTCGATGCCGGCCCGCAGTGCCTCAAGGGCACGCAGCTGAAGGTGCGAAAGTGCGTCGACGTAAGGGTTTCGCAGCTCGACTGCGCGGCCCAGCACGCTGTGCTTCTCGAGGAGTTTCTCTTGGCCGAGCACCCGCAGCAGCCAGGAGGTCGTGCGGTCGAACTCGGCCAGGATCGTCTCGGCCAGGTCGGGGCGACCGCCCAACACGAGGTGGCGTTGGGCGATGTCGCGGTCGGCTTTGGCCAGCGACATCTCGACGTTGTCGAGCATCGTCGTGAACAGCGGCCACTCGTCATAGGCGGCCCGCAAAACTGAGACGTCGCCAACCGCTTCGAGCCCACTGCCGAGGCCGTACCAGCCAGGCAGCGTCGCGCGGGTCTGCGACCATGCGAACACCCAAGGGATAGCGCGCAGATCTGAGAGTCCGCTGCCCGCCGTCCGCCTCGAAGGCCGCGAGCCGATGCGTAGTGAGCCAATCTCGGCGAGCGGGCTGACGGCGGCGAAGAACTCGGCGAACCGGTCGGCGCCGACCAAGTCGCGGTAGGCCGTGCGGGCTGCATCGCTGACCTGCTCGAAGGTCGCCCGGTGCTTCGTCGCCGCAGCGGCCACGAGTTCTTCGACCGCGGGCGTCGAGGCCAGCACGACTGCGGCCGCGACCTGGTCGAGGTGCCTATGGGCAATCACCGGATGCCCGTAGCGGGCGAAGATGACCTCGCCCTGCTCGGTCACCTTGAAGCGGCCGTCGACCGATCCGGGAGCTTGGCTGAGCACGGCACGGTTCGCCGGTCCGCCGCCGCGACCCAGCGCGCCACCCCGCCCGTGGAACAGCGTCAACGTGATGCCGTGCCGCTTCGCCCACGCCGCGAGCGCACCTTGCGCGTCGTACAGGGCGAGCGTCGCCGAGACCGGCCCGACGTCCTTCGCCGAGTCGGAGTAGCCGAGCATCACCTCGAGGCGACGGCCATTAGCGGCCAGCCGGGCCTGCACGGGCGTCAGTTGCATCGCCTCCTCGAGCACGTCGACGCATCGCTGCAGGTCGTCCTGGGTCTCGAACAGCGGGACGACGTCGAGCACCGGTGGCTCGCCCTCCGTCGCGATCGACGCAAGCTCGAACACCGCCGCGATGTCGGCCGCCGATGTGGTGAAACTGATGACGTAGCGGCGGCACGCGTCGACACCGTATTCGTCTTGCAGCCACGCCACCGCGCGAATGGTCTCGAGCACCTCGCCGGTCATCGCCGACACGTCGCCGCCTGCGCCTAGCTCCTCTAACGCACGAGCATGCACGCCGCTGTGCTGGCGAACCTCGAGTTCGGCGAGGTGGAAGCCAAAGGTGCGCGCCTGCCAGATCAAGTGCTGCAGCTCACCGAACGCCAACCGATGCGCGCCCGCCAAAGCCAACGACTCCTGCACGAGCACGAGCTGCTCAATCAATTCATCGGGACGCCGGTAGCCGCCGGCCTCGCTGAGGCGCCGCGCCTCGAGACGGGCTGCTGTGTAGAGCACAAAGAGCCGGTGCGGTTCGTCGGGCGCCCGCAACGCGAGCCCGCCGATCAAATCAGGGTGGTCGCGCCGAGCATCGTCGATCGCTGCAGTCAGCTCGGCGCTCGGTGGTGTCGTTGCGGCCTCCGCGGTGAGGGTGCGGCCGATGCGGGTAGCGGCCCGCTCGAGAGCCAGCAGCACGTGACCAGACTGGATCTCCAGTGCCTCGCGAGTGATCTGCGCCGTCACATTCGGGTTGCCGTCGCGGTCGCCGCCGATCCAACTGCCGAGGCGGAAGAACGGCTGTGCCGCGGGGGTCACCGTGCCCGAGCGGTCGCCGAGTAGCACGTGATCGAGACCGCGATAAAGGGTGGGCACGACGCGGAACAGCGTCTCGTCGAACACGGCCATCGCCGTGCGTACCTCGTCGAGCGGGTCGACGGCGGTGGCGCGCAAGTGAGCGGTGCGCCAGAGGATGTCGATCTCCTCGAGGAGCCGTCGGCGCGCGTCCGCCTGCTCGCCGGCGCCACCGCGTGGGTCATCGATCCGATCGAGCTGCTCGCCTGCCCGCGAGATCGCGGTGACGACGGCACGACGGCGGGCCTCTGTCGGGTGCGCGGTCAATACCGGGTGGAGCAGCAACCCGCCGACGATGCTGGCGACGCGTTCTTCGCTGTGCAGGCGGCGGACCTCGGCCACCGACGAAGCCAGCGAGTCGCCGGCGCGGCCCTCCCCTACATCGCGCGACCGCAGAACGCGCACGCGGTGGTGTTCCTCGGCGAGGTTGGCCAAGTGGAAGTAGACGGTGAACGCGCGAGCAACCTCTTCAGCACGCGCGAGGGACCAGCTCCGCACGAGAACCACCACGTTTTCGGGAGGCCCCGCCCCCGTCCTAGCGTCGATGACCGCGTGCCTCAGCTCCTCGACGTCCGCCAGAAGATCGTCGCCGCCGTACTCGCGCAACACCTGGCCGAGCAGTTCGCCGAGCAATCGGACGTCGCGACGCAAGGGCTCGGGCATCTCGAGCCGGGCGCGCTCCCGGGCAACCGGCTGCGGCGCCCGCTCACCCGACTCGCTCGCGGACTGCGGCACCGACACGGGCACAGCGTAGCGGCGGCGTACTGTCGCCCGAGACGGACCAGCCCTTAGACGGACAAGCACAGGAGAGGCACATGAGCGTCGACGGGGTCGATCCGCACACCACCGCGGGCAAGCTCGCCGACCTGTTAGGCCGGGACGCCGAGGCGGTACATGCAGGATCAGCGGCCGCCGTCGAGCGCCAGCACGCGAAGGGCAAAGGGACCGCGCGCGAACGCATCGATGCGCTGCTCGACCCCGACTCGTTCGTCGAACTCGATCGCCTGGCGCGGCATCGCTCGGTCGCTTTCGACCAGGCGTCGAACCGTCCGTACGGCGACGGTGTCATCACCGGCTACGGCACGATCGACGGCCGCCAAGTGTGCGTGTTCTCCCAAGACTTCACCGTGTTCGGCGGCAGCCTCGGCGAGGTCTTCGGCGAGAAGATCGTGAAGATCATGGACCTCGC
>DATCDK010000148.1:0-9214 GCA_036510735.1 Acidothermaceae bacterium | reverse complement strand
TGGCGGCCTCGGTTCAACAGCGGATCGTTCCCACGTCCGCGCTGAGGCAGGAGCTCGCCGCGGCTGGCGCTATACGTCACGGCCGGATTCTTCGATCAATCCTGGCCGACATAGAAGGGGGCGCCGACTCGCTGTCCGAGATCGACTTCGTCGTGCTCGCACGAAAGGCCGGCTTGCCGCCGCCGATCCGGCAATCGATCCGGTACGACTCTGCTGGGCGGCGCCGCTATCTCGACGCCGACTTCGGCACCTTCGTCGTCGAGGTCGACGGCGGCGTGCACCTCCACGCGCCGAACTATTGGGCTGACGCCAGGCGGCAGAACGAGCTCGTGCTGGGCGGCGACCGCATCTTGCGGTTCTCCAGCTACGCGATCCGAGTTGAAGAGGACGTTGTCATCGCTCAACTTCGACGAGCTCACCAGGTATTCGGCTGACCTGTCAGTGTGTCCACGCCTTCTTGAGCGTGGAGAAGCTGACAACCCGCTACTGGCCGCGGTCTCCGTACCAGGCGGCGAGTTTGCCGCGGCGGCTGACGGCTCGCAGGCGCCGTTCGGCCTCGACCCGCGCGGACGCGGTCGTCACGATCAGCAGCGAGTCGCCGCGACGCAACTCTGTCTCGTCGGTTGGCACAAAGCTCACGCCATCGCGGACGACGAGGGTGACGGCCGCGCCGCGAGGTAGCCGCAACTCGAAGATCTCGACTCCGTGCAACAGCGATCCGGGCGGAATGCTCAGCTGCAGCACCTCCGCATCGAGATCCTCCAGCGGCGCAGCTTCGACGTCGATGTGTGTCGGCTCGGCCGCGACCACCAATCCAAGTCGGCGGGCGACCAGGGGCAGTGTCGGTCCCTGCACGAGGGTGAACACAACGACGAGCACGAACACCAGGCCGAACAGCTCACGGCTGCGGGGAACGCCCGCGGTCACGGGGACGGTGGCCAGCACAATCGGTACCGCACCCCGGAGGCCTGCCCACGAAAGAAACAGCCGCTCAGCGCGACCGAACGCCGCAACGCGCACCCGCCGAATTCGCAGCGGCAGCAAGGAAATAGCGACCGAGACGGGTCGAGCCAGCAGAAGCAGCGCTGAACCGACGGCGATCGCGGGCAAGATCTCGCGGGGGAGCGCCGACGGGATCACCAGCACTCCGAGCATGACGAACAGCGAGATCTGCGCCAGCCACGCGATCCCTTCAGCGAAGCTGCGCGTCGCGGGCCGATGTGGCAGCCGCGAGTTGCCGAGCAGCAGACCCGATACGTACACCGCAAGAAATCCAGACGCGTGCGCGAGCGATGCGGTCGCGAATCCGGCGACAGCGAGCGCCAGCACCGCCAAGGGATACAGACCGGACGCCGGTAGCGCGAGTCTGCGCAGCGCGAAGACTCCGAGCCAGGCCACGCCAAAACCGATGGTTGCGCCCGCGACGAGTTCGTAGCACACCAACGCAATGACGAGACCGGCGTTCGTCTGCGGATGGTGCGAGCTCAGTAACACAACGGCGATAACCGCGGGCGCGTCGTTCAGTCCGGACTCGACCTCGAGCACTCCGGCGAGTCGACCCGGCAGTTTTAGCCTGCGCAGCATGGAGAATACGGCCGCCGCGTCGGTCGATGACACGATCGCGCCGAGCAGGAACGCGAGGCGCCAGGTGCCACCCAGCACGAGGTGCGCGATGAGCGCAGTGATACTCATGCTGATCGCGACCCCGAGGGTGGAAAGCAGCGCGGCCGGCAGCACGGCCGGCTTTACGTCGTCCCATCTCGTTGTGAGTCCACCCTCGGCGAGTATCAGCACGAGCGCCGCGAGCCCGAGCGACTGCGCGCGCCGAGCGTCGTCGAAGTGCACGATGCTTTGCAGCGCGAGGCCGATCGCCAGGTAGACGAGCAGGCCGGGCAGTCCGATACGGGTCGCGAACCTGACCGCGACGATTGCGGCGAGCAGCACAACGGCGCCGAGGAGCAGCGTCAGGTCGAGCTGGGTCGCGCCCACGAGGGGTCAGCCGTCCGTGGCGATGCCGAAGTACCGCACCCCGCTTGGAGTTAGTGCGCCGTCGACGATGCGGTCGTGCGATTCGTTGGGCACGGCGTCAAGAATCTCGTCATCGTGGACGACGGCAAGCACCGTCTGCCCGGGCCGCACCCGAGTCAGCGCCCTGTCGTACGAGCCACCCCCGCGGCCGAGCCGATGTCCGCGCAGGTCGACCGCGAGTGCCGGAACGAGGATCACCCCGGCGTCGGTGATCGCATCGAGTCCCAACGGGGCGCCGTCCGGCACGTCCATCCAGCCGAGGTCCGCGTCGGGCAGCAACGTGGGTGCGAGCGCCCGCACTCGCTGGTCGGCCAGCCACTGGATCAACGGACCGGTGCCGGGCTCGGTCGCGAACGACAGGTACAGCGCGACCACCCGCAGGGGTGTGAGAGCGCGGACGTTTGCTGCCCCTGGAGGGCGGTAAACGTCCACGCTGTCGCCGGCAGGTTCGACGGGGTCGCCGCCGCGGATCCGCGACTCGAATTCGGCCGCGAAGACCTGCGCGAGGGTGGCCGCGGTCCGCGCGCGGTCGGCGTCCGTGTGGCGGCTTCGGCGCGCGAGCAATTCCCGGCGGAGGGACGTTTTGGCGGCGATGACGTCCGAGGCGCTCATCACCAATCCCCCTTCGTGTCCCGTTTGACCCGCTATGTGACAGCGGAGCAGTGACTTATCCCTCGGCTGGAGGCTTCGCAGGGAACGGTGTCCATGCGAGCATCGCATGGGGAGTTACGCCGCAAGTTAACGACAGTGGTTGCCGAAGAGCGTGGCAACGGTTGCCGCAAAGCGTGGCGACGAACACCGGAGGTGCCGGCACATGGCGTTGCGCACCCGGCTCTCCCTTGCCTTCGTTCTGATCGTCTTGATCCCGATCCTGGTCGGCGCAATCGCGGTGCTGATCGCCGTCCCGCATGTCTTGAAGAGCCAGATCGGCACCCGGCTCCGGACCGCGGGCGTCAGCGTCACCGACGTCCTGTCTGCGAGGTGCACTCAGACGCAGCAGGCGGCGCAGCTGCTCGGATTCGAGGTCGCCACCCGCGGCCCACAGGCCGCCGTCACCCAACTGGTCAGCGACCACACCGTCGACTACGCGGTCGTGTCCGGGTCGAATGGCGCGATTGTCGCGAGCGCAGGGAAACTTGCCGGCGCCCCCGCGCAGGTAGGGACGTCGACGCTGAATAGCTGCGCGGACGCGAAGAACGCGAACGTCGCGATCTCCAGCCGCGCGGATCTGGCGATCGCGGGGAGCCCACAACTGAGCCAGGTCGCGGTCGCGTGGTCGGTTGGTCCGACGACGGCGGCCAGCCTTCGGTCGGCGCTGTCGGGTTCGACCGCCGTCACGCTCACGACGGGCGGCGCACTGGTGTCGAGCACGCTGACGGGAACGCAGCCGGCGAAGCAGGCGGCCGCCGCGAAGGCGCAGGCAACTCAACCGACCGCAACCAGCCCGCGAGTTTTTGACGAGGCGGGCCGCATCCTCGCGTTCGTGCCGCCGTCCACGAATCAGCCCTACGGCGTCATCGTCAGCGAGCGGGTGCCTGACACGACAAACCTCACGCTGGTGCTGGCGGCGATCGTGCTCGTGACGATCCTCGCCGGCCTTGTCATGGGCCGCTTGCTCGCGCGACTCATCTCGGGCCCGGTCGTCGAACTGTCCGAAGCTGCGGCGCGGGCCGCGAGTGGTGACCTCGACATCGCGATTCCGGTGCGGAGCAAGGACGAGGTCGGCCAGCTCGCAACAGCGTTCAACCACATGACGAGTGAGTTGCAGACCTACATCCGGCAGCTCGAAAGCAGTCGCGATGAGTTGCGGCAAAACCTCGACCGGCTCGGCGCGACACTCACCCATACGCATGACCTGGACGGGATTCTCGCGGTGGTCCTCGACACCGCGATCGGCAGTGCGCAGGCGACCGGCGGCGCGATCATGTTCCTCGACGCCGACGGCAATCTCGCTGTCCAGGTGCGTCGAGGCGAGGTCGCCGAGAGTGTCGACGTGGGCACCGTCGTCCCGTTTGGTAAGGGGATCTCGGGACACGTCGCTGCCACAGGTGAGCCGGTGTGCGGCCGGGCCGGCGAAGGACCAGGACTGCGACGAGTGCCCAGCGAGCCGGACGCTGCGTCAGTGATCGCCGTCCCGCTTAAGCAGTCGGGCCGAATCGTGGGTGTGCTGAACCTTTACGACAAGGAGGGCGCGCGCGAGTTCACCTCGCACGACCTCGACACGATTCTTGCGTTCAGCACGCAGGCCGGCGTCGCGATCGACAACGTGCTGCTGCATCAAGAGGCGCAGCGTCTGAGCCTCACCGATCCGCTCACTGGGCTGTGGAACTACCGCTACCTCACGATCGGCCTCGGCCACGAAATCGAGCGCGCGACCCGATTCAGTCGACCGCTGGCGGCGCTGATGCTCGACCTCGACCGCTTCAAGTCCATCAACGATAAGTACGGACACCAGGTCGGCGACGCGGTGCTGATCGAGCTGGCCGGCCGGATGCAGGCCGAGGTCCGCGAGGTCGACACCGTCTCGCGCTACGGCGGCGAGGAGTTCGTGATCGTGCTGCCCGAGACCGACGCGATTGGCGCCGCGCGTCTTGCCGCGCGCCTCGGCACTGCCATCAGGTCGACCCCGTTCTGCCTCGACCTCGGCGCCAACGGTCACGCGGTCGACCCCCGTGCCGGCCTGAACGTGACGGCTTCGATTGGCGTCGCGGTGTTTCCCGAGCACGGCATGACGCCGTCGCGATTGCTGCGTAGTGCCGACGACGCCTTGTATGCCGCCAAGGACGCGGGCCGCGACGGCTGGCGCTTTGCATTAGCCACGGAGGACGACGGCGCGAATCAGGAACGCCGAGTTCTCGTCGTCCCGGATACCGATATTGCGCTACCTGAAGGCGCAGATCGCCCTCGCTTCAGCGACGACTGAGCCCGGTTTGCCCGAGGACCGACCCAAAACGTTAGGGTTCGGTCATGGCGGATCAGAAGGTCACCAAGGCCGTCATCCCGGCCGCCGGTCTCGGCACCCGCTTCCTGCCTGCCACGAAGGCGACGCCGAAAGAGATGTTGCCGGTGGTCGACAAGCCGGCGATCCAGTACGTCGTCGAGGAGGCCGTCGCCGCCGGCCTCGACGACATCTTGATGATCACGGGTCGCAGCAAGCGGGCACTTGAGGACCACTTCGACCGCAACTACGAACTCGAAGAGACGCTTCGCGCCAAAGGGGACGCCGACCGGTTGTCGCTCGTACAAGAGGCGACCGATCTGGCGACGGTGCACTACGTGCGCCAGGGCGAACCGCGCGGGTTGGGTCATGCGGTGCTGGTGGCCGCGCAACATGTTGGGAACGAGCCGTTCGCGGTGCTGCTTGGTGACGACCTGATCGATGAACGCGATCCGCTGTTGTCGCGCATGGTTGAGGTACAGGAACGGCTCGGCGGCAGCGTCATCGCGCTGATCGAAGTCGACCCTTCGCAGATCCATCTGTACGGCTGCGCCGCGGTCGTGGCGACCGACGAGGAAGACGTCGTCCTGGTCACCGATCTCGTCGAGAAGCCGAAGTCGAACGCGCCGAGCAATCTCGCGATCATCGGCCGGTACGTGATCGCGCCGGAGGTATTCGACGTGCTGCGCGAGACACCTCCCGGGGCCGGTGACGAGATCCAGCTCACCGATGCATTGCGGGTGCTCGCCGGCCGCTCTTCGCACGGTGGGCCGGTGCACGGCGTGTTGTTCCGCGGCCGGCGATACGACACTGGTGACCGCGCCGAATACCTGCGCGCCGTGATTACGCTTGCGGTCGATCGCGCCGACCTTGGCCCGGATTTGCTTGTCTGGCTTAGGAATTTCGTGAAGCAGCATGACGCCTCTTCCGGGGACAACGCTCAGGACCACGCGAACGCATGAGGACCGTCGACGAACACCTGACGGCGGTGCTCGGGACGCTTGCTCCGCTGCCACCGCTCGAGGTCAACCTGCTCGATGGGCACGGCTGCGCGCTCGCCGAAGACATCGTCGCGTGGCGGCCGTTGCCCGGCTTCGACAACTCGTCGATGGACGGTTATGCAGTGCGCTCCGTCGACGTCGCTTCGGCGACACCGGAGGTTCCCGTCGAGTTGCCGGTGATCGGCGACATCGCCGCCGGTAGCGGCGGCGTGTACTCGGTGAACACCGGACTTGCGGTACGCATCATGACCGGTGCGCCGATTCCGGCCGGCGCCGATTGCGTGGTCCCGGTCGAATGGACGGACGGCGGGGTGGCTCGCGTTCGCATCAATTACGCACCGCCGGCCGGGTTGAGCATCCGGCGCGAAGGTGAAGACGTCACTGCGGGCGAGACGGTGCTGACGAAAGGCACCTCACTCGGCGCGCCGCAGATCGGTCTGCTGGCCGCGATCGGACGTGCTCGGGTCTTGATCCGCCCACGCCCTCGGGTCGTCATTTTCTCGACTGGCAATGAACTTGTTGACGTCGGCGTCGAGCCAGGGCCGGCGCAGCTCACCGAGTCGAACAGCTATGCACTTTCTGCTGCCGCCCGTGAAGCCGGCGCCATTGCCTACCGGGTCGGCATCGTCCCCGATGACCCGACCAAACTCATGTCGCTCATCGAGGACCAGCTGGTGCGCGCCGACCTCGTCGTGACCACCGGCGGTGTGAGTGCAGGCGCGTACGACACGGTGAAAGCGGTGCTGTCGCGCCTGGGCACGGTCGAGTTCTTGAAGGTCGCGATGCAGCCGGGCATGCCGCAGGGCTTCGGCACGGTCGGCCCCGATTCGACGCCGATTTTCACGCTGCCAGGCAATCCGGTGAGCGCGTACGTGTCGTTCGAAGTCTTTGTGCGCCCGGCAATTCGTCGCATGCTCGGCGTCCTGCCTCTGTATCGCCCACTCGTTCGCGCGCGGTTGGCGGAGCCGATCACCAAGACCGCTGGGAAGCGCGCGTACGTGCGCGCGCGTCTCGACGTCAACGACGGCGCGTACGTCGTGACGCCGGTCGGTGGCATGGGCTCGCACCTGGTCGCCGACCTCGCGCTGGCCAACGCGTTCATCGTCGCGCCCGACCACGTCTCCGAGATCCCGACCGGCGCGACCGTGTCGGTGATGATGCTCGAGCGGCGCCAGACGTGAAGCGCCTCACGCACCTCGATGCAAGCGGCGCCGCGCACATGGTCGACGTCTCAGGCAAAGAGATCACAGCGCGGACGGCGACAGCGTCCGGTCGCGTTCTCGTGTCGGCGTCGGTTGTTGAGTTGCTGCGAGGCGGCGGGGTCCCGAAGGGGGATGCGCTCGCGGTCGCGCGGCTGGCCGGGATTCAAGGCGCGAAGCGTACGCCCGATCTCGTGCCGCTCGCGCACCCGATCGCGCTGCACGGCGTGACGGTCGACCTGTCGGTTGAGGACGATTCGGTGCGCATCGTCGCGACCGCCCGCACCGCAGACCGCACCGGTGTGGAGATGGAAGCGCTGACCGCCGTGGCCGTTGCCGGCCTTGCGCTGATCGACATGGTGAAGGCGGTCGATCCCGCAGCCGTCATTACCGACATCCGGGTCGAAGAGAAGACCGGCGGCTCCAGCGGCACCTGGACCCGCCCAACCTGACCAGTCGCGTCTGCGCCCCCGCCCGGGCGTGCCCTCTTGTGCGCGCTTTGCTCTGGCGCTCTATCGCAACAGACCTGCTCTGGCGCTCTATCGCAACAGAGCAAAGCGTCCGGAGAAGCACTCCCTGACCCCAATGACCGCGGCCTGTTTCGCGCGCTTTGCTCTGCTCCATATGCGTAGCAGACCTGCTCTGCTCCACATGCGTAGCAGAGCAAAGCGGCCGGAGAAGAGCGTCCGGCCTCGCGAACGGCCCCACTGAGGTTGCCCCGCGGCGGCGCCCAGGTGGCGATGCACTAGTTTCTCGTCATGCCGACCCCGAGGGCGCTGGTCATCACCGCGTCCGACCGCGCGTCCGGCGGGATGTACGCCGACAAAGGCGGTCCGTTGATCATCGAGGCACTTCAGGCGATCGGGTTCGAGGCAGACGGTCCGATCGTGGTTCCCGACGGCGCTCCCGTCGAGGTCGCCTTACGGTCGGGAATCGAGGCCGCTTACGACGTCATCATCACCACCGGTGGGACCGGTCTTGGCCCGCGCGATCACACTCCCCAGATGACCGCGCAGGTTCTCGACTACGAGGTGCCGGGAATTGCGGAAGCAATTCGCGCGACGGCACGGATCGACGTCCCGACTGCTGTTCTTGGTCGTGGTCTTGCCGGTGTCGCCGGAGGCACGTTGATCGTGAACCTGCCCGGATCGGTCGGCGCGGTGCGTGACGGGATGGCGGTTTTGGCGCCGATCCTCCAGCATGCTGTGGAGCAACTCGCGGGCAATAATCACGATGCTGGTCCCGCGGACCATGACCCCTACCACCATGGATAGGCGCTCGTGAGCGTGGGCTGGCCAGTCGTTCTTGAGCACGGCCCGGTGAGACTGCGGCCGCTGCGACTGCGCGACGCCGGCGAGTGGCGGATGACGCGCCTGATGAATCGCGAGTGGCTCGAACCGTGGGAAGCGACGACGCCCGGGGTGACGCCGTCCGATGGTGGCCGCGGGTACGGCGATGCCGTTCGAGCCCTCCGGCGCGACGCTCGTCTCGGCCTCTGCTACCCGTTCGCTCTGCTCGTCGGAGAGCAGTTCGCCGGCCAGGTCACAGTCGGGGCAATCGCCCGCGGCTCGGCGAACTCCGCCTACCTCGGCTACTGGATCGCTCGCCGATTCGCCGGTCGCGGCATCATGCCGACGGCTCTCGCGATGGTCATCGATCACTGCTTCGGGGACGCCGGGTTGCATCGCGTCGAGGCGAACATCCGGCCCGAGAACGCGGCGAGCCGCCGGGTGGTCGAGAAGTTGGGCTTCCGGCTCGAGGGCACCCGCGAGCGATACATCCACATCGCCGGCGCCTGGTGTGACCACTTGTCGTACGCGATGACAGTCGAAGATGTGCCAGGCGGGCTGCTTCCGCGCTGGCTCGCGGCCGGCGGCGGTGCCAGATTGAGCAGCGCCGACTCGACCTGAAGTCGACATATTCCCCGACACACCACCGATGTACTCGTCACATCCGTCACTCGTGTCTAGCGTGACGAAGTGTGAGCAGCCTGATCGTCCTTGGCATCGTGGGGATTTGGATCCTGGTGCTCGTCCCGATGTGGCTCA
>DATCDK010000147.1:0-14394 GCA_036510735.1 Acidothermaceae bacterium | reverse complement strand
ATCGATCAAGCGATCGAGATTGGCCCGCGACGCGTTCAGGTCACCACCGCGAGCGAGCACCTCGACATCGAGATCGATCGTCGCGACAACGTCAGCGACCAGATCTGGAAGCGGCTGCCCGAGTCTGGACCGTAGCGCCCGCAACTCGAGGGCCAACCTGAACAGCCGCGCGTGACCGGTCGCGGAAAGACCCTTCGGTGTGAACCGGCCCGGCGCGGGCAACGCGTCGAGCGCGTCGATGATGCTGCGGTCGTCGACGTCGTCGGGATCCGGTTCAACCGCAGCGGCCTCGACGGCGGCAAGCTCGACAGTCGCGGCGAGGTCGACACCGCCCGCTGCGACGTCGTCCGCACTCAGGCCGTCACGTGCTGGCGTCCGCGCCAGGTGACGCGCCCACGCGCCGAGAGCGGCCAGATCCCGGCCGCCGATGCGCCAACGCGCGCCAGTCAGCAGCCGCATCAACGCGTCACCACGCGCGGGGTCGACCATCACCCGCAAAGTGGCCACGACATCGACGACCTCGGGCTCGAGCAGCAGGCCACCCACGCCGACGATCTCGATCGGCACACCGCGTGCGCGCAGCGCGGCCTCGATGCGTGGCAACTGTCGCCACGCCCTCACCAGCACCGCGATGCTCTTGGTTGGTGCACCCATGTCGCGCTTCTCTTGATCGCCTCGCCACAGAGCCAGCACCTGATCACCGACGGCCTGCGCTTCGTCATCGACCGTCGGATAGAGGCCGCAGCGCACCACGCCATCAACCGCCGTAGCGCGGGCACGAAGTTCTGGTGTCGAGACGCGGCCGTCACGCAGCGGCTCGGCAATCGCGTTCGCCACGGCAAGAACGTTGCGGTCATTGCGAAAACTGGTGCTCAGGGACAGTACGAACGCCGGCTTGTCGGCGTCCGGGAATTGGTTTGGAAATGCCACCAGTGTGCCCTGGCTTGCACCACGCCAGCCGTAAATCGCCTGCGACGGGTCGCCGACGGCAGTAAGTAGTGGCGCGACATCGAGCCCGCGATGAAACGCACCGAACAACGCGCGCAAGAACACCAGCTGGGCGTGGCTGGTGTCTTGATATTCGTCGAGTAGCACCGCGCGATAGGTCGATCGCTCGGTCGCCGCGACCTCGGGGAACTGCTCGGCAAGGTCTGCCGCCAGCGCCATCTGATCGGCGAAGTCGAGACATTCGCCGCGCCGCTTCGCCGCGCCGTACGCGGCCACGATCGGCAGCAGCTGGCAGCGCGCAGCAAGTGCCCTGGCCACCCCTGCGATGTCGTCGTGGAAGTCCTTCGCGGTTCGTTGGTTCGCCGCCTTTGGCAACGCAATGAGCACGGCGTGCAGACCTGCGCAGTATTCGCGCAGCTGCTCGCTCGTGACGCGATGTTGCGCGAGGCCTTCGGCGAGCGCGCGGACGTCGTTGGTCACCGTCATCGGCGAAACCAGTACCTCGTTCATCGGTCCGTCGTAGGCGTCGACCACTCGACGCGCGTACTGCCACGCGACGGTTTGCGGGATTAACCGCTGGCCGGGCTCACGACCGATGCGCAGCGCGTTCTCGGCGACGATCCGGCCGGCGTACGCGTCGTACGTCGAGATCGTCGGATCGGCGGCGCTGATGACTTCGGCATCGACCAGCCCGTGCGCGGCGAGCTGGCCCAGGCGGCGGCGAACGCGGGCCGCGAGTTCGGCGGCCGCCTTGCGGGTGAAGGTCAGCCCGAGCACCTGGTCTGGTCGCACGAGGCCATTGGCCACCAACCAGACGACCCGACCAGCCATGGTTTCTGTCTTGCCGGACCCCGCGCCGGCGACCACGAGACATGACTGCGCGCTCGACTCGATGACCGCGGCCTGCTCGTCGGTCGGCGCATCTTGCTCGAGGGCCTGCGCAATCTCGGCGGCGGTGTAGCGCACGGTCATGCGGTCACCTGCCGGCCCTCGTCACGCACGGGGCACGAGGTGCGCACCGGACACGACCGGCACATGTCGTTGTCGATGGCCGCGAAGACGTTGCCGGCCATGCCGCGCGCCGAGCGCTCGATCATCTCCAGCGCCCAGCCGGGGTCGCCGCTTTCTGAGAGCGGCTTCTGCTCGTTGATGGCCGCCTTCACCGTGCTGGTGCCGACTTGCACGAGTGCTGCGCCGCCGGACTCGCGCACACCCGCCGCGACCTCGTCGAAAGCCCCGACCTCAACCGCGACCTGGTACGAACCCAGCTGTGCATGCGTGTCGAGCTCGACCCTCGTTGGCGCGTGTTTGCCCGTCTTCAGGTCGACGACGAACAACCGCCCCTCGTCGTCCCGTTCGAGGCGGTCAACCTGGCCCTTCAACACCGCGCGGCCGATGGTGACCTCGAAGTCCTGCTCGGCCGCAACGAAAACGCGGGTATTTGTGTGCAGCCACTCGGCGAGCTTCCGGACCATCTCCGCAGCGCGCTCGCGCTGCCGGACGGCGAACCAGCCGGAGCCCAAATCGACCCGTTTGATCGCGCTGGCCAGTCGCTCTTGCAGCTGCACGGCGACATCGGCAGCGGGCACCCCGTCGTCGGCGACCTGCTGCGCGAGCGCGTGCACCAGCGTGCCGATGCCCTGCGAGGTCGAATCGCCACTCGTGCCGCCCGACGACTCGAGCAGCCAACGCAAAGGGCAACGAGCAAAGGACTCAAGGCGGGACGGCGACAGCTTGACGAGTTCGCCATCGTCGACGAGTTGACGCTCGTCGGAGAGCGGCGCCAGCCCGTACCAGTCGAGCGGATCGGCACCCGGCACTCCCGCCGCCGCCAGTCGCGCGAGCTGTGCAGCTGCGGCCGCTCTGCGTCGTCCGGCTTCATCCGTTTCCGAAGCTGGGTTTGTCACGACGGCGCGCAGCTCCGCCACCACCGACGGCAGGTCGAGCCCGCGCGGAACCCTCGTCAACGGTCGTTCGTCGCGCTCGCTCGGCACGAGCTCGTCGAGGAAGCGCGACGGCTGCTGGTCGTCACTGCGGACAGCGGTCGCGAGCAGATGCAGGCGAGCCCTCGTGACGGCGACGTAGAAGAGGCGCCGCTCCTCGGCAAGTCGGGCGGCGACCGCCTGCAATGCGCTGGTCGCGCCCGAGTCGTCGCCGGCCGCTAGGACATCGACGAGTTGCTGCGACCCGAGCAGCGACCCGCGTCCGCGCAGGTCGGGCCACACACCTTCTTGCACACCGGCGACGGCGACGACGTCCCACTCGAGGCCCTTGGCGGCGTGCGCCGTCATCAGCCGCACACCCTCAGCGCTCGGCGCTTGCGGTGCCAATGTGTCACCCGGGATCTGCTGGCCGAGCAGATGGTCGAGGAACACGTCGGGCCCGGCTTTCGGCAACCGGTCGGCGAATCGGGCGGCCACGTCGAAGAGCGCGACCACCGCGTCAAGATCGCGGTCGGCGGCCGCCGATCCAGGCGCGCCGGACAGCGCGAGCGAACTGAGGCGGGTGACCACGTTGGCCGCCTGCCAGATTGCCCAGAGCACGACCTCGGCTGTTGCCGCCGGGTCTGTTGCAGCCGGGTCTGCTGCCGCGGCGCGGCCTGCTGCAAGCGCGTCTGCAACGCGTTGGGCTGGCGCCGCAACGCGAAGGTCAAGCGCGACGAGCTCCGCCGGCGTGACCAGCGCCTCGGCGAGCAAGGCGCCAGAGGCGCGGCCGCCACCGGCGGCAAGCTCGAGGCGTCTTAAGTCCTGCCGCAACCGGCGCAGGGCCAGGGGGTCGGCCCGCCCGAGCGGTCCGGTCACCAGCTCTGCTGCGAGCTCGACTCCCTGCGGCCCGTTGAAGTCGAGGCGGCCGGTGACGACGGCGAGAATCCGCAAGAGCGCATGCACGATCGGGACGTCGACCAGCGGCTGTTCTTCCGCATGCGCGGCGACCGGCACGCCGGCGGACTGCAGCGAGCGACGCAGCATCGGAAGCGGCGTACCACTGCGCACGAGGACTGCCATCCGCGACCAAGGCACCTCGTGCAGCAGGTGCATCTCGCGCAGTCGCTGCGCGATGTAGAACGCCTCGGCGCTGGTCGTCGCGAAAAGGTGTACCTCTGCTGTGCCGGGGTCGAGCCCAGCTGCGGGTCGCAATCTGCGATGCGCGGGCGGCCCGGACAGCCGCTGCGCGACCCGACGCGACGCGGCCAGCAGCACCTCGCCGGAGCGCCTGCTCACGTCGAGCTCAACGAGAGTCGGAGGTGACCCGTCGGCAGCCCGAAAGCGGTCGGGGAATCGGCGGATGCCTTCGAGATCGGCCCCGCGAAATCCGTAGATCGACTGGTCGGGATCGCCAACGGCAAGCAGGTCGCGGCTGCCGACGAGCAGGGAGAGCAACTCTTCCTGGGCGGGATCGGTGTCTTGGTATTCGTCGACCACCACGAACTCGTGAGCGGCCCGAATCTCTTGCAGCACAAGGGGATCTGCCCTCAACAACCCGGCGGCAGCCCGGATCAACTCAGCGGGGTCGTAGGAGGCTGCCTCACGTAATGCCGACACTTGCGCGTACTGCTCCGCGAACTTCGCGGCCGCCACCCAGTCGTCGCGCTTGTCGCGGCGACCGAGTTGCGCGAGCTCGCGTGGGGTAATTCCTCGCTCGACCGCACGTTGGACGAAGTCGCGCAACTCCTGCGCGAAGCCGCGAGTGAGCAGCGCGGGGTGCAACCGCTCCGGCCACTGCGTGCCGCCTTCTTCGACGTCGCCCTCCAGCAGTTCGCGGACGACGAGATCTTGTTCTGGGCCTGATAGCAGGCGCGGCGCCGGCTCGCCGCGCCTGGCCGCGTTCGCGCGCAGCAGACCGAACGCGTACGAGTGGAACGTGCGGGCGATCGGCTCGCGAATGGTTCGGTCGAGACGTGCGGCGATGCGCTCGCGAAGTTCTGCGGCAGCTCGGCGACTGAAGGTCAGGACGAGCGCTTGGTCGGGAGTGATCTCACCGGCTTCGACGCGCTGCACGACCGCCTCGACGATCGTGGTGGTCTTGCCGGTGCCCGGGCCGGCAAGCACGAGAACTGGGCCGCCCCGGTGCTCAATTGCGCGTCGCTGTGCCTCGTCCAGAACCGGTGGAACCACCGGCCGCGCGGGTGCTCGCACCACTCGCGGCACGTCAGCGGGCCGACGCGAACGCCGCCCACCCGCCGTCCCGCTCATCGAAGACACCAGCGCATCCCACCACGAAACGCTGACACCGCGGGCAGGTCACCCAGGCCGCCAACCCTCGTCGTCCGCCCGCTCTCGACTTCACATCCCGTGTGGTTGTCGATACCGCCCATAACGAACGCCCGAACAACCACACCGGATGTGAAGATGCCGCCACCCGGCCGGCGCGCCTCCTCAGGTCGCCGTGTCAGACTCCAGGCCGCTAGGCCACGGGAAGCCCTTGCGCCGCCAGCGCAGCAGGAAGATGCACACCCCTACTTCGATCGGGCCGAAGACGGCGATTCCCGACTCGCCGCGGACCAAGCGCGCTTCGAAACTTTGGTATCGAGACTGGGTTACCGTCACCCAACCGCCGTCGTTGTCGACCTCGTCGGAAATCTGGTATACGGGGCCTGCCAGGACTCGCGCCGACCCCCTCTTCCCATGTGCGGAGTTTCCGATGGCAAACCCCACTACTGCGGCGGCGCAGAGCGCCAACGCGACGGTGGATCTCGTGGCCCGCAGCCGTGGCCTCCGCCCCTTGGCACCTCGGCGGAAGAAGACATTACGAAGCAGGAGCCCTGACCCCATCAGCAAGAGCCACCCTGGAAACACGGTCCAAAAGGAAAGGTCGGTGAGCTCGTCGGGACCGATCAGTACCCGATCGCCAAACCATGAGGCGACGCAATCGGTGACAACGAAAGCGAATGACGCGGTCCCTACGATGGCGACCGCGCCGTAGATCCCGTCAACAACCCTCGATCGCGCCCAGATTCGCGCGTAGCGCGTGCGCGGCTCCCAGACCCTGCGAGCGGACTCGTCCGGCGGGAGAGCGGTCACGAGTCGGGGTCCCAGCGGGCTCGGCGCATGTCGACGCGGTCGCCTCGCATCGGCGTCACGTCGGCCCGCAACAGTCGCAGTACCTCGCCGTCATGGCTTGGCGCCGGTGTGCCGTCGGCATGGACCACCCGGTGCCACGGCACCGCGCCACCCCATGTCGACATCACCGAACCGACCTGGCGCGGACCGCCCTCACCGAGGTATTCGGCAATGTCCCCGTAGGCCAGCACCAAGCCTTTCGGTATCGCGTCGACGAGGTCGAGCACGCGTTGCGCGAACGCCGGCACCTCGGCGTCCGGCTCGAAAGGTCCCTTTGAAGAACGCTGTGCCACGAAGGGAAAGTTAGTACGAGGGCAGGCTCGGGTCGACCTGATTGACCCAGCCGACCACGCCACTGCCGACGTGCACGGCGTCGGCGAATCCGGCGCCCTTCACGATCGCCAGTGCCTCGGCCGAGCGCATGCCCGACTTGCAGTACAAGACGATGCGCTTGTCCTGTGGCATCCGCTCGAGCGCAGACCCGTTCAGGAACTCACCCTTCGGAATCAGCGTCGCGCCCGGGATCGAGACGATCTCGAACTCGGCCGGCTCGCGGACGTCGACCAGGAAGATGTTCTCCCCGTCGTCGATCCATTTCTTGAGCTCGCGCGGCACGATCGTCGACCCCTGCGCTGCCAAGACGGCCTCGTCGGAGACAGCGCCACAGAACGTCTCGTAGTCGATCAGCTCGGTGATCGTCGGGTTCTTGCCACAGATGGGGCACTCGGGATCCTTGCGGATCTTCACCGTGCGGTACGACATCTCCAGCGCGTCGTAGATCATCAACCGCCCGACAAGCGACTCGCCGATGCCGGTCAGCAACTTGATCGCCTCGGTCGCCTGGATCGAGCCGATCGATGCGCAAAGCACTCCGAGCACGCCGCCCTCGGCGCACGACGGCACCATGCCAGGCGGCGGCGGCTCCGGGTAGAGGCACCGGTAGCAGGGACCGTTCTCGGCCCAGAACACCGACGCCTGCCCGTCGAAGCGGTAGATCGAGCCCCACACATAGGGCTTGCCGAGCAGCACGCACGCGTCGTTGACCAGGTAGCGCGTCGCGAAGTTGTCTGTGCCGTCGACGATCAGGTCGTACTGGTTGAAGATCTCGAACACGTTGTCGTTGTCGAGCCGCTCTTCGTGCAACACGACCTTCACGAGCGGGTTGATCTCGTGGATCGAGTCGCGCGCCGACTGGGCCTTCGAGCGGCCAATATCGCTCTGGCCGTGGATGATCTGGCGCTGCAGGTTCGACTCGTCGACGGTGTCGTAGTCGACGACACCAAGCGTGCCTACACCGGCCGCAGCGAGGTACATCAGCACCGGGGATCCGAGGCCACCCGCGCCGATCGCGAGCACCCGCGAGTTCTTCAGCCGCTTCTGCCCAGCCATCGCGACGTCGGGAATGATCAGGTGCCGCGAATAACGCCGGACCTCTTCGACGGTCAGGCTCTCAGCGGGTTCGACCAGCGGGGGAAGTGACACTTTCGACTCCATCAGCGGGGGATCAGCCGTGCGGTGAGACTACGGGCGGGGGCGTGGTTGGCCCGACGTCAACAACGGTCCCACGAGGCCGGCTCATTCCCCGAATCAGGTCGGGCCGATCAGGCCGATCGGGCCGCGACAGGAACGCGCGCATGGCGGTTGCCACGGTCGTCGGGTCCTCGAGGTGGGCGACGTGCCCTGCTTCGGGCAACCGCAGCACCTCGACGTCCGGAAAGGTGCGCTTCGCCCGTGCCGCGACCCGGTGCGAAACGAGCCGGTCGCGGCCGCCAGAAATGACAAGAGTCGGGACGCCGACAAGTGCCGCTTGCTGCCACAGCCGACGCGGTCCGCGGTCGACGTAGGACATCACGGTGGTGCGCAGGGCTTCGCGGTAGACGTAAGGGCTGTAGTCGAGGCTTGCCCGCTGCCGCAGCGTCGCGAGTTCGCGGGCGTGGCGCTGCGGACTCACCGCACGCGGGTGGCCGTAGCAGAGCGCGTAGATGCGTTTGGCCATCCACTCGGGGTCGGAATTGATGATCGTGCGCACGATCGCCGGGCCTATTACTGGCGCGAGGGCGATCAGCAGTTGCGCGCTGCCGGGCTTTGGACGCAGATCAGGCAGCGCGGGCGCGACCAGCGTGAGCGACGCGACAAGCTCGGGATGTTCGGCGGCCACGCGCACCGCAATGGCGCCGCCAAGGGAGACGCCGACAACATGCACCGGCCCGCTGAAGGTTCGCGCCACTTCGGCGAATGTGCCGGCGAGACCGTCGAGCGAGAGGTCTCTGCCGGGTGGCAGCGGGGAGTGTGCGAAGCCGGGCAGGTCGAGTGCCGAGCAGTCGAACGAATCCTTGAGCTGGAGCGCGACGTCGACCCAGTCGAGCGACTCACCGCCAAGCCCATGCACGAAAAGAATCGGCGGGCGCGGTGGCCCATCAAGATCGATACCGCCCTCAAACCGGCGGACGAAGACCTCACCGCGGGACGTCGAGAGCAGCCGCCCTGGCCATTGGCTCGGGATGTCCACCCGCCTACGGTACGACCGTCGCCGTCACTGTGGCATCGCTGGCGTTGGGCGCAGTTCCGGGCGTCGCACGCACCTCGACGTGGAGCGGCTGACCGTCGACCACCGGAACTGTCGCGCGCGAGTTGTAGAAGAGAAAGACCACTTCACCGGAGCCGAGCCCGCTGATCGTGAAAGTCCCCGTCGCAGGGTCGGGCAGCAGGCCATCCATTTCGATGGTGCCGCTTGGTGCCGGGATCTCAACGAACAAGGTCGCGACCTCGCTGGTGTCACCTGGCTGGGCGGCCGCGGCGCTTGCCGCCATGGCCGCGTCGTACCGCTTGCCACCAAAGAAATACGTGCCGGTCACCACGGCGTGCGGCTGGAAGATGGTCGTCCTGGTGGCTGCGCCCGGCCGGCACCCGGCTCCCGGGTCAATCATCCGCGCGACCATAAGGTCGCCGACCTGCATGATGCTCAGTTTCTCGGCCCCTTTGTCGTAAACGAGTGCCTGCGCGCCGTGCAGCAGCGGCTTCGGCGGGATAACCAATGACGTTCCCGCCGCGGGGCAGGAAGCGGTGAAACTACCGTCGGCACGGGTAACCGCTGCAGGGTGATCAACATCGATCGTGTCGGATGTACCGTCAGCGCCGACCACGTGTTTCTCCCAGTACACGCGGTAGCCCTTGAGCGGGTGATGGGCCACGTCGGTGAGCCGCCCGTGATACATGGCGGGCGCGACCGAGACGGGCGCTGAAGGCGGCGGCGAAGACACCACGACCCGCGCCGGAGACGACACCGGCGGCGAAACAACGACCGGCGCAGTGGTCGATGGCGACGCAGACGACGGCGCAGCGGTCGCGGATGTTGGTGGTGCCGACGTAGGCACCGGCGTTGGCGATTCCGACGGCGGTGGTGCCGACGAGGGCGGCGAGCTCGAGGCGATGGGCAGCACCGGGTTCACGTCGTGCTCCGTGCCGACATGCGCGACTGACGTCGCTCCGACGATCGCCACCACCGCTACGACGGCAAGCCCTGCGGAGGAAGCACCGACCAGCGCGCGTCGGCGGCGGGAGCGGGCGCGAGCGACGGTCTGTTCGAACGAGCCAGGGGGCGGCTGAAGTGGCCTGATCGGGCGGCGGGGGAGGTCAGTCATCGGGGATCCTCGATCCTGGCGAGCAAAGTGGCGCGGCCCTCAGCGAGTTGTCGCTTGACCGTGCCGACAGGGCGGTGCAGAGCCTTGGCGATGTCGGCGATGGGCAACTCGGCGTAGTAGTGCAGCAATACGGGCGTGCGTAATCGCTCCGGCAACCGCTGGACGAGGTCGCGCAGCCATGCCGTGTCCGGTACGTCGCGACCACGTTCCTGCAGCACGATGCGGTCGCCGAGCTTTGAGTCACGCGCCCGCGCCCGCCAGTGATCGGCGACCAGCCTCGTCGTCGTGACGTAGAGGTAAGCCTTCGGGTCGCGCACACGGACCAGGCGACCAAGCAGTCGGGCGAAGCTTTCGGCAGCGATGTCGTGCGCGACGTCGGGGTCTCCGACTAGTGCTTGGCACCAGCCTGCGAGTGGACCGTAATGAGCGAGCCACAACTCACCAGCGCGGGTGTCTTCGGTGCTGGCGCTCAGATGGCTCAGCTCGCCGCGCACCAACTCACCCCCCGCCGCCATGGTGCTTCCTCCTCACGATCAGCACCAAGGACGCAATTGGCCGCCTAAAGGTTCGGATGAGTTTTGGCGCGTAAGGGCGGGCGTTAGAACTCGACCACCGAGCGCAGGACCTCTCCGCGATGCATCTTTTCGAAGGCGGCCTCGATGTCGCCGATGCCGATGAGTTCGGAGACGAACGCGTCGAGGTCGAGCCGCCCTTGCTGGTAGAGGTCGACGAGCATCGGGAAGTCGCGCGACGGCAGGCAGTCGCCGTACCAGGACGACTTCAGCGACCCGCCGCGACCGAACACGTCAAGCAGTGGCAGGTCGAGGCGCATGTCAGGTCGCGGAACGCCGACCAACACGACGGTGCCGGCGAGATCGCGCGCATAGAACGCCTGCGCGTAGGTCTCTGGGCGACCGACCGCCTCGATCGCGACGTCGACGCCGAAACCGTCGGTGAGCGCCCGAATCGCCTCGACGGGATCCGCCTCGGTCGAGTTGATGACGTGCGTCGCGCCGAAACTCCGCGCCCAGTCAAGCTTCCGAGCATCGACGTCAACCCCGATGATCGTGCGGGCTCCCGCCAACCTGGCGCCGGCGATCGCGGCGTTACCCACGCCGCCGCAGCCGAACACGGCGACGGTGTCGCCGCGAGTCACGCCACCCGTGTTGACCGCGGCACCGATGCCGGCCATCACCCCACAGCCGAGTAATCCGACCGCGGCAGCCCTCGCCGTCCGATCGACTTTTGTGCATTGACCCGCCGCCACCAGCGTCTTCTCGATGAACGCACCGATGCCAAGGGCAGGCGAAAGGGGCGTGCCGTCGGCCAGCGTCATCTTCTGCTTGGCGTTGTGGGTGTTGAAGCAGTACCAGGGGCGGCCGCGCAGGCAGGCCCGGCAGTTGCCGCACACCGCGCGCCAGTTCAAGATCACGAAATCGCCAACAGCCAGATCGCGGACGTCGTCACCGAGCGCTTCGACGACACCCGCCGCCTCGTGCCCGAGCAGGAACGGAAAGTCGTCGTTGATGCCGCCCTCGCGGTAGTGCAGGTCGGTGTGGCACACGCCGCACGACTGCACCTTGACCAGCGCCTCGCCGGGCCCGGGCTCCGGAACGAGGATCGTCGTGAGTTCGACTGGCGCGCCCTTGGTGCGCGCGATCACACCCTTGACCTCATGCATGACCGTGATCCTAAGCAGAGGGCGGTCAGGCGACGCCGAATGCGCGCAGATAAATGGCGTCGATGACGTCGTCCTTCGCCTGCGTGTAGCCGCGGGTGTCCGTCCACTCCTGACTGGCGAGGTCGAGCTTGGTGCGGGCGTAAAGCTCCCGATCGTCGGGGTGCGTGCGCAACCACTCGCGAAATACCGCGTGGCGATGGGTTTCCGGGCTGCCCGGCGAGAAGACGTGCAGGTTGATGTTGGTGTCAGGACCCTTCAGGCACCGGTGTTCGTGCCAGTCGGGTTCGCGGATGATCAGCAGGTAGCCGGCCGCTTCGAGTTGCGGAACGTAGGTCGACTCGTCGGCTGAGTTCGGCACGACGAGGTCGATGTCGATGATCGGCTTCGCGGCCAGACCGGGTACGGACGTCGATCCGACGTGGTCGACCGACAGCGCCGTATCGCCCAGGATTTGTTGAATGCGTTGCTGTTCGCGAGTGAAAAGCGACGGCCAGTCCGGGTCGTACTCGACGACGTTGACTGTTCCGCTAGTGGTGGGCGGGCCGTAGATCCAGGCCGCGTCTTGTTCCTCTTGGCTGTTGCGGATTCGCTCCGTAAGAGCTGGATCGACTTCCATGCGGTGCTCCTCTCAGGTTCAAGGCAGCCCGCCAGAATACGGCGCTAGTCGTTGCGTTTGCGACGCAGCCAACCTGTGAGTTTGCGCAGAGGATGACGCCGCGGCTTGCGCGAGTGCGGATACGGATGCTCCGGCGGTTGCGGCCCGATCCGGTCGCCCGGGTTGATGAAACGCGATGGCTCGGTTGGCCGCCCCATGGACATGGCCCGCACGCTACGCCCTCAAGGTCATGGGAGCGCTGAAGTCCAGCGCTCGCTCTTACGTGCGTAGGACTTCAACGGTCGGACGGCGATCAGCCCTTGTCGCGGCGCAGCCAACTTGTGAGTTTGCGCAGAGGGTGACGGCGCGCTTGGCGGGGTCCGGGATATCGATGCGCCGACGGCCGCTGCCCGATCTGGTCGCGCGGGGTGTAGCTCGACGGTCTGGGGTCCTGCCCCTGCGACGAGCCCATCATCGACATATCCAGCACGCTACGCCCGCGACGGACGTCAAGCCGCGGGAGCGCTGAAGTCCAGCGCTCGTTCTTGCGTGCGTAGGACTTCAACGGTCGGACGGCGGGGAGTGGCGGTCGGCGAAACCTGCGGGCTGCGTGAGGGTTCGGGTGGTTAGCCGACCATGTGCTCGACGCGACGGTTCAGCGCGTCGAGGGTGGCCCGGATCGCAGCCTGGCGGACGTCTTCGCGGACTCCCGCGACTCCGGTGAGCTTCTCGCTCCCGGTCGTGCTGAGCATCGTGAGGGCGACCAGGACTGCGCGATCGCGCCCAGTCGGCGTGAGTTCGACGAGGTCGAGCTCGAATCGTGCCCTGCCACCGAGCAACTCCTCGACGGCGCGCAGGGTGGCGGTCGCGACGGCGCGCTGGACACCGCTTTGGGTCGCGGTCCCCTCAGCGCGGCCGACAGCTGAGGTCTCGGCGGCTGACCGTGCAGCCGACCCTGAGATCGACAGGGTGACTTCGGCGGCAACCTGAAGTCCCGACGAAATGATGTGCATGCGCCGGATCGCCGGCCGGAAGCGGTCAGTCTCGTGCGGCTCGTCGTCCTCGATGGCGGGGTCTTCGACGTCGGCTTGCATGTCTTCGACGAGCTGAACACGATCGGCGTCAACGCCCAGGCCGAATCGCTCGCGCAGCAGACGTCCTACCGCGCTCGCAACCTCGACCTCGTCGACGCCCGGAGCCAATCCGAGCCGGAGCAGCCCGAGTCCGTCGCCTTCACCGTCAGGTTCAACATCGGCGTCGGCGACCCCCGGAACCTCACGCAACGCCGCGACAATGTCGAGGTGGTCGCTGACGGTCACGGCGGGCTCCAAATCCAAATTCCCGTGGGACGACGCTGGTGCGCCTTCCTCTTACGCCAGAAGTCGGCGTGAGGACCGTGATGCTTAAGCGCCGAATGCGCCGCCGTTCACGCCGGCGTTTAGGCCGAACGGCGGGCCCGCGCGGGCTTGCGCTCCGCGGCGGCCCGGCTGGCGGCTGCGGCGGGCGCCTTCGCGGCCGTTTTCGCAGCGGCGGACTTGGCCGCGACCTTCGTGCTGCCGGCCCGAGTCGCGGCCGCCTTCTTCGCCGGCGTGGCCTTGGACGGGAGCTTCTTGACCGCAGCCTTCTTGCCGCCAGCGCGCCCGGCAGACTCGGCCGCCTTCGCAGCGACGCCGCCGCCCGCCTCCTTCGACGCCTTCACCGCCGCGATACTGGCCTGCAGTGCCGCGACCAGGTCGACTACCGTGCCCGATGCCTCCGACTCGGTCGTGTCGGGCGCCGGCACCAGATCGCGGCCTTCGATCTTCGCCTCGACGACCGACTCGAGCGCGGCGCGGTACTGGTCGGTGTAGTCGGCCGGGTTGAAGTCGCCCGACAGTGACTCGACCAGCCCGTTCGCCATCGCGATCTCCGCGGGCCGCACGTCGACGTCCTCATCGAGGAAGCCGAACTCAGGGTTACGAATCTCGTCCGGCCACAACATGGTCTCGAGAGTGATGACTCCGGCCCGAACCCGCAGGGTCGCGAGTGCCTCGCGGCGACGTAGGGCGACCTTGACGACCGCGACGCGACCCGACTTCTCCAGCGTGTCGCGCAGCAGCACGTAGGCCTTCGCGGCGCGGGGGTCGGGCTCGAGGTAGTAGCTCTTGTTGAAGTAGATCGGGTCAACCTGCTCGAGGGGCACGAACTGCAGGACGTCGATCTCGCGACTGCTGGTCAAGGGCAGTTCGGCCAAATCGTCGTCGGTCAGCACCACCATGTCGCCGTCGGGCAGTTCGTAGCCCTTCGCGATGTCGTTGTACGGGACCTCTTCGCCGTCAATGGAACAGGTCCGCTTGTACTTGATTCGACCGCCGTCCTCGCGATGCACTTGGTGGAAGGCGATGTCCTTCTCCTCCGTCGCCGAGTACACCTTGACGGCAATGCTGACCAGGCCGAAAGAAATGGACCCTTTCCAGATGCTGCGCATGA
>DATCDK010000146.1:0-8839 GCA_036510735.1 Acidothermaceae bacterium | reverse complement strand
GACGCCCACAGCCAATGCGTTCACCAGCGGGTTGCCCAAGTACGACGGGTCGAACACGATCTCGCCGCCGATGTTCGGCAGCCCAAGGCAGTTGCCGTAACCGCCGATGCCCGCAACGACACCTGGCAGCACGCGCAAAGTATCCGCAGCATCGGCGGGGCCGAACCGCAGCGAGTCCATGACGGCGACCGGCCGCGCACCCATCGTCAAGATGTCGCGCACGATGCCGCCGACTCCGGTTGCGGCACCCTGGTACGGCTCGACGTAACTCGGGTGGTTGTGCGACTCGGCCTTGAACGTCACCGCGAAGCCCTCGCCGACATCGACGACCCCTGCGTTCTCGCCCATCCCGACAAGCAGAATGTCCTTTGCCTGCAAGGGAATTCGCTCCGCAAACTGCTTCAGGTGCCGCTTGCTCGACTTGTAGGAGCAGTGCTCGCTCCACATCACCGAGTACATCGCCAGCTCGCACAACGTCGGCCGCCGTCCGAGGATCTCGACGATCCGTGCGTACTCGTCGTCCTTCAAACCAAGAGCAGCAAACGGCAGGACGACGTCGGGCGTCGAAGCGGCGTGACTGACCGAATCGATCGTCACGCGGCGATCAACGCCTTCACGATGCTGGTGAAGAACGTCAGCCCGTCGGAACTCGGCCCGGTGAGTGGATCGATGGCGTGCTCGGGGTGCGGCATCAACCCGACCACGTTGCCGCGCTCGTTGGTGATGCCGGCGA
Source organism: Acidothermaceae bacterium (assembly GCA_036510735.1). Classification (GTDB taxonomy): domain Bacteria; phylum Actinomycetota; class Actinomycetes; order Acidothermales; family Acidothermaceae; genus PALSA-607. The sequence continues at coordinate 8,106 of DATCDK010000146.1, read as the reverse complement.
TGTCGCGCATCGAGCCATTGGGGTTGGCGCGGGCGGGAGAGGTGTGCGGCGCGCTCGCACCGACGTAACGAGCAACCACCCGGCCCTCCGCCTCCAGTTGGTCGAGCGTCGATGAGGAAGCGACGAACCGGCCCTCACCGTTCTTGATCGGGATGACCACCCGCGACCCCTGGGCGTAGCCGTTCGTCCACGCGGTCTCGGCGTTCTCGATCGACAAGGCCTGGTCAACACACGTGAAATGCAGGCGGGCGTTTCTCATGAGCGCCCCGGGCAGCAGATGCGCCTCGCACAGCACCTGGAATCCGTTGCAGATCCCCAGCACCGGGAGGCCATCGCGCGCGCCAGCTATGATCAAATCCATCACCGGTGAGAACCGGGCAATCGCGCCGCACCGCAAGTAATCACCGTAAGAAAACCCGCCCGGCAGCACCACCGCATCGACGCCGTGTAGCGACGGATCCTTGTGCCACAAGGAAATCGGCTCTGCTCCGGCCGCAGCAATCGCGCGCAGGGCATCACGGTCGTCGAGCGAGCCTGGAAACGTTACAACACCGACCGACACGGTCACGAGGCACCTACCGTCACGATGAAATCCTCGATCACCGGGTTCGACAGGAAGTTCGCGGCCAGCTCCTCGACCTGCGCTAATGCAGCGGGGTCCGCCTCGCCGTCCAACTCGATTTCAAAGTGCTTGCCCTGCCGCACTGACGCGACTCCAGACCTGCCGAGCCGGCCAAGTGCACCGAGAATCGCCTGACCCTGGGGGTCGAGAATCTCCGGCTTGAGCATGACGTCGACGACGACGCGGGTCACGGGCGCTCCAGGGGCGAGGGTCGGGGCGGACTGACGCAAAGCCAGACTACCGGGATGGGACAGTTAGCCCATGAACGAGATGGACGCCGAGCGGTTGCGGATTGCGGAAACTGACGCCGGCGGCACCAACTGGCGGCGGTGGGGCACTTACCTGTCGGAGCGGGCCTGGGGCACCGTGCGCGAGGACTACAGCGCGGACGGCGATGCCTGGGCGAGTTTTCCCTTCGACGCTGCTCGGTCACATACCTATAGGTGGAACGAAGACGGGCTGGCCGGGTTCTGCGACTCCGACCAGACTTGGTGCCTGGCCCTCGCGTTGTGGAACGGCAACGACCCGATCTTGAAGGAACGCCTCTTCGGCCTGACGAACAGCCAGGGCAACCACGGGGAGGACGTCAAAGAGCGCTACTGGTTCGTCGACGGCACCCCGTCACATTCCTGGATGCGCTGGCGGTACCACTACCCGCAGCAGGCCTTTCCCTATGACGAGCTCATCGCGGAGAACGGGCGCCGCTCGCGGCTCGAGCCCGAGTACGAGATCGACGACACCACGGCCTTTCTCGACAACCGCTACTTCGACGTCACCGTCGACTACGCAAAGGCAGCCGTCGACGACCTGTGCATGCGGATCAGCGTTCGCAACGCAGGTCCGGACGCCGCCACGATCGACGTGCTCCCGACGCTGTGGTTCCGCAACACCTGGCGCTGGGGGCTACCCAAGGCCTCCCCCGAACCGAGGATCACGTCGGCAGAGTCGGCACTGATCGCCGTCCAGGAAAAGATCGGGACGCTGACCCTGACCGGCGGGGTGAGTGACTTCGTCGGCGCGCTCGCGTGCGACAACGAGACGAACACGCAGCGCCTGTATGGGGTGCCGGGGCCCGCGTATCCGAAGGATGGCATCGGCGACTACGTCGTGCACGGCACGCCCACCGTGAACCCCCAGGGGTACGGCACGAAGGCCGCGTTGCGGTATCGGCTCGTCTTGGCGCCGGGTGAGACGCGCGTCATCAAGTTGCGACTGCAGGCGGGATCCGCTTCGTCGGCCGATGTGGGTGCGGGCTTCGATGCAGTGCTTACCGCTCGCGAGGCAGAGGCCGACCAGTTCTATGCGACGTTGTCGGGCACCGTCACCGCGGGCGAGGCTGCCGTTGTTCGGCAAGCAATCGCCGGAATCCTGTGGAGCAAGCAGTTCTACCACTATGACGTGCAGCGATGGCTCGATGGCGATCCGGCCGGCCCACCACCACCTCGCGGTCGCGGCGACATACGTAACGGCAAGTGGACCCATCTGAACAACCACGACGTGCTGCTGATGCCCGACACGTGGGAGTACCCGTGGTACGCGTCGTGGGACCTCGCGTTCCACTGCGCCGTCCTCGCACACGCCGATCCAACGTTTGCCAAGCAACAACTTCTGCTGCTGCTGCGCGAGTGGTACATGCATCCGAACGGCCAGCTACCGGCGTACGAGTGGAACTTCTCCGATGTGAATCCACCGGTACATGCGTGGGCTGCATTGCGCGTTTTCGAGGTGTCCGGCGGGACCGACTACGACTTTCTCGAGCGGGCGTTCCACAAGCTGCTGCTCAACTTCACCTGGTGGGTGAACCAGGAGGACCACGACGGTAACAACCTCTTCCAGGGTGGGTTCCTCGGTCTCGACAACATCGGTCCGTTCGATCGTTCACGACTTTCGCCCGATGCCGGGGAGCTTGAGCAAAGCGATGGCACCGCGTGGATGGCGATGTACTGCCTCGACCTGCTCGACATGGCCCTCGTGCTCGCGATGAACGATCCGACGTACGAGGACGTCGCGACGAAGTTCTTCGAGCACTTTGCGCACATCGCCACAGCGGCCCAGCAGCAGGGTCTGTGGGACGAAGCAGACGGTTTCTTCTACGACCAGTTGCGGCTGCCCGATGGGCAGAGGCTGCCGATCCGGGTCCGGTCGCTCGTCGGGTTGATCGCGGTATGCGCCGTCAGCCACGTGTCCAACTCGGTGCTGGCGTCGTTGCCGGGTTTTGCGAGCCGACTCAAGTGGTTCACGACGAATCGACCGCTACTTACGCATTGCGTCGCAGAAACGGTGGACGACGACACGCTGTTTTCGATGGTCGATCCGGGTCAGTTGCGCAGGCTGTTGAGCCGGATGTTGGACGAGTCCGAGTTCTTTTCACCGCACGGCGTCAGATCGATCTCCGCGTATCACCGCGACCACCCGTTCATGTTCAACGTGGACGGTCAGGACTTCCGCGTCGACTACGAGCCGGGCGAATCGTCGACCGGCTTGTTCGGTGGCAACTCGAACTGGCGGGGTCCGGTGTGGCTGCCGCTGAACGCGTTGCTGGTCGAGGCGCTAAGGCGATTCGACAAGCACTTGGGTGCCGATTTTGTGGTCGAGGTTCCGACCGGATCGGGCCAGCAGGTCACACTCGGCGAGGCCGCAGAGGAGCTTTCCCGCCGATTGGTGGGACTGCTCCTGCCAGCGGACGACGGCCGGCTGCCGGCGTCCGGTAACCGCTCGTGGCCCGATGGGTTGCTGTGGTTCCACGAGTACTTCCATGGCGACACCGGCGAGGGTCTTGGTGCGTCGCACCAGACCGGATGGACCGCGCTGCTAGCACACCTGGTGCTGACCCGACGCAGCTAGGGCGCGGGCCATTTCCCAAAGCTGTCAGCTCGTGGACGCTCAAGAAGGCGTCCTGGGGCTGACAAGTCGCCACACCTGTCCACTCGGTGAGACGGTTCTGTGAAATCGCTCAGATTTCTCTCGTCCACATGCAGTGGACGGCGTTAGCCGAGGCGGCAGCGGCCAGTCGCGATGGGGACCTTCGGTCCTGCACACCGTCGTCCACACCTCGTCCCCAGGCTTGGGGGTGTTGTCCCCAGTTCGCGCACAGGTGAGTACGCAAGCGGCCCTTCCCGCGCAAGATTGGACTCTCTAAGGTCCTACAACGCAGGTGCACGCCGAGCGCCGGCCCAAAACTGTCGTCCGCTTCACGTACGTATGTCATTCATGAGTTCCCAGGCGCGAGGTGCAGCAGTGAGTGTGATCGAACTCCCAGGTTCGAGTTCACGGGAAGTAGACCGCACACCGCCGCAAGACATCAACGCCGAACAGTCCGTGCTCGGCGGCATGATGCTGAGCAAAGACGCGATCGCTGATGTCGTCGAGGCGCTGCACGGGGCTGACTTCTACCGGCCTGCGCACCAGACCATCTTCGAGGTCGTACTCGATCTCTACGGCCGTGGCGAGCCTGTTGACGCAGTGACGGTCGCAGCGGAGCTGACCAAGCGCGGCGAGATCGCGAGAATCGGCGGCGCGCCCTACCTGCACACGCTCATCTCATCTGTACCCACGGCGGCGAACGCGGGCTACTACGCCAAGATCGTCGCCGAGCGCGCGATCCTGCGGCGGCTCGTCGAGGCCGGCACGCGCATTGTGCAACTCGGATATTCGGGTGTCGGCAACGAGGTCGACGACATCGTTGACCGCGCACAGGCCGCGATCTATGACGTCACCGAACGCCGCCAAACCGAGGACTACAGCATCCTCGAATCTCTCCTGCAGCCAACGATGGACGAGATCGAAGCGAGCGGTCATCGCGGCGGGGGGCTCACCGGCGTCCCGACTGGATTTGCCGACCTCGACTCATTGACCAACGGCCTGCACCCGGGCCAACTCGTTGTTATCGCCGGTCGGCCCGCGATGGGCAAGGCACTCGCGCTCGAAACGCCCCTGCCAACGCCACTCGGCTGGACGACGATGGGCGAGGTCGTTGTCGGCGACTGGTTGATAAGCGCCGACGGTCGGCCGACGCAGGTGGTCGAGGCGACGGGTGTACTCCTCGAGCGTCCGTGCTACGAAGTCGAGTTCGACGACGGTTCCGTCATCGTGGCTGATGCCCAGCACCAATGGCTCACCGAGACTCGAGCCGGCCGCCAATCCGCGATACGCACGACACAGGAAATCGCCGAGACGCTCCGAGGCGTGACGGCGGACACGCGCCCAAATCACTCAGTGCCAAACACATTGCCACTGCAGCTCGATGAGCACCAACTGCCGATTGCGCCGTACGCGCTCGGAGTCTGGCTGGCCGCCGGACGCTCCGCCTTGGCGCGGATGACCAGCGACGATGCCGAAATCAGCTGGCACATCGAAGCCGAAGGGTTAACGCTCGACGAGGGCCTGACCCAACTAGAGCGAATCGGCGTGCTCAACAGCAGGTACATCCCGACCGAGTACTTGCGCGCCTCGGAAGAGCAGCGCCGGGCGCTGCTTGCCGGCCTGCTCGACAGCGAGGCGACCGTGTCACCCACAGGTGCAGTGCAGATCACGGTGGTGGACGCGCAACTGGCCCGCAACGTTTATGAGCTCGTGGTCAGCCTGGGCTACCGATGTGGCTTAACGACGAGACCGATGAACGGTCACACCACGTCCGCGACGGCATACACGACGTCTTTCACGCCAGCCGACAATCCGTTCCGACTCGAGCGCAAGCGGTTGGCGCTAAAGAACCAGGCCACGCAACACACCGCCCGAGTTGATTCGCGGTTCATAGTCGATGTGCGACCCATCCCGTCCGTGCCGGTCAGGTGCGTCGAAGTCGACAACGCTGCCCACCTGTACCTCGCGGGGTACTCAATGATCCCGACACACAACTCGACCCTCGGTCTCGACATCGCGCGAGCAGCCTCGATTCGGGCCAATCAGACGTCTGTGCTCTTCTCGCTGGAGATGAGCAAGCACGAAATCACCATGCGGTTGTTGTCGGCCGAATCCCGCATCCCGCTTCAGACCATGCGCACTGGTCAGATGCGTGACGACGACTGGGTAAAGCTCACTCGCCGACTCGGTGAGATGGCGAGCGCACCGCTGTATATCGACGACTCGCCAAACATGACGATGATGGAGATCCGCTCGAAGGCCCGACGGCTCAAGCAGCGCAACGAGTTGCGGCTCGTCATCGTCGACTACCTGCAACTGATGACGTCGCATTCCAAAGTCGAGAACCGGCAGCAAGAGGTCAGCCAGATCTCCCGATCACTGAAGCTGCTGGCGAAAGAACTCGAAGTCCCGGTGATCGCGTTGTCGCAGCTCAACCGAGGTTCTGAGCAGCGCACCGACAAACGCCCGCAGCTATCCGACCTGCGCGAGTCGGGCGCAATCGAGCAGGACGCCGACGTGGTGATCCTCTTGCACCGCGAAGACATGTACGAGCGCGAGTCACCACGTGCCGGCGAGGCCGACCTGATCGTGGCCAAGCACCGCAACGGACCGACGAGCACGATCGTCGTCGCCTTCCAGGGCCACTACAGCCGGTTCGTCGACATGGCCGCCGGCTAACGGCAGCGCCTAAGCAGGGCGGCGCCAAAGCGACGAATCCGCCCTGCATAAGCGCAGCTGAGCCTGGTTGCTCGGCGCGACTACGACGCGCTAGCCGATCGCGACGATCTTGCCGAGCAGGCCGTGCGACTCGCTGTTCGGACCGGCCGAGAAGAGCAGCTCGTTCGTCTTAGCGGCGTTGCCGTTGCCGAAACGCAGGCCCCACAGGCCGTCGATCACGATGCGCCGGCCGCGAGCGTCGCGTAGGTCGCCGAGTTGGGCGCCAGTGTTCGGGTTGAAGGCGTTGATCTGGCCGTTGCCGAAGTTGCCGACGAGCAACGCCCCAGAGAACCTGCCGAAACCGGCCGGTGCGAGGGCCAGGCCCCACGGTGAGTTCAGCACGCCACGAGTCACCAGTCGCCGCATGAACGCGCCGTCGTTGGTGAAAATGTCGACGAAGCCGTGCCCAGCTCCCGCCACGTCGTCGTGCAGAGTGGCGTCCTGCTTGGCGTAGGTCACGTACAGCTCGCCGACGAGCTCTTGAACGTTGAACGGTGCGTAGCCGGCGGGGATGCCGGGATCGACGAACAGTCCTCCCGGCAATTGCACGGGAGTGAACGTGTCGTCATATGCCTCGACTCGCCCGGAGCGGAAGTTGGCGGCATACAGGTACGTGTGGCCGTTGGATGCTTGGGCGATGGCCAGTCCCTTGTACACCGCGTTGGCGCCGTTGATCACAGGTGATTCAGTGACCGTCGACGGCGGCGTGGCAGTGGCGCCGACGCCCGGGTTCCAGCCGTCGATCCCACCGTTCTCGGAGTCAAAAATAAAGGTCGCGGGGGCCGAATGGCCGGTGGAGTCGTGAACGACGAATCCGCTCGAGTCGGTGTTGAACACCTGACCGGTTGGCGCACCAGTGGTGATCGTCACAACCAGCCCGGCCTTGTTCACCGACGTTGAACTGGCGCCGGTGTAGAGCGTGGTCTTGTCGGTGCCATTGTCAGACACCCAGAGCGGGGAGCCGGGTGCCTGATCTGTCCCAGGAGATGCCGCCAAGCCCCACGCATTGACCAGATCGGAATCGGTCAACGGCGCGACACCCGCGACGTCGGACACGAGGTTTACCTGGCGGAAGCCGACCTGATGCGCGGCAGCCGGACTGGCAGCCGCCACCGTTCCCATCACTGCTCCTGCCGTCACCAAGACCGGCGCCAAACCGTGTCGCCAGTGTCGCGCACCGCGATTGCCCGAGGGCCACTTCCGGATGCGACGCAGTTGACTGACCGCGAGTCCAGACATCATTCCTCCGATTCCGGGCGCGGTGCGGTCGGCGGAACGCAGACGCACATGCACGCCACTACCGACAAACGTCGAGCCGGCCGGACCGGTTCAAGTCCTCTCCACGAGCGCGCTGAGGCGCGGACTCAGATCAGGGCGAAGGTACGCACCACGGACGACGGTCCACGCACGAATACGCCACTCGCTGAGGCCAGCTGACACGAACGCTTCGATCCGACTTTCTGTCTGCTGCCCGTCGTCCAACACGTTGTCCTTGGGGTTCCACAGAAACGTCGGTACATCGAACTCACGTTCACAGAGGTAGGGCTTCGGGTCGATAGCGACGTATCGCTCTCCGTGCCGGACCAGGTTGTGATGATGGAAGTCGCCGTGTACGACCCAGTCGACAGGCTCACCGAGAGCGTCCAAGAGTTCGCGCGCCAACGGCACGAGCTCGCCGCCAGCCAACTCAGCTTCGTCCAGCCATCTCCGGACCTCAGGAACGACTGGTCGAAACGGCGACCGTCCAGCGACCCAGAGCTGCTGAGCGATGTCGAGCGCGATGCGAGTGGCCTCGGCATCGGCGACGGCGGAAAGATCGCCGCCTGGCACAGCGCGCTCTTCGAGGATCGCGGAACCGAACTGATCGATCAGCCGAACGGCGCCGTTCCCGTCCCACACCCGCA
>DATCDK010000145.1:0-4149 GCA_036510735.1 Acidothermaceae bacterium | reverse complement strand
GGCATGGTCACGGCGTTCCTCCGGCCGAATGGATCAGGCAAGTCGACCACGATGCGGATGATCTTGGGATTGGACCGCCGTCGATACCGACCTCGACACGATGCGGGTGACCGGTCTTGATTGCGCAGCTGTCGGTGCAACGCAGTACGTCCATGCCTTCAACCCCTCGAACCTCGAAGGGTTCGACGCAGCATTCTTCGTCCTGCAGGGCCTTGACGTTGCGCAGATCGCGCTCGGTGCACTTGGCGTTCTGACGATCACCGGTGAATACGCCAGCGGCATGATCCGGACCACGCTGACCGCCGTCCCGCAACGTCGCATTGTCGTCGCACTGAAAGGACTTGTGTATCGCGGGCGCGTCGCTCTCGGATCCAGATGTGCTGCGCGTCGTGGTCGGCGGCGGTCTGTACCTCGCGTCGGTCAGCCTGCTCGCGTTTGCCCTCGGCACGCTGGTGCGCAGAACGGCAGGGGTCTCGGGATGCTGACTGTCTACGGGTTGGTGATCCTTCTCGGCGCGCTGTTCCTGCTTGGCCGTCGAGACGCGTGATCGCCCGATACGGTGCTGGCATGGAGCAGCGACGCCTCGGGACGACGGGGCTGACGGTCTCGTGCATCGGCCTCGGTACGGCGATGTGGGGACGCGACACTGACGAGCACGAGGCCGCCGACCAGCTGAAGGCGTTCGTCGATGCAGGTGGGTCACTCGTCGATACGGCCGACACGTACGCAGCCGGCGACAGCGAGCGCGTCTTAGGCATGCTGCTGACAAAGGTCGTCGATCGAAGCGACGTCGTGGTGGCAAGCAAGGCCGGCGGCCTCTTGCCTGCGGCACGGCCCGACGGCAAGCGCCGCGACATGTCGCGCCGGCACCTCCTGCAGGCACTCGACGATTCGCTTGACCGGCTCGGTATCGACCACGTCGATCTGTGGCAACTGCAGGGCTGGGACTCATCAACGCCACTCGACGAAACGTTGTCGGCGCTCGATTTCGCCGTCGTTTCGGGACGTGCGCGATACGCGGGCGTGTCGAATTACAGTGGCTGGCAGACCGCGAAGGCGGCGAGTTGGCAGAGCTGGTGGCCGGGTCGAGTGCCACTCGCATCGACGCAGGTCGAATACTCCTTGCTCGAGCGCGGCGTCGAGCGTGAGGTGGTTCCGGCCGCTCTCGACGCCGGCCTGTCGCTACTGGCCTGGGCACCACTCGGGCGCGGTGTGCTGACCGGCAAGTACCGCACCGGGATCCCGGCCGATTCACGGGCCGCTAGTGACCATCTCGCCAGCTTCGTCGAGCCTTACCTCGGGGAGTCTCGCGCTGGCATCGTGCAGTCGGTGTGCACGGCCGCCGAAGGCCTCGGCGTCTCGCCATTGGCGGTGGCGTTGGGATGGGTGCGCGACCGGCCGGGCGTTGCAGCCGCGATCGTGGGGGCACGCACGAACGCCCAGTTGCTCGGCATCTTGGCCGAAGCCGACGTGGTCTTGCCCGACGAGATTCGCAGCGCACTCGACGACGTGTCGATACCAGCGATCGGGTACCCCGAAGCCGGGGCAGCTCGGGACTAGCCCGCTACTCCTCTTCTGGTGCTTCCCACTCCAGATCGTCGTCTTCCTCGCCGTCGGCTTCCTCGTCGTCCTCGTCCTCGGATTCGACGGGACCAAACGGCGTGACTTCTTCGTAGGCCGAGAAAAGGGCGTCGTCGTAGGCCTCACCGGCCGAGGCGAGCGCATCGTAGGCCGCCTGGACGTTCGGGTCGTTCTCACCGGCCCGCGCCTCGACCGCAGCAAGGTGGGCATCAAGGGCGGACTTCAGCCCAGCGACCGCCGCGCGGACCTGATCTGGCGTTGCGGGAATCTCAATGTCGTCGGGCATGGGTGAACGGTACCTGGCTCACCCTAGGTGTGCGCAACGGCGATCTTTTCCGGCGGCCACCGTGCGAGCACAATGAACCGTGGCCGATTACGAGTTCAGGCAGATGGTGCTGCCGCGCGGGACGTCGCGCAATGCCGCCTGGCGCCTGCTGACCGAGCAGGCCGAGCATCACGGCTGGGAGCTCGACCGACTGCGGCTCTACCCCGACGGGACACGGCGGGTGCGCCTGCGTCGCCGGGTGTTGCGCGTCGCTCGGACGATGTAGGTCTGGCGGTTCAGCAGTTCGTCAGGAAGTGGTCGAGCACTCGGGTACCGAACTTCAAGGCCTCTAGCGGGACCCGTTCGTCAACGCCGTGGAACATGCCGGCGAAGTCGAGGTCTGGCGTGAGCCGCAACGGCGAGAAGCCGAATCCGCGTATCCCCAGCTCTGAGAACGACTTGTCGTCAGTACCGCCGAACAGGCAGTACGGCACTGCCTTGCCTTGCGGATCCTGCGACGTGATCGATGCTTTCATCGCCTCAACCAACGCGCCGTCCCACTCTGTTTCAAGGGCGATCTCGTGGGTGATCGTCTCGCGGGTGACGTTGGGTCCGAGCAACTCGTCGATTGTCTTGTAGAACTCGTCCTCGAAGCCCGGGAGGAAACGACCGTCAATGCTTGCGGTCGCCTCCTGCGGCACCACGTTCACCTTGTAGCCAGCCTCAAGCATCGTCGGATTCGCCGTGTTGCGAACGGTGGCTGCGACCAGCGCGGTAATCGTGCCGAGCTTGTCGGCGAGACCGCCCAGGTTGTGCGGATCGATTTCGATGCCGATCGCCTCACCCAGCTCGTCGAGGAATGCCTGCGTAGCTGCCGTCATGCGTACCGGCCAGTCGTGCCTGCCGATGCGTGCGACGGCTTCCGCAAGCTCGGTCACTGCATTCGCGCTGTTGACCAGACTGCCGTGCCCCGCCCGGCCTCTGGCAACCAGCTTCATCCAGGCCATTCCGCGTTGTGCTGTCTGCACGGGATACAGCCGCAGGTCAGGGCGAATCTCAAGTGAGAACCCGCCGACCTCGCTGATCGATTCGGTGCAGCCCTCGAAGAGCTCCGGGTGGTTGTCGACCAGCCAGTGCGCGCCCATCCGGCCACCGGCCTCTTCGTCGGCCAGGTACGCGACGACGATGTCGCGCGGCGGCTTGCGGCCTTCTCTCATCCACTGCCGGATGACCGCGAGGGACATCGCGTCCATGTCCTTCATGTCGACCGCACCGCGACCCCACAGGCAGCCGTCCTTGATCTCACCGGCGAACGGGTCGACTTGCCAGTGGCTTTTGTCAGCGGCGACGACGTCTAGGTGGCCGTGAATCAGCAACGCGCCCCTTGTCGGATCGCTGCCTTCGACGCGGGCGATCACGCTCGCCCGGCCGGGCTCGGACTCGAAGAGCTGGGGCGTTAGTCCGACGTCCGTCAGCTTCTCGGCGACGTACTCCGCTGCCGGCCGCTCAGGCTTGATCGGGTTGGAGGTGTCGATGCGGATCAGGTCGCGGCAGAGGTCGACGACCTCGTCCTCCGCGCTCGGGCCCGCCTGCGGTTGGCTCATCAGCTCTCCTCGCGCGCACGCACACCCATATGCCGGACGACGAGTGCCATCCTGCCTCGTGGCGTGACCGGCGGCTGCCTCGGTGTCCTGTTGATATGGTGTTCGCCGGTCCTGCGCAGCAGGACTCCACGTCCGGGTGGCGGAATTTGGCAGACGCGCTAGCTTGAGGTGCTAGTGCCCGAAAGGGCTTGGGGGTTCAAGTCCCCCCTCGGACACACTGTTTGTGCAGGTCAGAGGCCTAGGCGGGCACTTCTGGTGCCTCCATGGTTGCACACACCAGACGTTGAAGCGGACAGGCGCGTTCCCTAGCAGGCACATCACGATGTTGGTCCCCGCCCGGTCCCCCTCTGGTCGTCGCGCGTTGGCGTCAGCGCTATCTCCAATGGCGAGGATGACGGGTTCATCAAGAGGTCCCGACATCGCTGCACTCGCCGCAACCTGCTGGCCGGGCAGTTCAGTCACGCGGCCCCCGTGTCGCGCCACTACGGCAACAGGTGGGTCTTTGGCAGCACAAGTTCACCGGCGTGCGAACACGATCATTTCCCGATGACAGCGCCTTGCGAAGCTCGCAGTCGGGGCGCTAGTGCGTGGTGTTTCTGTTGGTTGGCAGGTCGGGTTCCGGTCGGTCGTTCAGCGCGGTGCGATCGGGTGTGCTTCACCGCGCGCGTCGCCGCGCGTTAGCGGACCCGTGTTTGGTCG
>DATCDK010000144.1:0-3879 GCA_036510735.1 Acidothermaceae bacterium | reverse complement strand
GTCGAATTAGCCGACCGAATTCCTTCACTCGACGCATGTAAGGCGTCGGGGGACGGCCGGTAGTTGTTGGATCGGCGGTTCGGGTCGGCGCTGCGAGGGCGCGGATAGTCCGCCCCGGTTTTGACCTACGTCGATGCGATGGGTAATCTTGCCCTTCGTGCCCGGAACCACGGGCCGCTCCTCGTGCTGTCCCTGCGCCAGGACAATCACCCTCGATCCGTGTTTTCCGCGGATCGGAGCGTGGGCGGGCGACACACCCGACCGCGTGGGTCGGCGATATCGGTACGAAATGGTACAAGTACCACTACGAGCAAGCTCGCACGGAGACTGAAAGGCACGCATGCCCACGATCCAACAGCTGGTCCGCAAGGGCCGGCAGGACAAGGTCGACAAGACCAAGACCCCGGCGCTCAAGGGTTCGCCCCAGCGTCGAGGTGTCTGCACGCGCGTCTACACGACTACTCCGAAGAAGCCGAACTCGGCGCTGCGCAAGGTGGCCCGCGTCCGGCTGACCAGCGGCATCGAGGTCACGGCCTACATCCCCGGTGTCGGTCACAACCTGCAGGAGCACTCGATCGTGCTCGTGCGTGGCGGCCGTGTGAAAGACCTCCCCGGCGTCCGTTACAAGATCATCCGCGGGTCGCTCGACACGCAGGGCGTCCGCAACCGCAAGCAGGCGCGTAGTCGCTACGGCGCGAAGAAGGAGAAGAGCTAGATGCCCCGCAAGGGTCCGGCCCCCAAGCGCCCCATCATCATCGACCCGGTCTACGCGTCGCCCCTGGTCACCTCACTGGTGAACAAGGTGCTGACCAACGGCAAGCGGTCACTCGCTGAGCGCATCGTCTACGGCGCCCTCGAGGGCTGCCGCACCAAGACCGGCACCGACCCGGTGATCACGCTGAAGCGCGCTCTCGACAACGTGCGGCCCTCGCTCGAGGTCAAGAGCCGTCGCGTCGGTGGCGCGACCTACCAGGTCCCGATGGAAGTCAAGGGCACCCGCGGCGGCACCCTCGCACTTCGCTGGATCGTCGGCTACTCGAAGGCTCGCCGCGAGAAGACGATGACCGAGCGCTTGATGAACGAGCTCCTCGACGCCAGCAACGGCCTCGGTGCGAGCGTCAAGCGCCGCGAAGACACCCACAAGATGGCGGAGTCGAACAAAGCTTTTGCTCACTACCGCTGGTAACAGCGGCGCAGCCCCAAAGAACACCGCACACAGTCCCGAAGAACAGACAAGGAAGTAGCTCAAGAAGTGGCAACTGACGTCATGGCAGATCTGGCCAAGGTCCGGAACATCGGGATCATGGCTCACATCGACGCGGGCAAAACCACGACGACCGAGCGGATCCTTTTCTACACGGGCATCAACTACAAGATCGGCGAAGTCCACGAGGGCGCAGCCACGATGGACTGGATGGAGCAGGAGCAGGAGCGCGGCATCACCATCACGTCCGCGGCCACGACCTGCATGTGGAACGACCACACCATCAACATCATCGACACACCCGGTCACGTCGACTTCACGGTCGAGGTAGAGCGTTCGCTTCGCGTGCTGGACGGCGCGGTGGCGGTCTTTGATGCGGTCGCGGGCGTTGAGCCCCAGTCCGAGACCGTCTGGCGGCAGGCTGACAAGTACCACGTGCCTCGCATCTGCTTCGTCAACAAGATGGACCGCGTCGGCGCCGAGTTCCATCGCACGGTCGACATGATGATCACCCGGTTGAACGCCATCCCGCTGGTCATCCAGTTGCCGTGGGGTGTCGAGGGCGACTTCAAGGGCGTCATCGACCTGGTGAAGATGAAGGGCATCGAGTGGACCGGCGAGGGCAAGGGCGACACGTACGACGTGGTCGACATCCCCGCCGATCACGCTGAGGCCGCTCGCGAGTGGCACGACAAGCTCATCGAGACGCTGTCGGAGCAGGACGACGATCTGATGCAGCAGTACCTCGACGGTGTCGAGCCGACGGTCGAGCAGGTCCAGGCGGGCATTCGCCGGGCAACGATCGCCAGCAAGCTCAACCCGGTGCTGTGCGGGAGCGCGTTCAAGAACAAGGGCGTGCAGCCCATGCTCGACGCGATCACCGACTACTTGCCGAGCCCGCTCGACATCGGCGACACGATCGGTCACAAGCTGGGCGACGAAGAGGTCGAGGTGCGCCGCACCCCGAGCGACACCGAGCCCTTCTCCGCGCTTGCCTTCAAGATCATGAGCGACAAGTACCTGGGCAAGCTCACGTACCTGCGCATCTACTCAGGCACCCTGACGACCGGCGCTGCCCTGCTGAACTCGACGAAGGACCGCAAGGAGCGCATCGGCCGGCTCCTTCGCATGCACGCGAACAAGCAGGAAGACATCCCGTCCGCGGGCGCCGGCTCGATCGTTGCGGTCGCGGGTCTGAAGAACACCACGACCGGCGACACGTTGTGCGACCCCGGCAAGCCGGTGATCCTCGAGCGCATGATCTTCCCGACGCCGGTCATCTCGGTTGCCATCGAGCCGAAGACCAAGGTCGACCAGGAGAAGCTCGGCGTCGCCATTCAGCGGCTTGCTGAAGAAGACCCGACGTTCCAGGTCCACACCGACGAAGAGACCGGTCAGACGATCATCGCCGGCATGGGCGAGCTGCACCTCGACATCCTCGTCGACCGCATGAAGCGGGAGTTCAACGTCGAAGCCAACGTCGGCAAGCCGCAGGTCGCTTACCGCGAGACCATCCGGCGCAAGGTCGAGAAGGTCGACTACACGCACAAGAAGCAGACCGGTGGTTCAGGCCAGTTCGCGCGCGTCATCATCGACATCGAGCCAGGTGGCGGCGAAGGCGACGCGGGCTACGAGTTCGTGAACAAGGTCAGCGGTGGCCGCATCCCGCGCGAGTACATTCCTGCGGTCGACGCCGGCTGCCAGGAAGCGCTGCAGTTCGGCATCCTGGCTGGCTACCCGCTCGTCGACATCAAGGTCACCTTGCAGGACGGCGCGTACCACGACGTCGACTCCTCCGAACTGGCGTTCAAGATCGCCGGTTCGATGGCGTTCAAGGAGGCGGCCCGCAAGGCCGACCCCACGCTGCTCGAGCCGATCATGGCCGTCGAGGTGCGCACGCCCGAGGACTACATGGGCGACGTCATCGGCGACATCAACAGCCGTCGCGGCATCATCCAGTCGATGGATGAGCTGTCCGGCACCCGAGTTGTCCGAGCGCTTGTACCGCTCTCGGAGATGTTTGGTTATGTCGGTGACCTGCGCGGCCGCACTCAGGGCCGGGCGAGTTACAGCATGCAGTTCGACTCTTACGCCGAGGTACCCAAGAACGTGGCGGAAGAGATCATCAAGAAGGCCCGCGGCGAGTAATCGCCGCGGTTAGTTCCGCTATCCAATCCAAATCCGGCACATCGTACGGCGAAGCAATCCGTCCTCAAGGAGCATCAAGTGGCGAAGGCGAAGTTCGAGCGGACCAAGCCGCACGTCAACATCGGCACCATCGGTCACATCGACCATGGCAAGACGACGCTGACAGCGGCCATCACCAAGGTCCTTCACGACGCACACCCCGAGCTGAACCCCTTCACGCCGTTCGATCAGATCGACAAGGCGCCGGAGGAGAAGGCCCGCGGTATCACGATTTCGATCGCGCACGTCGAGTACCAGACCGACAACCGGCACTACGCCCACGTCGACTGCCCCGGCCACGCGGACTACATCAAGAACATGATCACCGGTGCTGCGCAGATGGACGGCGCGATCCTGGTGGTCTCCGCGGCTGACGGTCCGATGCCGCAGACGAAGGAGCACGTCCTCCTGGCTCGCCAGGTCGGCGTCCCCTACATCGTCGTTGCGCTCAACAAGGCTGACGTGGTCGACGACGAGGAAATCCTCGA
>DATCDK010000143.1:0-3567 GCA_036510735.1 Acidothermaceae bacterium | reverse complement strand
CACCGTCCAAATCGCCGGCTGCCCGAGCAGCACCTCTGGCCACCCGCGCTGACCCACGCCGGCCATCGTCAAGATGATGGCGACCGACGACGTGCAGCCGCCGAGCACGAGTCCGGCGATCGCACCGACCCAGGTCAGCCGTCGCCACCAGATGCCGAGAACGAGCAGCGGGCAGAAGGTCGACGCCGCGATCGCGAAACACCAACCGACCAACATGTTCAAGTCGAAGCTCTGCACTTGGAGCCCGGCGACCAGGCCGACCGCACCCGCGACGACGGCGCATTTCCTGAAGGTGCGGACCCCACCGCGCATCAGGTCGTGAGCCATCGCGCCGGCGACGCTGACGAGCAGGCCGGACGACGTTGAAAGAAAGGCTGCGAACGCCCCGGCTGCGACGAGTGCTCCGAGCACCGAACCGCCGATGCCGCCGATCAGCGCGTGCGGCAGGACCAGCACCACCGAGTCGGTCTGGCCGGTGAGATAGAGACTGGGATCACGTAACCGGCCGAGCACCGCGAACACGGCCGGGAAGACGTAGAAGCCGCCGAGCAGCATCAACACGATGATCGTCGTGCGGCGTGCTGCTCTCCCGTCCTGATTGGTGTAGAAGCGAACCAGGATGTGGGGCAACCCCAATGTGCCAAGGAACGTCGCCACGATCAGTGAGTAGGTCGCCGCAAGAGGATGCGCCCCGCGGTGCCCCGCGTCGACGAACGGTGACACCCACGATTTGCCGTCCAGGATGGGCAATCCGGTCGCGTGCGGAGTAGCCGCACCGGCCGGAAACACCAGCACCGCGCCGTCCTTCACTTCGTATTTTCCCGGGACCAAGTTGAGCGGGCCGTCGACCTTCACGCCCTCGATCGTTCCGTGGGCCGTCACCGTCACCGGCGTGATCACGTTGATGTCGACCGACGTCTGCACGTGAACTGTTGTCTGCGTCGCAAATACCGGTGGCGCCGGCCTCGTCAGGGCTTGGCGGTGCACGCCACCAACGACGGCAAGCAAAACAACAGCAGGGACGGCGATTGCCACCAGCTTGATCCAGTACTGCAGCGCTTGGACGAATGTCACACCCTTCATGCCGCCTGCGGCGATGTTGCTGGTGACGACGATGGCGAGCACTCCGACACCGACCCAATAGGGCGTCCCGAGCAGGACGTTCAGGGTCAGGCCGGCACCCTTCAACTGCGGCAGCAGGTAGAACCAGCCGATGACGAGGACGAACGCCGTTGCGACCTTGCGCAATCGGGGCTCGCCTAGACGGCCTTCGGCGAAGTCAGGAATGGTGTACGCGCCAAACCTTCGAAGCGGCGCCGCGACCAGGAGCAGCAGCATCAGATAGCCCGCCGCGTAGCCGACCGGATACCACAGCATTCCCAAGCCATCCTTGAGAATCAGTCCGGCGACGCCGAGGAATGAAGCCGCTGACAAGTACTCACCAGAGATCGCTGCGGCATTGCGAAACGGCGGCACCGCGCGTGCCGCGACCATGAAGTCGTCGGGAGTTCGGGCCACCCTGATGCCGAGCGCACCAACGATCATCGTGATGAGCGTCACCACAATGATCGCGGCAAGTGCGAGCGGCGCGACCGTCAAAGTTTCTCAACAAGGTCGGAGCACTTCATAGCTTCTCGACAAGGTCGGAGCACTTCATAGCTTCTCGACTAGGTCGCGAAAGTGACGCTCAGTGCGTTCGGCGAGACGGACGTAGGCGATCGCAATTGCGACCAGTACCGGATACACCGCGATGCCGAGTACGGCGAGGGTGAGTGGTAGGCCGAACACGCGCTTGTCGGCGAGCGAGGGCACCAGGCTGACAACGAGCGGCAGCGAGATCAGGAGGCCGACCGCGAGCGCGATGAATCCCAGGGTGAGGCCGAACTGCGCGCGCATGAGCGAGTGCAGCAGAACGTCGCTGTACTCGGTGCGCTCGTCAAATGCTTGCGACTCGGTATCGCGTCGCGGCACGACGACGCCTGTCGAGCGCACCGTCGTGCGCACCGGGCGAACGGGTGGCGTCGGTTCGGTCACCGGCGTCGGCCACGTCGAAGTCTCACGGCTGCCGGCCACCGTGTGGGGTGCCGCCGTGTTGCACACGCAGCAGGCGGCGCTTCAACTCAGCCGCGTGCCGCCGGCTCACCGCAAGGTCTTGTCCGGCAACCCGAACGACGGCAGCTCCTGCTGCGCCCGTGCGGATCTCGACCACGTACCGCAAGGCAATGAGGTAGCTGCGGTGGATGCGAACAAAACCGTGATCTGCCCAGCGTTCTTCGAACAGTGCCAGCGGTAAGCGCACCAAGTGCGCACCGCCGTGCACAGTGTGCAGCCGCACGTAGTCGCCGTTCGCTTGAATCCAGCACACGTCGGCACGCTCGACCATGAAGGTGCGACCGTTGACATCAACCGGCACCACTAGGAAGTCGTCACCTGTGCGCGACCCGTCGGTGGTCGTGGGCACGGCGGGTCGTGGGCGTTTGGCTTCCGCGATCTGGGCCACGGCGTCGGAAAGGCGATCGGCCGACACTGGCTTCAACAGGTACCCGCGCGCGTGCGCCTGGAATGCGGCGACAGCGTGCGACTCATAGGCCGTGACGAAGATGACGAGCGGCGGGTCGGTGAACTGCAGCAACAGCCTCGCGAGTTCGAGGCCGTCGAGCCCAGGCATGCGGATGTCGAGGAACATCCCGTCGTAGTGCTCGTCCTGCAGGAGCCGAAGAGCTTCGGTTGCGTCGGCCGCGACATCGACGACGGACACTGCAGGTTGATCGCGCAGCAGGAACTCGAGATCGGCACGTGCCGGAGCTTCGTCATCGACAACGAGCACCCGCAAGCCTGCGGCGTCCGGCTCTGAGGACCAACTCGGGACTGACGCCGTCACGATGCACGAACTCCCGCCTGGTACTTGGGAATTCGCGCCGTTACCTTCATGCCGGCACCCAAGGCAGTCTCGACCGTAATGCCGTGATCGGCACCAAAGACCTGCCGCAATCTCTCGTCGACGTTGACGAGCCCGACGCCGTGGTCCCGCCGTCCGGACAAATGCTGGCGCACCAGCTCCGGATCCATGCCCATGCCGTCATCTTCGACGGAAAGGACGCACTCGACGTCGCCGTCTTGAGCCGAGATTGTCACGTGGCCCACGCCTTCTTTGTTCTCGAGGCCGTGTCGCACCGCGTTCTCCACCAATGGCTGGATGAGCAGGCACGGTACCGCTACGGAGAGCACCTCAGGCGCAATTCGCAACACGACCTGCAGCCGGTCGCCGAATCGCGCTCGCTCGAGCTCGAGGTAGGTGTCGACGGCCTGCAGCTCATCGGCGATCGTCGCGAACTGACCCCGACTTCTGAAGCTATAGCGGATGAAATCCGCGAAACCGAGCAGCAGGTCGCGGGCCCGATCCGGGTCTGTGCGCATGAACGACGCGATCGCGGTCAGGGCGTTGTAGACGAAGTGCGGCGAGATCTGTGCGCGCAGAAACCGCAACTCAGCCTCGGCGGCGCGCGCCCGCGCACTGTCGAGCTCGGCCAGTTCCAGCTGGGTCGACGCGAAGCGAGCCACCTCACC
>DATCDK010000142.1:0-9111 GCA_036510735.1 Acidothermaceae bacterium | reverse complement strand
GCTCGACATCGCGACCAGCGACCCACGGGCGGTCGGGCCGGCGGGCCGCAGCGCCGTCGGCAGGCTCCTCCGTCGTCGGGTCGGGGTCGTCTTGCGGATGGGCGGCAATCAGCTCGCCGAAGAGGTCGTCTTGAGTCCAATCGGCGAGGCCGCTCACGCCAACCCCGACCAGTCGAAGGCCGCCGCTCACGTCGACATCGGTCAGCAGCTGCCGCGCGATGCGGACCACGACGCGCGGGTCGTCAGTTGGGGCGGGCAAAGTCGCCGAGCGGGTCAGGGTAGTGAAGTCGTGCAGCCGGACCTTCACCGAGATCGTCCGACCTGACAACCGAGCAGCCCGAAGGCGCTCGACCACCTGGCGGCCCATGCTGTCGACCACTGCGGTTAGCTGCGCCACGTCGGCGATGTCGTGCTCGAAGGTGTCCTCGACGCTCACCGACTTCGTGTCCCGCTCCGGCGTTACTTCCCGGTCGTCGAGCCCATGCGCCAGGAGCCACAGGCCTCGACCCTGGCTGTTGCCCAAAGCGCGAACAGCGTCGGCTTCGGTGAGCTCGGCAAGATCGGCGACGCTGGCCACCCCGATGGCCCGCAACTTGGCCGCTGTCGCAGGCCCGACGCCTGGCAACCGACCGACCGGCAGCGGGCGCAAGACGTGGTCCTCGTCGCCTGCCGCGACAACGCGCAGACCATCGGGTTTGTCGAGGTCGGAGGCGATCTTGGCGACCAGCTTGGAACTGCCCACACCTACCGAGAGCGTCAGCCCGGTCGAGGCGTGCACCGACTCCTTCACTCGCGCGGCGATCTCGCGAACGCCGTCCGCTGAAAGGTCGCCGTGGTCGCCCGCCTCGAGATCGACGTAGGCCTCGTCAAGCGACAGTGGCTCGACGAGCGGCGACAGCTCACGCAACCGCTCCATGACGAGGACGCTGGCGGCTCGGTAGGCCTCGAATCGCGGCGCGAGGAACGCCGCCTTCGGACAGCGCCCGCGCGCCTCCATCGTCGACATCGCGGATCGCACGCCGTGTACCCGCGCCTCGTAGCTCGCGGTCGCGACCACCCCGCGCAGGCCCAGACCGCTCACCACCACCGGCTTCCCGCGCAGCGACGGCTTGTCGATCTGCTCGACCGACGCGTAGAAGGCGTCGAGGTCGGCGTGCAGGATCGTTGCCCGCGAGCGCGGTCGCGGCAGCGGCTGACGGTTCACCGCGGCGCCCTCACAGCGTGGTCCCGACCAGCCCCATCATCAAACACGGTGCCATCCTCGACTAGGACGACGACATGGCCGACGCCGGTTCCTTGCTGTCTGTCAGCCCCCGACCTAGGCTTAGCGTGGGCATATCAACCGAACATTCGGTCGGCTGGCGCTGGACATGCGTGTGGAGGCGAAATGGCGGAGGACCTCGACGAGCAGGCAGGGCACCTCGACGAGCGCTTCGTGGCCATGCTGGCCGCCGACGAGCGGATCGAACCACGCGACTGGATGCCCGACGCGTATCGCGCCACGTTGATCAGGCAGATCGCCCAGCACGCGCATTCGGAGATCATCGGCATGCAGCCCGAGGCGAACTGGATCACCCGCGCGCCGTCCCTGCAACGCAAGGCGATCTTGATGGCGAAGGTCCAGGACGAAGCAGGTCACGGGCTTTATCTCTACGGCGCGGCCGAGACGCTCGGCGTCGACCGTGCCCAACTGCTCGACTTGCTGCACACACGCAAGCAGAAGTACTCGAGCATCTTCAACTACCCGACGACGAGCTGGGCGGACGTCGGTGCGATCGGTTGGTTGGTCGATGGCGCCGCGATCACCAATCAGGTGCCGTTGTGCCGATGCTCGTACGGTCCTTATGCACGCGCGATGGTGCGGATTTGCAAGGAGGAGTCTTTCCACCAGCGGCAAGGCTTCGATCTGCTCCTCACGTTGTCGAACGGGACACCGGCGCAACACGGGATGGCCCAAGATGCGGTCAACCGCTGGTGGTGGCCGTCATTGATGATGTTCGGCCCGCCCGATGACGAGTCGCCGAACAGCGCGCAGTCGATGGCATGGGGGATCAAGCGCTTCTCTAACGACGAGCTACGGCAGAAGTTCATCGATATGACGGTGCCACAAGCCAAGGTGCTCGGTCTCGACCTGCCGGATCCCGAGCTCGAGCTCGATGCGCAGACGGGTCATTACCGGTTCGGAGCGATCGATTGGGACGAGTTCACTCGGGTCGTCAAGGGCGGCGGCCCGTGCAACGAACAGCGCATCGCGCACCGGGTGGCGGCTCATGAGAACGGTGCCTGGGTGCGTGCCGCTGCGACGGCCTACGCCGCCAAACACCACGGTGTCGATGCGAACAGTACTGCCGCCGTAACAGGCGAGGCGGTCGCATGAGCGACGATGGATTGCCACTGTGGGAGGTGTTCATCCGCGGTCGGCGGGGCCTCTCGCACGTCCACGCGGGCAGCTTGCACGCGGCCGATGAGGCGATGGCACTTCGCAACGCCCGCGACGTTTACACGCGTCGAAGTGAGGGCGTGAGCATCTGGGTGGTGCGATCGCAAGATATTTCCGCGTCGAGTCCCGACGAAAAGGACCCGTTCTTCGCTCCTGCCGCGGATAAGGTTTATCGACACCCCACGTTTTACGACCTGCCCGAGGAGGTGCGACAGATGTGAGCGAGCCAACCGGACCTACGGCAGCAGCGCTCTTCACCTACGCGCTGCGCCTCGGCGATGATGCGCTCGTGTTGTCGCAGCGGCTGTCGGAGTGGGCGTCGCGCGCACCCGAGATCGAAGAAGACATCGCACTTACCAACATCGCTCTCGATCTGCTCGGGCAAGCACGAGCGTTGCTCGACTACGCGGCCGTTGTCGAAGGCGGTACTCGCGACGAGGACGATCTGGCCTATCTGCGCACCGAGCGCGAGTTTCGCAACGTGCATCTTGTCGAGCAGGAGAATGGCGACTTCGCGCACACGATCGCGCGCCAGCTGTTCTTCAGTACGTATCAGCTGTTCCTCTACGAGGAACTGATCAGCTCCACTGACGAGCTACTTGCTGGTGTTGCCGCAAAGGCTGTCAAAGAGGCTGCGTACCACCACGACCATGCAGCGCTGTGGACCGTGCGCCTTGGCGACGGCACTGACGACAGCCGACGGCGGATGCAGGCCGCTGTTGATCGCCTCTGGCCCTTTACTGCGGAACTGTTCGATGCCGACGATGTCGAGACGGGCCTTGCGGCGCAGGGCATTGCCGTCGATCCGGCCAACCTTCGGGCGCGGTGGGAACGCTCGGTCAGCGATACGTTCGCGACGGCCACTTTGGTGATCCCGCCAACGGTCTGGACGTCGCACGGCGGCCGCCGTGGCGTGCACACCGAATGCTTCGGCTACCTGCTGGCGGAGATGCAGTACCTGCACCGGCTGCATCCCGGCGCCTCGTGGTGACAGTGTCGGCTGCCACGGCGGTCGAGCGTGCGTGGGCGGTGTCCTCCGCAGTCGCCGACCCCGAGTTGCCAGTCGTGACCATCGGCGATCTCGGCATCGTGCGTGCGGTTGACATCGACGCGCAAGGTTGCGTTCACATCGTCCTGACTCCCACCTATTCCGGCTGCCCGGCAACCGCGGTGATCCGCAGCGATGTCGTCGGTGCGCTGCGCGAAGCAGGCTTCGACCAGGTCGAGGTGCGCACCGCGCTCGCGCCGGCGTGGACCACCGATTGGATCACCGACGACGGACGCCGCAAGCTGTCCGAGCACGGCATCGTGCCGCCGTCCGGGGTCAGTGCCATCGTGTCGGCCTCCGGCGGCAGTGCAGCGCGGCGGGTCGATGTGGCGCTTGCCATGCGCTGCCCGCGATGCGGTTCCCTTGACACGTTACTTGTGAGTCGTTTCGGCTCGACGGCGTGCCAGGCCATGTATCGATGCAAGTCGTGCCTCGAGCCGTTCGACGCCATCAAGCCGTACTGAGCCCCACGTGGCAGGGCGTCCGCAGTTTCACACCGTTCAAGTGTCCGCGATCGACCGTCTGACCACCGACGCTGTCGCCATCACGTTCGCCGTACCCGACGACCTTGCCGGCGAGTACGCCTTCTCGCCGGGCCAGCATGTGACGGTGCGTTGTCTCGCGGCCGGTGACGATGGTCGTCGTACCTATTCCTTGTGCTCCGCACCAGGCGTCGTGCGCATCGGGGTCAAGCAGATCCCTGGCGGCGTCTTCTCCACGTACGCGCTCGGCAGCCTGCGTATCGGCGACGACGTCGAGGTCATGACGCCGACCGGGCGCTTCACCACGGACGTCGATGCATCACGACCGCGTCACCGCGCCGCCATCGTTGCAGGTAGCGGGATCACTCCGGTGCTCTCGATCGCAGCGGCCACGCTGCGCGCCGAGCCTGCGAGCCGGTTCACGCTGATCTACGGCAACCGCAGCGCTGAGGCCGTCATGTTCCTCGACGAACTGGCCGACCTGAAGGACCGCTTTCCCGATCGGCTCGCGGTCTTCCATGTCCTGTCGCGCGAGGTCCGCGATTCAGCGCTGCTCACAGGCCGGCTCGACCGTGCCAAGCTCGATGAGCTACTCGAGGTCGCGATCACGCCGAGCACAGTCGACGAGTGGTTCGTATGTGGTCCGGCGCCGATGATTGACGCAGCGCGTGCGGCCCTGCGCGAGCACAACGTCGACGACGCTGCCGTACACGTCGAGCTCTTCCACATCGCAACCCCGACCCGAGCAGCCGCCACGCAACTACCAGTTGTTGAGACTGGCACCGAACAGCAGGCGACCGTGACGATCACCCTGGCCGGCCGTTCGACCACGCTGCCAGTGCCCCTCGACAAAGATGTGCTGCACGAGGTGATGCGGGTACGCCCCGATGTCCCGTATGGATGTACGAACGGAATGTGTGGCACCTGCAGAGCGAAGGTGGTCGAGGGCCGCGTCGAGATGGATCACTGCTATGCGCTTGATCAGGGCGAGCTAGACGCGGGATTTGTCTTGACCTGCCAGGCCCAGCCACGCAGCGATGTGGTCGCGCTCGACTACGACGCGTGATCCGTCAGCACGATGTGCAGGTCCTCGAGACTGAACCAGGCTGCCCGGCGCAATGAGCCGCGGAACTCGATCAACGCCTGGCCAAGGTAGCGACCCTCCTCGATCATCACCAGCTCGTCGAGGATCCTGCGGACCGGCCACGACGGGTTCTCAGGGACGTCGCGGTAGTCGATGCGCAAGACCTCGACACCGGGCGTAAAAGCGCTTGGGCCGATCGAGGTGAGGAATCGAAACGCGCTGCAGCCGCCGGGTTCGTCGATGGTGTGGTACTTCGGCAGTGTGACGCGCATCAAGCGTCGGGCGCCGGTGGTGAAGAGGTTGCGGCCCTGCTCGGCGTCCGGATCGAAGGTCTTGCCCTTCCACGGCAGCCAGACCGCGGTGAGCGCCTCGAACGCCGGATCGATGTGGTGGCCGATCGTGCTCGCCAGGAAGCGCCCGCGCATCGGGCCACGAAGCGTCGCGGGTGGCTGACCGCCCGCGAACACGGACTCGAGGGCGGCGAGACCGGCCGGCCGTTCGAGGCGAAGGAGCGCGACCGCCCGCCAGAAGCTGGTAGCCGCCAGGACTTCGGATTCCATCGGCACATTCTGTATCACGGCGCCAGATTGCGACATCCTTCGAAGTGACAGGCCCGAGACGAACAGGAGACCACCATGGCTGACGGCGATTTCATCCAACTGGCCGAAGAGACCGAACCGGGACGTCGATTGGGTCGCCACGTCGAACACGACGCGCGAAGTCGCAACTTCCCGGCTGCGGTTGCCCCGATCTCGGACGTGAAGCATCTCCGGCATGGCAAGCCCTTCGACCAGGGCGACCTCGGCTCTTGCACTGGCAACGCGATGGCGGGCGCGATGATGACCGCGCCGTACTACCACGCCAGCCGCACCCTCGTGGAGGAAAATGCGGTGCTGCTCTACGAGCAGGCGACCCACCTCGACCGGGTGCAGGGCAGTTACCCGCCTGACGACACCGGGTCGACCGGCTTGGCAGTGGCGAAGGCGGCCAAGCGCGACGGATACATCAGCGCGTACAGCCACGCGTTCAGCATGGACCAGGCACTTGGCGCGCTGACGCTGGCTCCGGTCATCGCCGGTATCAACTGGTACACCAGCTTCGACAGCCCCCTGCCCACGGGCGAATGTCCGCTGCCCGCGGACGCGACGATTCGTGGTGGTCACGAGATCGAACTCTTCGGGCTGAGCGTCGAGGACCAGCAGGTGTGGGCCTGCCAGTCATGGGGTCCGACCTGGGGCGGTCTTGGCAACGGCACATTCTGGTTCTCCTACGCCACCCTCGAGCGGTTGCTCGCCGAGAAGGGCGACGTGACCGCCTTCACGGCCGTCTAGTTATCGGCCGACTGTCAGACAGTTACGGGGCTAGAGCCCTTTAACTGTCTGACAGTCTTTGGCTCGCCCAATATGGTGACCGCATGTCCGACGCCGAACCTGACGCCGAACTCGACCCTGACGGAGACGCCGATCTCGGGACAGAGCCGATCTGGCCGGCGACCCGGACCGGCGTGCTTCGCGACGCGGCCGGCGTAGGGCTGGCAACCGGCGCCTACGGATTGTCGTTCGGCGCTATCTCGAGCGCGGCCGGTCTTAGCGTGCTGCAGACCTGCGTGCTCTCGCTCGTGATGTTCACCGGCGGCAGCCAGTTCGCGATGGTGGGTGTCATCGGGGGCGGCGGTGCCGCAATGACCGGTGTCGCAACGGCGATCATGCTCGGCGTGCGCAACGCGTTCTACGCCGTGCGGATGGCCGGCATCCTCGACGTGCGCGGGTGGCGGCGCCCAGTCGCCGCGCAGCTGACCATCGACGAGAGCACGGCGATGGCCGTGGCCCGGACCACGGTGCGCTCGTCGAGGCTCGCGTTTTGGGCTACCGGTGCATCGGTCTATGTCTTTTGGAACCTGGCCACCCTCATCGGCGCGCTCAGTGCACACGCGTTGTCGAATCCGCGGGTGCTCGGTCTCGACGCGGCCGCTCCCGCGGCCTTCCTTGCGCTGATGTCGCCGCGCCTGCGATCGCGTGAACCGTGGGTCGTCGCGTTGACGGCGGCTGTGGTGGCGCTGATTTCCGTGCCGTTCGTGCCGACCGGTGTGCCGGTGCTGTTCGCTGCGGGGGTTGCTGTCATTGCGGGCGTCCGACCCAACGGTGCCACCAGCCGTGACAAGGGCGCACGCTGATGTGGCTCGCCATTGCGGTTGGCTGCGCAGGCTGCTTTGCACTGAAGCTGGTCGGATATTCGTTGCCCCGCCGCGTCATCGAGCAACCCGTGGTCAAGCACGTCGCCGAACTGCTGCCGGTCGCCCTACTGACGGCGTTGATTGCCACCCAGACCTTCACCACAGGTCATCACTTGCAACTGGACGCGAGGGCTGCCGGACTGGTGGCGGCGGCAATCGCCGTCCGGTTCAAAGCACCATTTCTCGTCGTTGTTGCCGTGGCATGCGTGGTGACCGCGCTCGTACGAGTCGTTGCTTAGGGCCGCAGACCGCGCACGATT
Organism: Acidothermaceae bacterium; assembly: GCA_036510735.1. GTDB lineage: Bacteria > Actinomycetota > Actinomycetes > Acidothermales > Acidothermaceae > PALSA-607. The sequence goes on along the minus strand of DATCDK010000142.1, from coordinate 1,564 downwards.
ACGCCGACCGCTCCATCGACGACTGCATCGGGAGACGTCTCGCGCGTCACGCGGTACCACTCCGTCACCGAATTGAGCGTGCCGAACGCGAGCCTTGTGGCGAGGCCGGGTTCGATGTCGGAGCGCAGGTCGCCGTCGGCCATCGCTTGGGTGACCAGGTCGGCGGTGAAGCGATCGAACTCGCGACGGCGTTCGAGTGCGGCCTGTTCGGTGGGGGTGTTGCCGCGCACGCGCAGCAGCAGCGTCACATAGGGGAGTTCGGTCAGCAGGATCTGCGACGTGCGCCGCAACACGTATTCGAAGCGGTCGATGGCGGCGCCGGTGTTCGATCCTGGCTCGTCGCGGACGGCGAACAACGCGTCGAGCGCGCGGTCACACGCCGCTGCAAGCAATGCTTCCTTGCCGTCGACGTGGTGATAGAACGACGACTTCGTGATGCCGGCGGCTCGCGCGAGATCTTCCATGCTGGTGCCGTCGTACCCGCGCTCGTTGAAGACGGTAACCGCGACCTCGAGCAAGGACGTGGCGTCATAAGGCGGACGCCGATGGGTCGGCGTGGTCGCCACAGTTGTCTTCACTGTGTTCGATTCACTGCTGTTGGGTTCACTGCTGTTGGGTTTACTGCAGCGCGTCGGGTTTCGACGATCCGGAAGCGGTCGGCGACGAATGCCAGGTCGGTCAGAGTGGCGTTTGCCGCTGCGTTCGCGCCGGTGCCGTGATAGTCGGAAAACGCGACGGTCTGATTCACGTACGTATCAGCGGTGAGGTTGCTCGACACCGACACGCCGGTATCGAGCGCAACGTTGTGCGCAGCCGCCAGCACATCGGCGTCCGTGGAATAGACGGATGCCGTCAACGACCCGCTCGTTGTCACGATCTGGCGCCACGCATCGAGGCTTTTTGCCGTGTCTTCCGTCTCGACGATGAACGCGATCGGGCCGAAACATTCGTGGCTGTAGGCAGTTGCGTCGGAGGCGGCCCGCACCACGAGCGGCGTTCGCACCCGTGCAGCTGGGAACTCGGGGTGTTCGATCGCCCGCGACTTGATCAGCACGTCGCCGGCGTCCGACGCATCATCGAGACGGTGCAGAACGGCATCGTTCACGATTGCGCCGAGCATGTTGACGGCACGGGCCGGGTCACCGAGCAAGTCGTCGAGCGCAGCACCGAGTGCGCTGACGACATCGACAACGCTGGCATGCCCGGTGTCGGTGTCGATGCCGGAGCGGGGGATGAAGATGGTCTGCGGTGTCGTGCACATCTGGCCGCTGTACAGCGACAGCGAGTAGGCGAGGTTCGCGGCCAGGCCGTTGAGGTCGTCGGTGGAGTCGAGGACGACGCAGTTCACGCCGGCCTTCTCGGTGAAAACCCTGGCCTGTAACGCATTCGCCTCAAGCCACTCGCCGTATGACGTCGAGCCGGTGTAGTCGATGACGCGCACGTCTGGATGCGTAGCTAGATTGCTCGCCAAGGTTTCGCCTGCGCCATCGACGGCGAGTGTGATCAGGTTCGGGTCGAAGCCGTACTCCGTCAACACGTCGCGAGCAACACCGACCGTCAGAGC
>DATCDK010000141.1:0-4460 GCA_036510735.1 Acidothermaceae bacterium | reverse complement strand
CGACAATCTGGTCGCAAGTTCGAGTCCACCAAAACCTGCTCCGGCAATCACCACACGCATCCGCGCAGCCTAGAGCCCGCCTAGGGTTCGCGGCGAACCATCCGGAAGCCGCCGGCGATCAACGTGATCGCCACGTAGCCGCCCAGCACGGCGAGGCCGGTCCACGGCGCGAACGCGTACGGGTCGTGATGCGCCGACATTGCCTGGACGCCGATTTGCGACGGCAGCCACCGCGACGCCTGCTGCACCATGCTGCCAGGCAGAATCTGCACCAGGATCGGCGCCACCACGAGCAGGAATGCACTCATGATGATCGCGGCAGCCGACGTACGGACCAATGCGCCGAGCGCGATCCCCCACACGCACACGAGGATCAGGTAGACGACCCCACCGCCGAGCGCGGCCGGCAGTTGCGGTGCCGACCAGCCCGTTGCGAGGCCGCCGGTACTCAGCAGCGTCTGCCCTACAGCGAAGGCAGCTACGCATGCACCTGCGCCCGCCAGCCCGGCAACACCGGCGTGCGTGAGCAGCTTCGCCCCGAGTACCCGAAGGCGCCCGGGTTGTGCCAGAAACGTGACAGCCATCATCCCCGTGGCGTACTCGCGGGTGATCGACAAGATGCCGAATGCCGCAACGGCCAGCACAGCAGCGTTCACACCTTCAAGCGAGATGCCAACGGAATCGAATGTGAGGCGGTCGTAACTGGACATGTGCGATGCGGAGGACGCAACTGCGAGCGCAACAAGCGCGCTGACGGTTACGGCCAAGGCGATCGCGAGAGCGATCGTTCGCGATGTCTTGTGAACGGGGCGAAGCTTCTCCCATTCCATGGCCAGCGCGGTACGCATCGCGCTTCAGCTCGCCTGACGGCGGGTGGCGAACTCGGCCGAATCGCACGTGAGCTGCATGAAGGCGTCTTCCAACGACGCACGCTGCGGTGAGAGCTCGAACAGCGTCGCTCCGACTCGAGAAGCAGTCAACCCGATCTGCTCGATGCTGAGCCCGACGATCTCGAGCGCGTCGCCGTCGCGCCACAACGACGCGCCCTCGACAGAAAGCGCAACCTCGAGTTCATCGAGTTGCGGGCTTCGCACCCGCACGGACGAGACGGCGCGCTCGACAAACTCGGTCACACTCTCGGCGGCGATCAGGCGGCCGGCACCGATCACAATGAGTGCGCTTGCGGTCAGCGCCATCTCGCTCATCAGGTGGCTCGCGACCAACACCGTGCGACCGTCTGCCGCTAGCCCCTGCATGAACCCGCGAATCCAGCGAATGCCCTCGGGGTCGAGGCCGTTGATCGGTTCGTCCAGGATCAAGACCGGTGGGTCGCCGATCAACGCCGCTGCGATACCGAGCCGCTGCCGCATGCCAAGAGAGAAGCCGCCGACCTTGCGCCCTGCCACGGCGTCGAGGCCGACGATCGCCAACACCTCGTCGGCGCGCGAACGCGGAATGTCATTTGCGGCCGCGAGCCAGCGCAGATGTTCAACCGCAGTGCGGCTCGGGTTCACCCCGCCCGAATCGATCAACGCACCGAGCTCGCGCAGCGGTCGGGACAACTCGTGGTAACGCCGTCCGTTGATCGTCGCGACACCCGCGTCACTTCGGATCAGACCGAGGATCATCCGCGCGGTGGTCGTCTTGCCGCTTCCGTTGGGACCCAGGAATCCCGTAACAACACCGGGCTTGACCTCGAACGAGAGATCGTCGACGACCGTGCGACCGCCATAACGCTTGGTGAGACCGCGTACTTCGATCACGGGAAGTTTCCGTCTCTACAGAACGCTCGCGCGCTAAACAGTCGCACGCCGAGCAATCTAGAGCGGCAACCTGAGTCTGCGCTGAAGATGGACAATCCAACAGTCCCGGTGGTGAACACGGGACGAAGGTCAGCGCGAAGTGGTGTCGATGGTCGCTGAGCCGACGACCCGCGTCCCGTCATAGACGACGACCGCCTGACCGGGCGCGATGCCGCGCGCGGCAACCATCAACTCGACATCGAGACGATCGGTGTCGATCACCCGAACGACTGCGGGGACCGGCTCGCCGTGGGCCCGCAACTGCACCAGACACTCAACTGGCCCGATTGGCGCGGGCCCACACCAGCGCGGGCGAATACCGACAAGTCCGCGGACGTCGAGGTCTTCCGCCGTCCCGACCGTGACGGTACGGGTGACCGGGGAAACATCAAGCACGTAGCGAGGCCGACCGTCGGATGCGGGAGTGCCGATGCGCAGCCCACGGCGCTGACCGACGGTGAACGCATACACGCCGTCGTGCGATCCGAGCGTCTCCCCCGAACTGTCGACGATGGAGCCGCTGACATCACCCAACGAAGACAGCTGGCGCTGCAAGAAACCCGCAGTGTCGCCGTCAGGGATGAAGCAAACGTCGTGACTGTCGGGCTTCTCCGCCAACGCGAGCCCGCGACGCGCGGCCTCGGCCCGAACGCCAGACTTCGGTGTGTCGCCAAGCGGGAACATCGCGTGCGCGAGCTGAGTCGCTGTCAAGACGCCGAGTACGTACGACTGGTCCTTGTCGGAATCGACTGCGCGGTGCATCTCGCGGCCGTCAGGGCCGTCGCCCAGTTGCGCGTAGTGACCCGTGCACACCGCGTCGAACCCGAGTGCCAACGCCTTGTCGAGAACGGCAGCGAACTTGATGCGTTCGTTGCAGCGCAGGCACGGATTCGGGGTGCGGCCCGCTGCGTACTCGTCAACGAAGTCCTGAACGACATCATCTGCAAACCGCTCGGCGAGGTCCCAGACATAGAACGGGATGCCAAGCACGTCAGCCGCCCGTCGAGCGTCGTGCGCGTCTTCGACCGTGCAGCAACCGCGCGCACCGAGCCGATGCGACTGCGGCGACTTCGACAATGCGAGATGAACGCCGGTGACGTCATGGCCAGCATCGACCGCCCGCGCAGCCGCCACAGCAGAATCGACGCCACCTGACATGGCCGCCAGAACCTTCACGATCTACCGCCGGCTCGCCGACGACACCACACCGGCGCGCTTCGCCCGTTCGACGGCGCCGGGCAAAACGGCGAGCAACGCATCGACGTCCGCTTCGGTGGAGGTATGGCCGAGCGAGAACCGCAAGGTGCCGCGTGCGCGCTCGTCGTCGGACCCCATCGCCAGCAGCACGTGGCTGGGTCGGGCCACTCCAGCTGTGCAGGCTGAGCCGGTCGAGCACTCGACCCCGCGCGCATCGAGCAGCATCAGCAACGCATCGCCTTCGCACCCGGGGAAACCGAAATGCGCGTTGCCCGGCAACCGCTGCGAAGCCGCGATGCCAGGGTCGCCGTTCAAGACTGCATCCGGGACGGCGGTCAGCACCCGCCGGATTAAGTCCTCGCGCAGTTCGACCAGAGCGGCCGCACGAGCCGGCTGCAACGCGACCGCGTCGCGTACCGCAGCGGCGAACCCGGCGATCGCGGGGGTGTCGAGCGTCCCCGAACGCAAGTCGCGCTCCTGCCCACCGCCATGCAACACCGGCGTGAGTAAGAGGTCGCGGGCCACGATCAACGCCCCGACACCGAGCGGACCGCCAACCTTGTGCCCGGAGATCGTCAACGCGTCGAGGCCGCTTGCCGCGAAGTTGATCGGCAGCTGACCCACGGCCTGCACCGCGTCGGAGTGCACCGGGATGCCGTAGCTGTGCGCAATGGCAACGATCTCGGCGATCGGCTGCACGGTGCCGACCTCGTTGTTGGCCCACATCACCGTGACCAGGGCAACCGACTCGGGGTTGCCCTCGATCGCCGAACGCACGGTTTCGGGACGCACCCGCCCCAGCTCATCGACGTCCAGCCAGACCGGCTCGGCGCCATCGTGGCCAGCGAGCCACTCAACGCAATCGAGCACCGCGTGATGCTCGACGGCGCTGGCCAGGATCCGCACCCGGCGTGGATCGGCAGTACGGCGTGACCAGAACAGGCCCTTGACCGCAAGGTTGTCGGCTTCAGTGCCGCCTGAGGTGAAGACGACTTCGCTCGGACGCGCGCCCAGTGCGTGGGCGATGGTCTCGCGAGACTCCTCGACGACCCGGCGGGCGGTGCGGCCGGCCCGGTGCAGCGACGAGGGGTTCCCGACCACGCGCAGCTGCTCGGTCATGGCGGCAACAGCGGCCGGCACCATCGGAGTGGTGGCCGCGTGGTCGAGGTATACGGCGCCAGGCACGTCGACGGTGTCCATCGCCTGCCAGCCTAGCCGCTCGGCCCAGGCGCCAGGCGACCTTCAAGGTTCCGTCAAATGAGGCCTCAACGCCCGCCCCCAAGTTGCCGATGACACGTCCGTGACGGCCGAGCAGACTTTGGCAGCCCAGCACCCGTGCCCATGCGGCATCGCGCCGGCCAGCCCGGTGCAGCGGTGTGTGGCTTGCCCTGCCCGCGGCGGGCGTGCGCCGGACAACGAGCTTCTCTCGGCAGCCGAGCGCCGCACGACCGATCCTGAATC
>DATCDK010000140.1:0-26531 GCA_036510735.1 Acidothermaceae bacterium | reverse complement strand
CCGTGAAGTTCAGCAACTTCAGCGCAGGACCGCTCCAGCCATAGCGGCAGCAGCGACCACACGCCGAAGCATCCAATCGACGGCGTTCGAGCCTGGGGGGGAACCTAAGGCTCGGACGCCGTTACTATCGCCACCGCGGCGGCAGTCGATCAGCCCGCTGCGATAGCGACGACGTCCGCGAGCGTTCGCACGTGCTCGTGATGATTGGCCGGATACGGGCAATCTCCGAACGGGTCGAGGTGCAACGGGCGAACGCCGGCAGCATGCGCCCCGTCGACGTCCGCAGACGCCATGTCACCGACATGCACCGCATCGCTTGCAGCCACATTGAGCTTCTCGAGCGCGAAAGCGAAGATCTCTGGCTGCGGCTTCGCGTAACCGACGATCGTCGAGTCGATGACGACGTCGAATGGGATCTCGCAACGCCGCAGCGTCGCCTCGACTAAACCGTCAGCGTTCGACACCACGGCGATCGCGACGCCTGTTGCCGCGAGGTCGCGCAGGTCTTCGATGACACCCATCGGAACGACATTCCAGGTCGTAAGAACCGGCGACCGAAACAACGCAGCCAAGCCCGCCAGCGCATCGTCAATGCGATCGCTCGGTACACCAGCGAACCGCACGAATACCCGGTGGTAGTAGCTCCAGTCGGTTGTCCTGCGTGCATCCATAGCGGCGACACCCGCATAGTGCGCGCGCGGCACGGCGTCCGGGTCCATCGCGCCGCCAGCCGCGCGCAGCACTGCTGACACAACCCAAGGATTAGGCAGCAGAAGCACTCCTCCTGCGTCGAGCAAAACCGCGCGCGGCGCAGCAGGGCTCATCGTGGATCGCGGAGCGACCGTGCCACCTCAGCGGCCCAGTACGTCAACACGATGTCAGCGCCCGCTCGACGAATGGACGTCAACGACTCGAGGATCACACTCTCGCGATCAAGCCAACCATTCGCAGCGGCCGCCTCGACCATGGCGTACTCGCCGCTCACCTGATACGCGGCGACTGGAACATCGACCATGCCTCGTACCCGCGCCACGACATCGAGATACGCCATCGCCGGCTTGACCATGACCATGTCGGCGCCCTCGGCGATGTCGAGCGCAACTTCGCGTAATGCCTCATCACTGTTCGCGACATCTTGCTGGTAGGTGCGGCGATCGCCGAACCGCGGCGCACACTCGGCCGCATCGCGAAACGGTCCGTACAGGGCAGATGCATATTTGGCTGCATACGCGAGGATCGCGACCTCCGAAAAGCCCGCGGTGTCAAGGCCTGCCCTGATCGCAGCGACCTGGCCGTCCATCATGCCGCTGGGCGCAACGACATGCGCGCCCGCACTCGCCTGCGCAGACGCGATCGATGCATAGCGCACGAGAGTCGCATCGTTGTCGATCGTGTGCTGTCCCGCTGCCGACTCAACCACGATGCCACAATGCCCGTGGTCGGTGTATTCGTCGAGGCACAGATCGGCCATCAGCACCGTCGCGTCGCCGACCTCGCTGACGAGATCGCGCAGCGCCACCTGCACGATGCCCGAAGGGTCATCAGCACCCGAACCGCGCGCGTCCTTATGCGCCGGTATGCCGAACAGGATCAGCCCGCCGACACCGTCAGCGACCGCTTCTGCGGCAGCCTTTCGCAACGAGTCACGCGTGTGCTGGACGACTCCCGGCATCGACGCGATCGGTGCGGGCTCGCTGATGCCTTCCTTGACGAACAAAGGCAAGACAAGGTCGGACGACGACAGCCGCGTCTGCGCGACCAGTCGGCGCAACGCAGGAGTGCGCCGCAACCGGCGCGGCCTCGCCACGAGACCCGACATCGAGACCTACCGAGCCTTGCGTCGCGAGCTGGCGCGCGGCCGTCCGGGCTTGCCCGTCCACTCACCACTGGCTTCCGCAGCCAACCGCTGCGCCAGCCCGTAGGCAGCCAGTGCGTCGGCGAGGCACTCCACCGAAGGACTCTCGGCAAGAACGTCTACTCGCAAGCCGTGCTCTTCGGCGGTCTTTGCCGTCTGGGGTCCGATGCAGGCGATCACCGTCGTCGCGTGCGGCTTGCCCGCGATTCCGACGAGGTTGCGAACGGTCGATGACGACGTGAAGACGACCGCGTCGAATCCACCAGTCTTGATGGCCTCGCGAGTAGCCGCCGGCGGCGGTGCTGCACGCACCGTGCGGTAGGCGGTGACGTCGTCGACTTCCCAGCCCAGTTCGACCAATCCGGCGACGAGTGTCTCTGTTGCAATGTCGGCACGCGGGAGGAACACCCGGTTGATCGGGTCGAGCACATCGTCGTACGGCGGGAACTCTTCCAGCAGACCTGCCGCGGACTGCTCACCGACCGGCACGAGGTCGGGCTTGACACCGAATGCCTGAAGCGCCTCGGCTGTCTGCTCACCCACAGCCGCCACCTTGATGCCGGAGAAGGCGCGTGCATCGAGGCCGTACTCCTCGAACTTCTCGCGCACCGCGCGTACGGCGTTGACCGACGTGAACGCGATCCACTCGTAGCGACCCGTCACCAGGCCACGGACGGCACGCTCCATTTGCTGCGGAGTCCGTGGCGGCTCGACCGCAATCGTCGGCACCTCCGCGGGCACCGCGCCGTAAACCCGCAGCCGGTCGGACAAGTCGCCTGCCTGCTCCTTGGTACGCGGCACCAGGACACGCCAACCGAACAGCGCCTTCGTCTCGAACCACGACAGCGCACCCCGACTCTTCACGACGTCACCGATCACCAGCACGACGGGACCCGCGAGTCCGGCGGCCTTGACGTCGGTGGCAAGCGCACCCAACGTCGAAACCACCGTGTGCTGGTCGGTTGTCGTGCCGGCCCTTGTTGCTGCCACTGCAGTATCAGCCGCACGCCCGCCCTTGATCAGCGCGTCGGCGACAACTGCAGGCGACTCGACGCGCAGCACGACGAGGGTCGGGTGACCAACAGCTGCAGCAGCCCAATCAGGGCCGGACGCCGACGGGCGCGCGTCGATGACACGCACCTCGCGGTGCTTGGAGTCGACCAGCGCGATACCGGCGTACGTCGGGACCGCTGCTGCAACGGGAACGCCTGGAACCACTTCGACGCCGAGCTTGGCCTTCGCACACGCGGCGGCCTCTTCGGCACCATCGCCATCGAAGAGCGGATCGCCCATGAGCAACCGCACGACGCTCTTGCCACCCTTGGTCGCATCGACAATCACCTTCGTTCGGTCGGCGAGCGTCTGCGACCGATCGCCGGCCGACAGATCGATGACGATGACGTCAGCGCGACAGTGCTTGGTCAGATCAGCAGAGAGCGGCTCGTCGGCGATCACGACGTTGGCGCGGGCAAGTAACTCGACGGCGCGCAAGGTCAGCAGACCTGGATCACCCGGGCCGGCGCCAACGAAGGCGACCGTGCCGAGGTTGCGCGGCGCGGCGGCAGCTCGCGAATTTTGGAGCGCGGCGGCAGGTCGCGCGTGCTGCGGCGCAGGAGCGCTGGTCTGCCGCGCGGCTGCGGTGCCCGTGTTCTTGGGCGTTGGACTCATCGTCGTCCTGTTCTGTCATAACTCACTGGATGTTTCAAAATCACTGGGTGTTTCAAAATCACTGGATTGTTCCCATCAGTGCGCCCGCGCCGCGCGCAAGGAGATCGGCAGCCAACCGGCGTCCGATCCCTTCCGCGTCAGTCGCTGCCCCCTGCGCAGAGCCCCGGATCGCAGTTACGCCGTCCACGCTGACGACCACGGCGACCAGATGCAAATTGAGAGCCGCGTCAACCTCGGCAAATGCCCCGACCGGGGCGGTACATCCCGCCTCGAGCCCGGCAAGCACGGCGCGCTCTGCGACGACGGCCGCATGGCTCGCGGCGTCATTGAGCGGTGCGAGCAGCTCGCGAAGCCGCCCGCCGGGCTCGACGTCGGTGGCCCGACACTCGATGGCGAGCGCACCCTGGCCGGGCGCCGGGAGCATGACATCGGGGCCGAGCAGCTGCGTCGCCTCGTCGAGGCGACCAAGCCGAGCAAGACCAGCGGCCGCAACCACGATCGCATCGAGCCCGTGGGCACCGGCGCGGGCGACCCGGCCGATTCGCGTATCAACGTTGCCCCGCAACGGCTGGACGTCGAGATCGGGGCGGACGGCGAGCAGCTGAGCGGCACGACGGGGCGAGCCGGTACCAACGGCAGCCCCGGGCGGCAACGTTGACAGCGTGAGCCCATCGCGGGCCACCAGCGCGTCGCGTGCATCTGCTCGCGGCGGCACGGCGACCACCTCGAGATCGGCCGCCGGCTGGGTCGGCAGGTCTTTGAGCGAGTGCACGACGATGTCGACACTGCCGTCGAGCAGCCGGGCGCGCAGTTGCGTCACGAAGACGCCAGTGCCGCCGGATTCGGTCAGAGGGCCGGTGCTGCGATCGCCTTCGGTCGTCACGCCCACGAGTTCGACGGTTGACCCGCCTGCTCGAAGCGCGTCAGCCACGAGCGTCGCCTGAGCCATCGCAAGATTGCTGCGCCGAGTGCCGAGACGAAGCACGGTGGTCGGCCTGGCGGCGGGTGCTGAAATCGGGCTCACCGTTGCTCATCGGGCGGGGTCTCGTCGTCAGCTAGGTCAGTGGCGACTAACGCTGCAGGCGCCGACGGGTCAAGGTCGAACAGCCGGCGCAATGCCTCGGGATACGACGTCGGTCCGACGGTGTCCGCGAGCTCCTGAACCCGCACAGTTGGCGCGTGCAAGACCTTGTCGACCACGCGTTGCATAGTCGCCGCTATCTCGGCCCGCGCCGCGTCGTCGAGGTTCGGCAGCCTGCGCTCGAGCCGGTGCAGTTCCGCCGCAACCATCTGGGCGCCCTTGTCGCGCAGCGCGACCACGGTCGGCGCGACCCCCGAAGCCCGTCGCGCGCTGACGTACGCGGCGAGTTCCATGTCGACGATGCGGCGCGCCTCGAGGACATCATCTGCGGCCACGGCGTTATCGACCAGCGGTGCCAACGCGTCGATGTCGAACAAGGACACACCAGCCAGTTCGCCCACACGTGGGTCGACATCGCGAGGAACGGCGACGTCCAAGATGAAGAGCGGGCGGGCGGCGCGCACTGCCATCGCCCGCTGAACCACGTCGGCCGACAGCACCTGGCTATCGGAACCCGTGCACGTGATGACCACGTCTGCGTCGGCGATCTCATTCTCGAGATCTGCCATGGCGGCAGCCCGGCCACCGGCTCGAGTGGCCAGCAGTTGCGCGCTCAGCATGGTGCGACTGGCAACGACCAGATCACCCACACCGGCCGTGCGTAACGCAGCCACTGCGATTGATGCCATCGAGCCGGCCCCAACTACGACGGCGTGCTGTCCCTTCAGACCGCCTGGTGCGCCTAGCCGCAGTCCTGCCTCGACCAAGGTGGTGCCGACTGCGTCGATGCCGGTCTCCGCATGGACTCGCTTCGCCGCATGCAGTGCCCGCTCGATGACATCGTGCAACGTGCTTCCGGCGTCACCGCGGTCTCGAGCAGTGCGAAATGCCGCCCTTACCTGTCCGAGAATCTGGTGTTCGCCGACCAGCATCGAATCAAGGCTCGAGGTCACCGAAAAAAGGTGCTGCGCCGCACGGTCCTCGTAATGCACGTACACGTGCGGCGATAGCTCGTCGAACCCGACGCCGGTGTGACGGGCCAGCAATTCGGAGAGTGCCGCAACCCCTGCGTGGAACTTCTCGACCGACGCATACAGCTCGACCCTGTTGCAGGTCGACAGCAACATCGCCTCATCGACGGCCGGCGCGGCCACGACATCGTCGAGCAACTTGCCTGCCGCATCGACCGACAGCGAGGTTCGTTCGAGCAACGGCAATGGTGCACTGCGGTGCGAAAGACCGACGACAAGGAGGCTCACAGCGACACCGCCGCGTCAGCAGCGCAGGTCACGCGACGTTGTTCGTGGAACGCAAGGATCTGCAGTTCGGTGGAGAGGTCGACCTTGCGCAGTTCGACGTCGGGCGGAACGGTCAACACCGTCGGCGCGAAGTTCAGAACGCTGCGGACACCCGCGGCCACCAAGCGATCGGCCACTCGTTGCGCAGCACTGGCTGGTGTGGTGATGACCCCGATCGCGATCCGGTGCTCGGCGATAAGCCGTTCCAGGTCGTCAAGGTGGTGGACGACCAAGCCGCCCACGCGCTGCCCGACCTGCGCTGGGTCGGCATCGACAAGGCATGCGGCGCGAAACCCGCGACTGGCGAAGCCGCCGTAGTTCGCGAGAGCTCGACCGAGGTTGCCGACCCCGACGATGGCGACGGCCCAGTCCTGGGTCAGCCCGAGTTCACGCGAGATTTGGTAGACGAGGTAGGCCACCTCGTAGCCGACACCTCGGGTGCCATACGAACCGAGGTGCGAAAGGTCCTTGCGAAGCTTGGCCGAGTTCACCCCCGACGCCACGGCGAGCTGCTGGGAGGAAACGGTCGTCACCCCACGGTCGGCCATGGACTGCAGCGCACGCAGATACAAGGGGAGCCGAGCTATCGAGGCTTCTGGGATGCCCCGCACCTGGGAAACGGGGACCTGGGTAGCGGCGCTCGTTCCAGGCGCGCTACTTATAGGTTCACGATCGGCAGACACGGCACTTCCAGACAGGCTGGCTCGACTGCTTCGGAACTTCTCCGGCTCGGTGCCCAGGGTACGTGTTTGTGAACGGGTGCACAAAAGCGCCGATCCCCGCCGCGGAGCGGCCAGAATGTCACCGCGTGAGGGCGGCCCGAAGTCGATCTTCTGAGACCCGCCAGAAGTCGACCTGGACGCCGTCGACTTCCACCACCGGGATCGAGTCCCCGTACGCGCTCAAATCCCGCGGGTCCAGCGTGATGTCGCGCTCGGCGTAGCGCTCGCCGAGTTCGGCAGTGACCTTCTCCACCACCGCCCTCGCGGCGTCGCACAGGTGGCAGCCGGGCCGGCTGAAGAGCACGACCCGAGCCCGCGGATCAGGCGGCAGCGCGCTCAAAGAGTCGGTATTGGTCACGCCCGTCAGGTTAAGCCGCCCCTGTCAGTAGGCCGTCAGGGTGATGTTGCCGGGGCATGTCCGTTTTGTCCCCTTTGCCGTTCAAGCGTTTTGCGGGGGTCGCCGACCTATAAGCCATGACCACTCTCCGTGTTCGCCGTACGGCTAGATGGGTCGCAGCGCTGTCACTGACAGTGACAGCGCTCGTGGGCTCAGCCGCTTTCGCCAGCTCCGCACTCGCGAGCCCTGCTGGCGATCTGGCCACCGCGACGAACAGCGCCCGCGTCTCCGCGGGTCTTCCGGCACTCACCGAGAACGCCCAACTCGACGCGGTTGCCCAGGCGTGGGCGAACAAGCTCGCCGCCGCCGGTGTGCTCTCCCACAACCCCGCCGTGCGGACACAGGTCACCAACTGGACCGTCCTCGGGGAGAACGTCGGCATGGCCGGCGACGTCCCCACCGTGCAGAACGCGTTCATGCACAGCCCCGAGCACAAGGCCAACATCCTTGACCCGCGCTACACGCAGATGGGCGTCGGCTCCGCGACATCGATTTATCCGTCCTGCGGGTGCCCGGTGCTCTGGGTCGTCGTCGACTTCCGCCGCCCGGTGACCGTCACGACCGCGCCAGTTGCCCCGAAGGCGCCGGCGCCGGTCAAGACAGTTGCCCCGAAGCCGGCGACCACGAAGCCAGTGGCCGTGAAGCCTGCCGCGGTCAAGGCCGCGCCCAAGGTCACCGCGGTGACTCAGCACGTTGCGACCGCGGCCACCGTCACCGTTCCGGCGGCTGCGGCACCGACCGCCGTCCCGTCTGCGACTGCACTTCGGTCACAGCTTGCGGCCTCGGCCACTCCAGCCTCGACCGGTGACCCGGTCAGTCGGATGCTGAACTTCGCGACGGTCCTGTCGCAACTGCCGAACTAACCCCTACTTCTTGTTGCGTCGCTGAACGCGCGTGCGCTTCAGCAGCTTGCGGTGCTTCTTCTTCGCCATCCGCTTGCGGCGCTTCTTGATGACCGAACCCACGACCGAACCCACTTCCTCTGGGGCTGCGCCCCAATTGTCGTGGGCCTGTGCCCACATTCAAATTGTCGTGGGGCTATGCCCACGTTGCATGACTGACGGGCGGCCCCGTACCAACCACCTGCGTTGTGCCCACCTGCGTTATGGCAAGCCTAACCCGGCCGGTCGCGCGCGATCGTGCGGCGACTGGGTGGGGGTCGGTCAGCCAGCCTCGATGAACGCGTCGCGCAGGTAATCGTGGACTGCCTGCTCCGGGACCCGGAATGAGCGCCCGACGCGAACCGCGGGCAACTCTCCCGAATGCACCAGCCGATACACGGTCATTTTCGACACGCGCATGAGCGCGGCGACCTCCGCGACCGTGAGGAACCGCACTTCGGCCAACGCCTTGTCGCGCGGCCGTTCAACTGCACCCATGACGCACCGAACTCTCAGCACGCGACGGGTGCCGGCTTCCCCACCGGCAGACGATCACGCACGTGCGTGACCGAGGGTAGCGATGTTGGGGCCAGTGGGGAAGGGCTGGTCCCCCGAGGCGACCCGCAGGCGGCCGGTGGAGCGTAACCAGCCGATTTCGGCAACGCTCGGTGACGGAAACCCCAAACCTCAGGCTGCGGTCGAGAGTTAGCCGTTGTGATCGCCAGCAGCTTCGAGGTCGCAGGGCCGCTACCCGAACGCGGTCGCCAACAGGAAGCTCGTGAGTGGCCCGTAGAGGTGCGGCATGACGTTGTCGTCCAGCGGGACGCAGACCGTGACATCGCCTTCGGCCTCGCCGACGAATAGCGCCGGATCGTTGGAGTCGGCGAAGCCGACGCACGCAACACCCGCCCGGCCGGCCGCACCCGCAAAGCCGTGATCGGCAACCACGAGATCCGGTGCGGCCTCTCCCTGGTCGGTAAGGGCGCGCAGCATCAACTCCATCGGAGTTGGCGAGTGGGTATGCAGCAGGTTGGCTCCCTGACTGGCCACGCTGACCCCGAGTACGTCCCGAACATGGCGCTCATGCATCCGCCCCGCGTAGTCGACGTGCTCCCACATGGCGGGCGGGGTCAGCAGCGTGCAACCAGCGGACGCGAGGGCTCTGGCAATCTCGAGATGGACGACGAGCACGCCGGTCGGATGCCCAGTGGCCACCAGAACGCGAGCCTTGGTCGCCGCAGCTGTGCGCAGTTGCGCAGCCATCGCCTCGAGGCGTTCGACGGTCAAGGCCGCATCGATCGTGTCGGCGCCGGAGTCATGGAGCGGATCCGCCGAGACGCCGCACCGCCCCGCCATCAAGGCCAGGACGTCGTCGAAGGTCCAGGCCCCGCGCGGCTCCAGACCAAAGAGGTAATCGGGATCGCGCGCGGCCATGAGCCGATAGTTCGCCAGATTGGCCTCGCGCGGCGTGGCGACTGGGCCGGCGATCCGAGCCACCGAAAGGTATTCGAGCAACTCAGCGCGCGAGGGTGCAGTCGGCAACGCGGTCACCAAAAACCGCCGATGAGGAGCCCATGTGCTGGAAATGTTGCATTCATGGTCGCCAGGATCGCGCGGTCGACGGGATCGCCCGGATCGTGGCCCCCATCGAAGCTTCGATAATCGCCGGACCCACCGTCTGTCATTGATTCCGGAGCCGGTCCGCCGGTGCGTGCGCGCGCGTTCGCCTGCCAGGCCACCGGCGTTGGCGTGGCCGGATCGATAGGCGCCCCCGCCGCGATTGCCAGTAGGTGGGTCCAGGTGCGGGGAACGACCTGCGCCAATGCATAGCCGCCACCACCAACCGCGACCCATTGACCGCCCGCGACCTCGTGCGCAAGGTCGTGCAATGCCAGGTGGGCAGCCCGTTGCCCATCGACAGTCAGAGCAAGCTGCGCGAGCGGGTCCAACCGATGGGTGTCGCAGCCGTGCTGGCTGACGAGAATCTCCGGTGAGAAGCTTCGCAGCAGGGGCGGGACGACGGCGTGGAATGCCCGCAGCCAACTCGCGTCATTCGTGCCCGGCGGCAATGCCACATTCACCGCGTAGCCGCGCGCCTGCGGACCACCTGTCTCATCGGGGAAGCCAGTACCAGGAAACAACGTCCGCCCGCTTTGATGCAGCGAGATCGTGAGCACGCGCGGATCGTCGTAGAAAGCTGCCTGCACTCCGTCACCGTGATGAACATCGATGTCGACGTACGCGACCCGTTGCACACCCTGTGCCAGCAGCCATGCGATGGCGACTGCAGGATCGTTGTACACGCAAAACCCAGATGCTGCAGCGGGCATCGCATGATGCAGGCCACCCGCCACATTGACTGCGTGCATTGCACGTCCTTCGTAGACAGCGCGAGTAGCTGCCAGCGTCGCACCCACAACCCGAGCCGAAGCTACATGCATTCCGTCGAAGACCGGAACATCCGGTGTACCGAGTCCGAACGCCACATTGCCGACTTCGTCTTTGACTGCCGCAAGAAACGCCTTGGTGTGCACGAGTTCGAGCATCGAGTCGTCGCAGGGGTCCGGCGGGGCCACCGTCACATTCGGCGCATCGAGAACGCCCAATGATCGCGCCAAATCAATGGTGAGCACAACACGCACCGGCGCGAGCGGGTGATGCGCGCCAAAGTCATACGCCGCGAGTTCATCGGACCAGACGACAGTCAACGGGTGCATGAGATCAACAGTAGTGAGCAGGCGCACACACTATTCGCCGGCGAGCTCGCGCGACCTGTCGCGCGCTGCTTCAAGAGCGGCCAGGAACGCAGCGCGGACGCCATGGTTCTCAAGCTCGCGGATCGCCGAGATGGTGGTCCCGGCCGGTGAAGTCACTGCCTCTCGCAACGCCACCGGGTGCTCGCCGGTTTCGCGCAGCATCACCGCCGCACCGTAAACGGTCTGCACGATCAGCTCGTGCGCGACGGCGCGCGGCAGCCCCAGCAGGATGCCAGCGTCGGTCATTGCCTCGACCAAGTAGAAGACGTACGCCGGCCCGCTACCCGAGAGCGCGGTAACAGCGTCGAGCTGAGATTCGGGAAGGCGCACGACCCTGCCGACCGGCCGAAAGAGCGCCTCGGCCCGGTCAAGGTGTTCCGCCGACGCATGCGCGCCAGGAGCTACTGCGCTCATGGCCTCGCCCACCAGCGCCGGAGTGTTCGGCATGACCCGCACTACCGGGACGCCGGCGGCAAGGCGCCGTTCGATCGCGGCCGTCGTGATACCGGCCGCGATCGTCACGATCAGGCGGTCAGGGGTGACCACGGGTGCAAGCTCGGCTAGCAGCGCGTCCATGTCCTGCGGTTTGACCGCGAGCACGATGGTCTCGGCCTGATTGGCGGCATCTGCATTGCTCACTGACTTCACGCCATAGCGCTGCGAGAGTTCGTGCGCCCGCTCTTCATAGCGTTCGGTGATGATGAGGTCGTCGGGGCTGGTGCCTGCCTTGAGCAGACCGGAGACCAACGCCTCCCCCATCTTGCCCGCACCAATCACCGCGATCATCTGCTCACTCATCCCTTGCTCGCTACCGCTCGAAGAAAGAACGCAAGATTGGCGGGGCGCTCTGCCAGCCTGCGCATGAGGTACGGGTATGACTGCGTGCCGTACGGCAGGTACACGCGAATCTTCTCACCACGCGTAGCCAACCGACGTTGCTCATCGGGTCTGACACCGAACAACATCTGGTATTCGTACTCACCCTTCGATCGTCCGGCCTGGACAGCCATCACGCCGGTGACGGCAACAAGGCGAGGGTCGTGGGTCGCGACCATCGGATAACCCTTGCCCCGCATGAGAATTCGCAGGCACCGCACGTAGGAGAGGTCGACGGCGCTTCGGTCCTTGTGGGCAACGGACGCTGGCTCGTTGTAAGCGCCCTTGCACAGCCGAACTCGGCTGCCCTCACCGGCGAAGTCCGCGCAATCGGCCTCTGTCCTGAGCAACGCCGCCTGGAGCACAGCCGCGACGCTCGGAAAGTCCTGGCGCAGTTCGCGCACCGCCGACAGCGTCGCGTCGGTAGTCGTGTGATCTTCCATGTCGACGGTCACGGTGGTGCCGGCCTCACGCGCCGCGGTACACACGGTGCGGGCGTTCTCAAGGGCGATCTGCTCGCCGTCCTTCTCCAGCGCCTGCCCGAGCGACGACAGCTTGAGTGAGACTTCACAGAAGTCGGCAAGCCCGGCGTCCGCCAGTTCCTTCAGCAACCACACGTAAGCCGCCGCGGTCGCCTCGGCCTGTGTCGGGTCGGTCGTGGCCTCGCCTAGCCGATCGATACTGGCGAGCAGCCCGGCCGCGACCAGCTTCCGGCTTGCCGCTAGCGCGTCACCAACGTCATCGCCTGCAACGAAGCGGTCGACCACATGCTTGGTCAGCGGGACAACCTCGACCCCTCGCTTGACGCGCGGGCTGGCGGCGGCCGACAGCAGCAAGCGGCGCAGCACGTCGTCGTCCTCCGATTTTCTCAGTTTCTTGTACGGCGGCGGGTCAAGGCTACGCGTTCTGGGGTGCGGAGCCGCCGCGGCGTCGTGGGTGTCGCCTCGTGTGGTCAATGTTCTGGGAGGGGTTGCGGCAGCGAATTGGAGTCCTGATTTATCGGTACCAATCGGGCGCTCCGATGAAGTTCAGGTGAATTCAAGGCAGCGCCTCTCCCCACAGCCGGTAAGGCAGGCAACGATCGAGGCGAGCCGGAACAGCGGGCGAACACGAGGAGCGCGTCGCATGTCGGTGGACCAGTCGGTAAATCAGGAAGCGCGTGGTGAGGTACTCGAGCAGCAGTTGGGCCGGGTAGCCGACCAGCTGACGAGAAAGTTTGCGGACCGCGCCGACCAGGTCGAGGTTCACGACGCGGTGTTCCGCGAGGCGAGCAGGTATCAGGGCGCGCGAGTCACCCAATACATTCCGGTGCTGGTGCAGCACACGGTCCAGGAACGGCTGCGGCAGCGTGGACCACGTGCAGTGGGCTCGACCAGCTAGCTAGCCGTCGATCTCGATGCGTTCCAGGGTCACCCAGATATAGCGGGACGCCGGGTTTTGGTCGGCGGTCGCTCGGGCTCGCAGGACGTGGTTGCCACGCGGGAGCACCGGCGACTGCCAGAACATGCGGTTCTCCCGGGACGTCCCGTACTGATCAATGATCGTCTCCGGACCGTCGTCGATCGACAGCGCGACCATCCCGTGGTTTGACTCCGCGAAGCCGTAGTAACGCGCTCGGGTGCCGACGAACCGTACGGTCGCGACCCCGTTCTCCATCCCGCAGTAGGAGTCACTTCCGCTGCTCTCGAGGTTGGCCTTTGAATGCCGCCAATCCGATGAGTACTCGATCTCATTGACGCCCGAGCCGAACACGTAGTGGTACACGGTCGTGGTGCTGCCTACGGTCTTCACCCCAGTGCCACGCAGGTCAACCTCCGCCTCGACGTCGAGCTCGGCCAGCGTGAATCGGTAAGGGGCCAACACCTGCGTCAACGAGTCTTCGATCCGGGCGAGTTCCGCTGCGACGCTGCGCGCGTGCGCGCCGGCGTAAGCCGTCAGCCGGATGTTGCTGACCAGCGCCGCGACGTTCTCCGCAAGTTCAGCCGAACCCATCGCTGCACTGGAGGTGTTACGGCCGATCTCTGCCGTCGTCGCAGTCTGCTGATCAACGGCAGAGGCGATTCCGTGCTGGTTGTCGTTGACTCTGACCATCGTGTCGGTGACCCGAACCATCGCGGCCGCGGCTTGCGCGGAGCCCTCCTGGATCGAACTGACTGAAGCACCGACATTTGCTGTCGCCGCACCGGTCTGTTGCGAAAGTTGCTTGACCTCACCCGCGACAACGGCGAATCCACGGCCAGCCTCGCCGGCCCTCGCCGCCTCGATCGTCGCATTGAGAGAGAGCAAATGAGTCTGTGTGGCGATGTTTCCGATGAACCGCAGGACTTCCTCGATGTGGTGCGACGCAACGGCGAGATCGGCCACGGTCGCGTTTGCGGCGTTGACCTCGTCGGTTGCAGCGGATGCCACCGACGATGCCTCGGAAGCGTGCCGGGCAACTTCTTGAATCGTCGACGCGAACTCGTCGGTCGCTGCCGCGATCAGTTGAAGACTTTGCGAGATCCCCTCGGCAGCTCGCGCGGCGGCGGTTGCCTGTGCTGCCGTTGTCTCTGTGGTGTCCAAGGACTTCCACGCCATGTTGTCGACGTCATGCCAGCCGACGTTCAACGCGCTCTTCGCGATCTCGATGCGGGTGAGTGCGACGGACAACGCACCGGTCACTTCAGCTATCGACGCACCAAGCGGGCGCCAAGCGCTGCCTTTCGGCAAGACGACCGGACGCGCGAGGTCACCCTTGGCGATGGCACTGAATGCGGCGACGACGGCCTGCTGGGCGCGGTTTCGATCGGCGATCGTGCGTGCCCACCCGATCAGGGCAGCCAGCAGCGCAACCGACGTCACCACCGCGAGCCACGCCATTTACGCCTCCATATCGACGCCATCAACTAGCTCAGCTATCGACATCGGTTCGGACGGCTTGAGTGCCCAAGCGTGCGCCGATAACGGGACAATCCCCGCGTTTTGCCTAGGCGGGCATGCGGACGACGGCAAGCTGGGTCACGAAAGGCTCGCGCAGCTGACCACTGGGAAGCAGTTCGCGCTCGCGCTCCACGAAAGCCGCCGCGCCATCGGCTCCGAGTTCCTCGATGTAGGACTTCGACCGCACCTCGTCGAGGATCACCTCCATCGGCACCGTCCGGTCCCAACCGATGCGCGCGGTCTCGACGTCGAGGTTCTCAAACGCTGACGGGATCGATCGCCAGGCGGCTGCAAAGTGGGCTCCGACGACATGCTGGCCCGCGACGCGCAGTCGCGCGCGATGTTCGGCCAGCCACTGTTCGCCATCCTCGTCGGGCGTGTTCCACCAGACGGCGAGCGCACCACCTGGGCGTAGGACTCGCAGCACTTCGCCAGGCGCGCGGTCAAGATCGACCCAGTGCCACGACTGGGCGAACGTCACGAGGTCGAGTGATCCGCTCGCGAAGGGCAGCTGATTTGCATCAGCGAGCACGACCGGCGTGCCGGGAGTGCGGCTGCGCAACGTGTCGAGCATCGCTGCTCCGTGGTCGACCGCGACAACTCGAGCACCGCGCTCGAGCAGGCTGCGCGTGGAGATACCGGTGCCCGCGCCGACATCGGCCAGCACCGCCCCCGCGAGGAAGCTGCCCGACATCTCCTCGATCGCGTCGAACAACGCGTCGGGATAACCAGGGCGGCCGGCGTCATACACCCGCGCGACTGCGTCGAACCGCGACCGACTCATCGGGACGCGGCCGTCGTCGTCACGCCGCTGTCGCCGCGAGGGCGTTGCGGGTGAACGCGAGCGATTCGGCGAGGTCGGCCACTCTGTCCTCGTGCGACGCGGCCCTCCGGGTGTTCACCTCAAGGACGACCACCCCGCCGTACCGCTGCGCCGCCAACCGTTGCAACAGCTGCGCACAGGGCTGCGTACCCCGACCCGGCACGAGGTGCTCGTCGTTTCGCGAGCCGGTGCCGTCAGAGAGATGGACGTGCGCGAGCCGTTCGCCGAAACCCTCGAGGAGCACGAGCGGGTCGGCGCGCGAAACGGCTGCGTGCGAGACGTCGAGTGTGACGTGTGGGTAGTCGGCGTCGAGCAACGACCAGGACGGCGAGTAGACGCCAACCTCAAGGCCACTCGGGCCTCGTTGCGGAAACATGTTTTCGACTGCGAACACGATGTCGGTTTCGTCGTGCATCGCCAGGATGCCGCCGGTGAATGCCTTGGCGTAGGCGCGTTGCCAACGAAATGGTGGGTGGGTCACCACAACCTTCGCGCCGAGTCGTTCTGCAGCGATCTGCGAGCGCATCAACTTCGCCCACGGCTCTGTCCCCCACACCCGCTGACTGATCAGCAGGCACGGCGAATGCACGGAGACCACCGGCAGCTGGTGGTAGTCCATCAGCCGGCGCACCGTGTCGAGATCTTGACTGACGGGATCACCAGACACCATCAACTCGACGCCGTCGTAGCCCAGTCGGGCGGCGACCTCGAACGCGACCGCAGTCGATTCAGGCCACACTGACGAGGTCGACAGAGCCACTGTCGGGCTGGCGGTCACCCGTTCCAGTGCTGACCCGTCCGATTCAGTGCTCACTCCCCGAGCCTACGACGACGCAGGCCGACACACCGGCCGGTGCACATCGGCGTCCGGCTCGTATGGGTTGGGGCCTAGTCTTTGCGCATGCCAAGCAAGCCACCACAGAAGTCGAGGACCCCGGGTCGAGCCGAACCGGCGCACCCGACGATCCCGACGCAGTCAGTGCCAGGCAGCGCCGCTGCCGGTGAGCGCACTCCGCTCCCGGAAACGGGTCTCGACTTCGCGCGCGAGTGGGTCGAGTTCGTCGATCCTGCTGACGCCGAACAGATCTTTCGCTGTGACCTGACGTGGCTGACGTCGAGTTGGGGATGCATCTTTGGCAACGGTTGTCATGGCATCGTTCCGGGTCGGGCGGCCGACGGCTGCTGCAGCCACGGCGCTTTCTACTCAGGTCGCGACGACGAGAAGCGCGTCCGCAAGTTTGCCGAGCAACTCACACCGGAAAACTGGCAGTACTACAAGAAGGGCCAGAAGGGCTTCACCGAACTCGAGGACGGGAAGCGACGCACCCGCAGGGTCGACGGTGCGTGCATCTTCTTGAACCGTCCGGGTTTCGAGGGCGGCTCCGGCTGTTCGTTGCACAGCCTCGCGTTGACGATCGACCGGCACCCACTGGAGACCAAGCCCGACGTGTGCTGGCAGCTCCCGATCCGCAGAACGTTCGATTGGGTCGACCGACCTGACGAGACCAAGGTGCTGATTGTCACGATCGGCGAGTACGACCGCAGGGCCTGGGGCTCGGGCGGACACGAACTCACCTGGTGGTGCACGAGCTCACCAGAAGCCCACGGCGCACGTGACCGGGTCTACGTCTCCTATGGTCCTGAGCTCACCGAGTTGATGGGGGTCCAGGGCTACGCAGAGCTGGTCGCGCATTGCGAGCGGCGAATCGCGTCGAAGACGCCAGTGGCCCCACACCCGGCCGACCCCAAGTAGCCGATTCGGCCGCACACCTTTTGGGTGGCCGGAGATCGTCTGGCTACGGGCCGCCGGCTGGCTACGGCCTGCCACCACAGCAGCCGCCGTCGTCCACCGGCGACATCTTGCCGAAGTAGTAGCAACACCCCGCCCCGCTGCGACCAGGATTGTCGTGACGCGGCACTAGCCTGCAGGCATGCCCAAGAGCACGACGTCCGGCAACACCAAACTGGCCTTTCGCTGCGGTGAGTGCGGTTGGGAGTCGCTGAAGTGGGTGGGCCGCTGCGGTGAGTGCCAGGCATGGGGCACCATCGAGCAACCCGGACTGCTTCGACTTCGCAGCGTGGCGGCAACATCAGTCACTGCGGCCGCGCGCCCGATCGGTGAGATCGACGCCGAATCGGCCCGCAGCGTGCCGACCGGAGTCGACGAGCTTGACCGGGTGCTCGGCGGCGGCCTCGTTCCTGGCGTCGTCGTGCTGCTGGCCGGTGAACCGGGGGTGGGCAAGTCGACCCTGGTTCTCGATGTCGCCTCGAAGTTCGCCACTCCCGGCACCCGCACGCTCTACATCACCGGCGAAGAGTCGACCGCACAAGTGCGCTTGCGCGCGGGTCGCATCAAGGCGCTGTCGCCCGACCTCTTCCTAGCCGCCGAAACCGACATCGGCGCGGTCTTGAAACACCTCGACGAGGTCAACCCAAGCCTGCTGATCGTCGACTCGGTGCAAACCATGGCCATCGCGGACGTCGACGGCTCGGCAGGTGGAGTCACGCAGGTACGCCAGGTCGCGGCGGCCCTGATCGCAGTCGCCAAGGAGCGCGGCATCGCCACGGTCCTGGTCGGCCACGTCACCAAAGACGGGTCAATCGCCGGGCCTCGCGTGCTCGAACATCTCGTCGATGTGGTGCTGCAGTTCGAGGGTGAGCGGCACTCACGACTGCGGCTGGTCCGGGCGATCAAGAATCGCTATGGCGCATGCGACGAGGTCGGCTGCTTCGACCTGACCGAAGAAGGCATTGTCGGGCTCGCCGATCCGAGCGGCCTGTTCCTCTCGCGACGTGGCAAGCCGGTGTCGGGAACCTGCGTAACTGTGGCACTCGAGGGTCGCCGTCCACTTGTGGCGGAAGTGCAAGCATTGGTTGCGAGCTCGAGCTTGGCGATGCCGCGACGCACGACGTCGGGTCTCGACGCCGCGCGGGTATCCATGGTGCTGGCGGTAACAGAGCGACGGGCAAAGATCCTCCTCTCGGGTTCAGACATCTTCACCGCCACCGTCGGCGGCGTGAAGATGTCTGAACCCGCCGGAGACCTGGCTGTCGCGCTCGCCGTCGCGAGCGCGCACAAAGACATACCGTTGCGTCCAGGTCTCGTCGCCATCGGTGAGGTCGGCCTGGCGGGTGAGGTACGCCGCGTCGAAGGAGTCGGTCGCCGGCTTACCGAAGCCGCACGACTCGGCTTCACTCTCGCACTGGTGCCACCGGACTCAGGACCGCTACCACCCGGCGTCCGTTCGATCGAAGTTGCCGACCTCGGACAAGCGATCGAGTACGCGGTCGCGACCAACGGCTAGAATCGCGATAACGCCGTACAACACTAAAAGTTTGTACTGCCGTACAACAGTAGAATCTTTGTACTGCCGTACAACAGGGGAGCCCGGTGCCAACCAACGATCGGTTCGACCGGACCGTCGACGAGAAATTGCGAGCCACTCTCGCGACGATCGCGCCTGGCACTGACCTGCGCGATGCACTTGAACGCATCCTGCGCGGCAACACCGGCGGTCTGATCGTGCTCGGTTACGACAAGACCGTCGAGTCGCTGTGCACCGGCGGTTTCAATCTCGACATCGAGACTTCGGCGCCGCTGATGCGCGAGATCTGCAAGATGGACGGCGCCATCGTGCTCGACAACACCGGCGCCCGGATCCTCAAAGCCAACGTGCACTTGCAGCCGGACCCTTCGATCCCGACGAGCGAGTCGGGCACCCGGCACCGCAGCGCCGAGCGCACCGCAAAGCAAACGGGTTATCCGGTGATCTCGGTGAGCCAGTCGATGCGCATCATTGCGCTCTACGTCGGCGGCAGGCGCTATGTCCTCGACGATTCCGGTGCGATCCTGTCGCGCGCGAACCAGGCACTGGCGACTCTCGAGCGCTACAAGCTACGCCTCGACGAGGTGAGCGGAACCCTGTCTGCGCTGGAAATCGAGGACCTTGTCACGGTGCGCGACGCCGCCGCGGTGGCGCAGCGCCTCGAGATGGTGCGCCGGATCGCGAGCGAGATCGAGGGCTACGTCGTCGAGCTCGGTACCGATGGCCGGCTGCTCAGCCTGCAACTCGACGAGCTTCTTGCCGGCGTCGAGCCCGAGCGCGAACTCGTCGTCCGCGATTACCTGCCTTCGGGAAGCAAGAAGTCGCGCACGCCCGACGACGTGCTGCGCGACTTCGACATGCTGTCGGCATCTGAGCTACTCGACCTCAGCACGATCGCCCGGGTGATGGGTTACGCGGCCGGAGCGGACGCACTCGACGCGCCGGTGAGCCCGCGCGGCTACCGGCTGCTCGCCAAAGTCCCGCGGCTGCCTAACCTCGTCGTCGATCGCCTTGTTGAGCATTTCGGCGGCTTGCAGAAGCTGCTCGCCGCAGGCATCGACGATCTACAGGCGGTCGAAGGCGTTGGCGAGAACAGGGCGCGCAGCGTGCGTGAGGGTCTGTCGAGACTCGCCGAATCGTCGATCCTCGAGCGCTACGTCTGAGCTGCTGCGTGAGCGGGGTTCAGACCGCAACGGAGAGCAGCGCCTGCAGGTGAACGAGCAACACCGGCCCGCCGCGTCCGGTGCTAATACCGTCATGGCGGAGTACGTCGATGACGTAGTCCGGCAGTCCTGACGGTCGCTCGCCTGACGAGACCAACTCGTCCTCGTCGTGAACTGCGATGACCTGATCGACGATCGCGCCCATCGCGTCGATGCCCGAGGCCATCACCAGCACGTCGCCCCTCGCGCCCGGGACACTACCTCTGGCGCCTACGGCGCTGCCCACTCGCAGGTCGACAACTGGGAGCGGATTGCCACGCAACTCCAGCAGTCCGCTGATCGGCGGCGTCATGCCGGGCAGGACATCGAGCCCGTCGAGCCGGACGACCTCGCGTACCTCGTCGAGGCGGCATGCGAAGTTCCGGTCGCCGAGACGAAACGTGATGTAACCGATCATGGCGTCTCCCGCGTCCTGAACCTGACCGACTTGGTGGCCTTTGCGGTCCGCTCGGCCTGCGTCGCGAGCCGCAGACACAGGGCAACCAGCTCGGCGGCACTACGGCCACCGAAGAACGCGGATACCTCCTCCGGAGGCAAGTCACCAACCGTTGCAGCAGCAGATCGGTAGGCCCGGCCTGCGGCGGCTGGTTCGCCCTGCCGATCAAGCGCGCCGGCAAGCAGCAGCAGGGCCGATGCCGAATCGGGCTGAAGATAGACGGCCTGACGCAACTCCCTGATCGCGTCAGCGTCGCGACCCAGATTTACCAGCGCCTCGCCGCCGATCAGGTGTGGATCAACCAGCATCGGATCGGCTTTGGCGGCGCGGCCCGCAGCGCCGACGGCGTCGGGATAGCGCCCCTGCGCCAGCGCCTCGCGAGCGGTGGCCACCAGCTCCTGGGCACTAGCGCCTGTCGCGCTTGCAGCGGCCGCGGATCGCGGCGAAGCGCGTCGGTCCGCAGGTCGATGTGAGGCGCTTCGCGCGACCTCTTGTCGGGCGGGCTCGGAATGCCGCGGGACGCGTTGCGGCGGCACCGGCGGTGCTGTCTTGATCCGGGCCGACGGCGTGTCGGGAAGGTCACGCCGACGCTCGGTGCGACCACGTCGCTCGGGCAGCAGGATCGGCGCATCACCCGCCTCGGTACGACGGTCGGGCAACGTGGCGCGACCTTGCGGGCCGTCGTCCCGGCGATACACGAACGCATCGCCAAGCGGCACCAGCGTGAACGCCTCACTCATCTGCCACAGCGTTTCTGAGTGGCCGAGGAACAAGTAGCCGCCGTCACCAAGGGCGGTGTGGAAGCGGGACATCAGTGCTTTTGTCGTCGTCCGGTTGAAGTAGATCGTCACGTTGCGACACAGCAACAGATCGACCTCACCGCTCTCGAACGGCGGCGCTTCGGTGATGAGGTTGTGCAGTTGCAGATCGACCAGCTCGCGCACGTCGTCCTTGACGGAGTACGAGCCGTGGTCGATGTCGAACCAACGGCCTAGGTCGATCGGGTCCGCCATCTGCACGGCCCGAGCGCCGTATCGACCTGCGTCCGCGAACGCGAGCGCGGTGGCCGAGACGTCCGACCCGACGATCCTGACGTGCTCGCGAGTAGCCATCGGCATCAGTTCGCGGACCAGCATCGCCAAGCTGTAGGGCTCTTCGCCCGTCGAGCAGCCGGCACTCCAGATCGTCAGTGGGCGATTCAAGGCCGTCGACCGGCGAATCAACTCTGGCAGGACATGCTGGCGAAGCGCGCGAATCTGCGGCGGGTTGCGGAAGAAGTGCGTCTCCTGGATCGTCACGACGTCGATCAGCTGCTGACGCTCGGGCGCACCACCAGGACCACTGAGCATCGCGAGATACGCGGCCGGCGAACTAGCACCACTGGCCTCCATGCGACCCGCGACCGCAAAGCTCAACGAGTCGCGGCGACTCTCGTCGTGGACCAAGCCGGCGCTCTTCTCCAAGAGCCCCCGCAGGGTCTCGAACTCCTCGTCGGTCAGCGAGAACTTCATCGCTCACCCCCGAGCGAGTGACCTTGCAGAATCGCGACGAGCGCACCTGCGATCTCGATGAGCGGCAGTTGGCGCTGCACCGCGCCGCAGGCGGCCGCCGCTGCCGGCATGCCCCACACTGCACTCGACTCTTCGTCCTGACCGATGGTGATCGCGCCGGCGTTTCGCATCGCTTTGAGCCCGACTGCACCGTCGCGACCCATCCCGGTGAGCAACACACCGATCGCCCGCGGACCAACATTGCGCGCAACGCTCTCGAACGTTGCGTCGACGCCCGGCACATTGAACTGGGTCGGTGGCGGTTGCTCGATGCTGATGCGCAGATGATCGTTGACAACAAGATTGCGCGCGCTCGGGGCGATCGTGACGGTGCCCGGCTGCAAGCGGATACCCGACGTTGCTACCCCGACGGGAAGCGCGCACAGTCCGTCGAGCCAGCTCGCAAGACCCTCGATGAAACCGTCCGCCATGTGCTGGACGACAACGACAGCCGGCGTGAAGTCGCCGGGCAACGCGCCGAGCAGATGGGCAAGTGCTTGCGGTCCACCGGTCGAAGCACCGATCGCCACCAGGTCGACAGTGGGTTCTGCGCTCGCTCGTGCGGAGACAGCCGCGCCTGACGCCGACTGCGCACGGGTCTTCAGGCGCCCTCGCGGATGGGTGATGACGCGCACTCGCGACGCGACGCGCACGCCACGGCGCAGCGCCTCGGCATACGACGCCCGGTCGGCGTCGCGGGCTGTCGGTCTTGCAACAACGTCAATCGCGCCGGCGGCCAGGGCAGCGGCGGCTCGCGCGGCGTCCACTTCGGTCGAGCACACGAGGATGGGCGTCGGGACGCTCGCCATGATCCGTTCGATAATCTCGATGGCGGCGGTGCCCGGTAGCTCGAGGTCGAGGACGACGGCCGATGGCCGTAGCCGCTCGATCAAAGCGATGGCGTCGCGTCCGGTCCGCGCCTCGCCGACCACGCACAGGCCCGGATCGGCCGTGATCGCCGCACGAAGGAACCGCCGCTCGATCACGGAGTCCTCGACCAGCACAACGGTGACCGCCGACTGCTCCTGAGCGTCGGGTTGCGAGGCCGAGACCGCACTGGCGCTGGCCGAGGTTGACGCTTCGCGCGCAACCGACACCTAAGCGCTCCTCGGTCCGGAAGCCCGACGCGGGCTCTTCCCCAATGACTCTTTAACCTGTCGTCTGAAGTGGCGACTTTCTTAAGACAACCTGGGAGCGCCGCCGAGCGTGCCAACGCCAAGTCTGGGGCCGCTGAGGCGCCGATCGTGGGCGAGCTCCTCGACTGGTACAGCCAGGCCGCTCGGGCCCTCCCGTGGCGAGAGCCCGCGGCGACCCCGTGGGCGGTGCTGGTCAGCGAGATCATGCTCCAGCAGACCCCGGTGGCGCGGGTGTTGCCCGCCTACGAGCAGTGGATCGCCCGGTGGCCGACCCCCGCCGCGCTCGCGGCAGCCACGCCCGGCGACGCCGTCCGCGCCTGGGACCGGCTTGGCTACCCGCGGCGGGCCCTGCGCCTGCACGCCGCGGCAACGACCATCGTCGCGCGCCACGGCGGGGAGGTGCCGGCCGACTACGCGCAGCTGCGCTCCTTGCCCGGCATCGGTGACTACACGGCGGCCGCAGTCGCCGCGTTCGCGTTCCGGCAACGCCACGCCGTCCTCGACACCAACGTGCGCCGGGTGCTCGCCCGGGCAATATCCGGCGTGGCTGAGCCCTCGAGCGCCCCGACCGTCGCCGAACGTCGAGTCGCGAGCGAACTCTTATCGGACGACGGTGAGCGTGCGGCGACGTTCAGCGTGGCGTTGATGGAGCTGGGCGCCTTGATCTGCCGCGCCCGAGCCCCGCAGTGTGATCGATGCCCTGCTGCCCACCGATGCTCGTGGCGACAGGCCGGCTACCCGCCCTCGGCTTTACCGCCCCGCCGCGGGCAGCGCTACGAAGGCACCGACCGGCAGGCTCGCGGGGCGGTGCTGGCGATCCTGCGGTCGCAGCCAGGACCCGCCCGCATCGGGCAGCTGCGCGCGGCCTGGGCAGACGTCGTCCAGCTCGATCGTGCCCTCGACGGCCTGGTGGCCGACGGCCTGGTCGAGCCGCTGCCCCGCAGCCGCTTCCAACTGCCGACCTAAAAATCCGCCGACCTAAGACATGCCGCTGGCGCCGCGCCCTACTACTCCGCGGCTGGCGCCGCGCCGGGCGCACCAGCCGGATCAGCGGCAGGTGCCGCTTCTGCCAGCGGAGGCAGGTCGGGCACCAGCACCGGCTTGGCCTCGCCGCGGAACGTGAAGGCGGCTTCGGGGGTGTCGACTCCCTCGGCGTCGACCACCACGATCTGGCCGGCCTTGAGCTCGCCGAACAGGATCTTCTCCGACAGCACATCCTCGATCTCGCGCTGGATCGTGCGCCGCAACGGACGCGCACCAAGCACCGGGTCGTAGCCCTTCTTGGCGAGCACCTTCTTGGCGTCCGACGTGAGTTCGAGACCCATGTCACGGTCCTTCAACCGCTGGTCGACCTTGGCGATCATCAGGTCGACGATCGTCACGATCTCGTCCTCGGTCAGCTGGTG
Source organism: Acidothermaceae bacterium (assembly GCA_036510735.1). Classification (GTDB taxonomy): domain Bacteria; phylum Actinomycetota; class Actinomycetes; order Acidothermales; family Acidothermaceae; genus PALSA-607. The sequence goes on along the minus strand of DATCDK010000140.1, from coordinate 2,178 downwards.
GAACACGATCGTGTCGTCGACGCGGTTCAAGAACTCAGGCCTGAAGTGCTGCTTCAGCTCGTCGTTGACCTTCGCCTTCATCCGCTCGTAGTTGCCCTGGGCGTCGTGCTCCTTGGAGAAGCCCATGTTGAAGCCCTTGGAGATATCACGCGTGCCGAGGTTCGTCGTCATGATGATGACGGTGTTCTTGAAGTCGACAACCCGGCCCTGAGCGTCGGTCAACCGACCGTCCTCGAGGATCTGCAACAAGGAGTTGAAGATGTCTGGGTGTGCCTTCTCGACCTCGTCGAACAACACGACGGAGAACGGCTTGCGGCGCACCTTCTCGGTCAGCTGACCACCCTCGTCGTAGCCGACGTAGCCGGGCGGCGAACCGAACAGCCGCGACACCGTGTGCTTCTCCATGAACTCGCTCATGTCGAGCTGGATCAGGGAGTCCTCGTCACCGAAAAGGAACTCGGCGAGCGTCTTCGAGAGCTCGGTCTTACCGACACCTGACGGGCCGGCGAAGATGAACGAGCCGCCAGGACGCTTCGGGTCCTTCAGACCGGCACGGGTACGACGAATCGTCTGCGACAGCGCCTTGATCGCCGGCTCCTGGCCGATGACCCGCTTGTGCAGCTCGTCTTCCATGCGCAGCAGCCGCGAGGTCTCTTCCTCGGTCAGCTTGAACACCGGAATGCCCGTAGCAGTCGCGAGCACTTCGGCGATCAACTCTTCGTCGACCTCGGCCACGACATCCATGTCGCCGGCCTTCCACTCCCGCTCGCGCTGCGACTTCGCCGCGAGCAGTTGCTTCTCGCGATCGCGAAGCGACGCTGCCTTCTCGAAGTCTTGCGCGTCGATGGCGCTTTCCTTCTCGCGGCGGACGCCAGCGATCTTCTCGTCGAACTCGCGAAGGTCCGGGGGCGCGGTCATGCGTCGAATGCGCATGCGCGAGCCCGCTTCGTCGATCAAGTCGATGGCCTTGTCGGGCAGGAAGCGGTCGCTGATGTAGCGGTCGGCGAGCGTCGCTGCGGCAACCAACGCACCGTCGGTAATCGAGACGCGGTGGTGGCTCTCGTAGCGATCGCGCAGACCCTTGAGGATCTCGATGGTGTGCGCAAGCGACGGCTCGGCAACCTGGATCGGCTGGAACCGCCGTTCGAGCGCAGCGTCCTTCTCCAAGTGCTTGCGGTACTCGTCGAGCGTCGTCGCGCCGATGGTCTGCAGCTCGCCGCGGGCCAGCATCGGCTTCAGAATCGAGGCCGCGTCGATGGCACCTTCGGCGGCGCCTGCGCCGACCAGCGTGTGCAACTCGTCGATGAACAAGATGATGTCGCCGCGAGTGCGGATCTCTTTCAGGACCTTCTTCAGCCGCTCCTCGAAGTCACCGCGGTAGCGGCTACCGGCGACGAGTGCGCCGAGGTCGAGGGTGTACAGCTGCTTGTCCTTCAGCGTCTCGGGCACTTCACCCTTGACGATGGCCTGCGCGAGACCTTCCACGATCGCGGTCTTGCCAACGCCGGGCTCGCCAATCAGCACCGGGTTGTTCTTGGTGCGGCGCGAGAGCACCTGCATGACGCGCTCGATTTCCTTCTCACGGCCAATGACCGGGTCGAGCTTGCCCTCGCGCGCAGCCTGCGTCAGGTTGCGGCCGAACTGATCCAAGACGAGGGACGTCGATTGGGTGCCCTCAGCGGGACCGCCAGCCGTTGCTTCTTGCTTGCCCTGGTAGCCGGACAGCAGCTGGATGACTTGCTGCCGGACCCGGTTCAGATCGGCGCCAAGCTTCACCAGCACCTGGGCAGCGACGCCTTCGCCCTCACGGATCAGGCCGAGCAGGATGTGCTCGGTGCCGATGTAGTTGTGGCCGAGTTGCAGTGCCTCACGAAGCGAGAGCTCGAGCACCTTCTTGGCACGTGGTGTGAAAGGGATGTGGCCGGACGGCGCCTGCTGGCCTTGTCCGATGATCTCTTCGACCTGCTGGCGAACGCCTTCAAGCGAGATACCGAGGCTCTCGAGAGCCTTCGCGGCAACGCCTTCGCCCTCGTGGATGAGACCGAGCAGGATGTGCTCGGTGCCGATGTAGTTGTGGTTGAGCATGCGGGCTTCTTCTTGCGCCAGCACGACAACGCGTCGGGCCCGGTCGGTAAATCTCTCGAACATGTCGCTCGCTCCTCAGTGGCGGCGCCTTAC
>DATCDK010000139.1:0-4305 GCA_036510735.1 Acidothermaceae bacterium | reverse complement strand
GGTACCCGCTGGGCCTACTGCGCTGACCCCCTTCGCCGATGCCGACGACGTGGCGGCCCGCTGGCGCCCACTGTCCGCCGCTGAGCAGACGGTCGCGGGCATCCTCGCCTCCGATGCCTCCGCGTTGATCCGGGCACGTTTCCCCGGCATCGACTCCCAGGTGCTCGGCGGCGCACTCGATCCGGGGATTCTCACGATGGTGGTCGCTGGGATGGTGCGCCGCGCGATGACGGCGCCCTCGACGGGCGTCACGTCGCAATCGGAGACCGCGGGGCCGTTCTCCCACTCGCAGACCTTCGCCAATCCTTTGGGCAACGTGTTCCTGACTGCTGCAGATTTGACGCTCATCATCGGCTACCAGCCTGCCGGGCAGACAAACACGTACGGCAACACGACGACGCGATGCGGCTACGGGCCGTGGCTGATCGAGCCCGGGGTATGAACTTCCCAGACGGCATCCAGATGACCCTGATTAGCCGAACGGCCAACGGCACGGATGCTTACGGAAACGACGCCTTCGCATCGACGACAAGCACTTTCACGTCGCCGTTCGTCCCCGCCGGCTCAACCGAACAAGTCCAAGGCCGTGACACCGTAATCGAGAACGACACGATTTACCCCCCTGCCGGAACGGTCATCAACCCGACCGACCAAGTGCAAATCGACGACGACGTGTACGAAGTCATCGCGGACGCGCTCGATTGGGTCAACCCCTTCACCGGATGGGCTCCCGCCATCGAAGTGCACCTCCAGAAAGTCTCGGGCTAATGGGCAAGTTCACTCCGAGCTACTCGGGCATCGGCGAACTCCTTCGCGCGGATTTCATCGAGGCGGACATGGTGGAGCGCGCGTTCAAAGTGTTGGCGCGGGCGGAAGCTACGGCCCCGTATGACGTGAAAGACCGGGACGGGTCGCACTACCGGGACGACTTCACGGTCGAATCAACGTCGCACGGCGGCTACCGAGGCGACCGCGCTGAAGCGTCCGTGGTGAACGGCAACAGCGTGGCGCTGATGGTGGAGTTCGGGAACAAGAACACCCCGAAGCACCGCACGCTGGGGAAAGCTCTCGACTCCGCTGGGGATTTCCTCACACTGCAAAACGCCGCATCGTTGCTCGGGTTGTCGACTTCTGACGTGACCGAACTGGCCAAGCGTGGCGTGTTGTCGTCGGTGCGCGCGTCCCGTCAACAGCGCATCTCCAAGGAGAGTGTGACCCGGCTGCTCGGCACCGGTTTCGTCGGCGATTATCACGCGCCGAAGCGGGCGAAGTTCATCGGCCCACGCAGGCCACCGAAGCCCCGTAAGCCGAAGGGCTGACATGCCGCTCACCCGGACGTTGCCCTATGCCGACGTCGAGCTCGCTCTCACGTCGTGGCTGCAAGCCCAACTGCCTACCTGTCGTCTTGTGACGGAAACCCCGGCTGCTTTCACTGTTCCGGTGGTGCAGGTGGAGCGGATCGGCGGCGCTAGCAGGTTCACGTTGGATGCCCCGCGGGTGGATATCTCGACGTTCGCATCGGATCGCCAGTCGTCCCTTGCTCTCGCCGAGCAGGTCCGGATGCTGATGGAGCAGATCTTGCCCGGCACTCGTATCGGTAACGCCTCGTTCGGTGCCGTCTTCTGTGATTCGGGTCCGTCGTGGGCGCCGTGGGACAACACGAACGTCCGCCGTTTTGTCGCCTCGTACCAGATGGCCGTGCACGCGGGCTGAGCCCGCCCTCATTCGCCCGCGCAGCAGGACCCCCGACTCAACTTTTGAAGGAGCTTCACCATGGCCGAAGTTGCTGCGAATGTGCGCTCATATTCCGATGGGCACGTCTACACGGGGCTGCTGAACAGCGCGCTCCCAACCGATCCGACGACTGCGGTCGTCGCCCCGTTCTACGAGATCGGCTGGATATCCGACAAGGGCCTCTCGGAGTCGCGGACTATCACGTCGACGGACAAGTTCTCGTGGCAGAACTCGACTCTGATCCGCACCGTCCGCTCGGCGGAGAAGCGGACGATGACGTTCGAGGCGTTGGAGGACAACGCCATCGTGCAGCGCCTCATCTACCCGGCCGCGACGATTACGTCGGGGGCGGGTACTGCCGCTGTGCAGACGGTGACGATCAACGGTGTCCCGACTGGCGGCACGTTCACCCTGACGTTCAACGGTGCGACGACGGCTGTGCTCACCGCTGGCACATCTCTGCCGACGACTGCGGCGGTGCAGTCGGCGCTGCAGGCTTTGTCGACGATCGGATCCGGTAACGCGCTGGTGACAGGTTCGGCTGGTGGCCCGTACACGGTGACATTCGCAGGTACTCTCGCCGCGCAGTCCGTTCCGGCGATCACCGCGAACGGTGCGCTCCTGACTGGTGGCACCAACCCGTCCGTTTCGGTCGCGCAGACGACACCGGGTGTCGCCCCGATCACCACCACCACCGTCAAGCCGTACACCGGGCAGAACCGGCGCGCCTGGGTTGTCGACTTGATCGACGGTTCGATCACGAAGCGGATCACGATGGCGAACGCCGAAGCTGTCCAGTCCGGTGCTCGCGCCTATGTCGCTACCGACATTGCGGTCGCCTCGTTCACGTTGACCTGTTACCCGGACGCGACGGGGACGTCGTGGATCGAGTACTGCAACGACCCGGCGTTGGCGCTCACGGTCGCGTAACCCTCTGATCGGCTGGGCCTGCTTCTTTGCACGGGCGGCAGGCCCAGCCTTCAACCAGCCCGTGCCCAGATGAAGGAGCCCGTGCTATGGCAGCACCCCGCAAGACCGCAGCACAAAGAGCAGAAGCGAAGGCCGAAACGGAGATCGCGGTCCGGTTCGAAGGCAACACGTACGCGATTGCCCGCGACATTCCGCTGACCGTGTTCGAGGCTCTGTCGACCGTCAACGACAACGGCGATGCGAAAAATCCGGACTATTACAAGGCGGTGCAGGCGTTGCTCGGAGTGGAGCAGTGGCAGGCGTGGCGGAAACTGCACACGAAGTCATCGGAGTTGATGGCGTTTATGCAGGTCGCCACGGAGGCGGTCGGCGCGGGGAAATAGTCGACCTCGTTCGCATCCTCGACGAGTACGGGGATGCGGTCGAGGCTGATTTCTGCCACACGTACCCGCAGTACGACCTGCTCGACCTGTACCGGGGGAAGTTGTCGGTTCGCCGCTGCTGGCTGCTCATCACGCAGTTGCCGGGTGACTCCGCGTTGGCTCGGGCAGCGCATCCGGACGCGGCCGACTGGTCACTGACGAACCACCTTCTCGCGGCCACGGTGGATGTCTTGCAGTTGGCGAACTGGCAGCGCTCAAGTGATGCGAAGATCCCACGCCCCGCACGGATTCCGCGACCCGGTGTGCCCGATGGGGCGAAAGACAAAGCGTCGGACACGGAGCGTAAGGCGCGCGCATTCCTTGAACGGCAAAAGCAACGAGAGGCGGGCTGATGGCAGGCAAGATTTCCGTCGGCTCTGTGTCGGTTTCGATCGTTCCGTCTGCTGAGGGTTTCGTTGAGAAGGTCCGGGCGGTTGTCGATGAGGCTCCCAGCGAGGTCCGCATCAATGTCAAGCTCGACGGTGTTCCTGAGGCGGAAGGCGAACTAGCCGCACTCGACGCTGAGGCGAAGAAGACTGGCGATTCCGCGGGTGGCGCTGGTTCCGGCATCTCGTTGATGGCCGGTGGCATCGCCGCGGCGTTGCCGCTGCTGCCCGAACTGGCCGGCGGTCTCCTTGCAGTTTCCGGTGCCGTGTTCGCTGCGGGCTCTGGGCTCGCGTCGTTCGGCGCTATCGCGCTCACGGACATCACGAACGCGACGAACGCCACACAGCAGTTGCAGGCAGCGCAGTTGGCGGTGCAGAACGCGACGTCGAACAGTGCCCGCGCGGATGCGTTGACGAAAGAACAGGCACTTATCACGTCGCTGGGTCCGTCGACTATTCAGCTTGGGCAGGCGATCAACGACCTGTCTGGCATCTGGAAAGCGTTCGCCGAAGGGTTCAACCCGGAGATCACCCGCGACGTAACGCAGTTCGCCACCATTCTGACGACGGCGTTCCCGCTGATTCAACCACTCATTACCGCTGGCGCTGGCGCGGTCTCCACGATCCTGACGAACCTGAACACCGCACTCGAAGGACCAGCGGCTAAGCAGTTCTTCGCGTGGATCGCGGGGACGGCCGAGCAGGACATCCTCGGGTTGGCGAACGCGTTCGGCGGGTTCGGTGTCGGGATTCTCGACATCTTCCAAGCCTTCGCCCCGCTCGAAACCCTCGTCGTCAACGGGCTCGCGGGCATGGGTACCGCGTTCGCGAAC
>DATCDK010000138.1:0-2637 GCA_036510735.1 Acidothermaceae bacterium | reverse complement strand
GTGGCGTTCGTCAAGCCGGCCGGCGCGAGCTGGCCGCTGCCGTTGTATGACCTCGCCTTGATGACCGCAGCGCAGTGTGCCGCGCACGACCGCACGGAGGTCGAGCTGAGCCTGATCACCCCCGAGGAGGAGCCCCTCGGGATCTTCGGTCACCCTGCCAGCGTCGCGATCCGCCGACTCTTGGACGAGCATGGGGTGAGGTTGCACACGAGCAGCTACGGCGAGCCGAGCCGCCGCGAATGGCTGGACATCTCTCCCGGCGACCGTGGCATGCGCGTTGACCGCGTTGTTACCGTGCCGCGTCTGGTCGGCCCACGACTGCGCGGTATCCCCTGCGACGCGGACGGGTTCGTCGACACCGATGCTCACGGCCGCCTCGCCGGCCTGGATGATGTGTTCGCCGCGGGTGACATGACGGCGTTCCCGATCAAGCATGGTGGCCTGGCCGCCCAGCAGGCCGACGCCGTCGCCGAAGCGATCGCGGCGTCGGTGGGCGCCGACGTCGACCCGCAGCCGTTTCGGCCGATCCTGCGCGGGATCTTGCTGACCGGTGGGCGGGAGCGCTACTTGCGCGCAGACATCAGCGGCGGCGCGGGCGATGACTCAACCATCTCGCGGGAGGCATTGTGGTGGCCGCCAGACAAGATCAGCGGGCGCTACCTCGCTCCCTACCTCTCCAGCCAGGTCGGCGACGCCCACGACGTCATGCCCCAAGGCGAGCACGCGATCCCGATCGAGACCGTGCTGCACCCCATGGCGCCGAACAGGCAGAGCGCATTCGGCGAGCTGTCTGACCTGCCACCCCACTGAGGCGTCCCCAAAGTCCTCTGCGCCGCAAACGCGTGACCGACGGTAAGACCCGGGCCTGAGACGACGCTAGTGGTGGGAAGGACGGTCTTGGGTTTGCGAGCGTGTGAGGTGAAGGAGGCGGTTTGGTGAGTGAGCATGAGCGGTTCTCAGAGCTGGGCCAGCAGTTGCGTGTCGACTCTGTTCGTGCGGCCGCCGCCGCGGGTTCTGGTCATCCGACGTCGTCAATGTCGGCGGCGGATTTGATGGCGGTGCTGCTCGCGAAGTACCTGCGCTATGACTTCGATCGGCCGGCGGAGCCGCTGAACGACCATCTGATCTTCTCTAAGGGTCACGCGTCGCCGCTGCTCTACTCGCTGTATAAGGCCGCGGGCGCGATCTCAGACGAGGAGCTGTTGAGCTTCAGGAAGCTCGGGAGCCGCCTGCAGGGTCATCCGACGCCGGAGATCCCGTGGGTCGATGTGGCGACCGGTTCGCTCGGTCAGGGGCTGCCGTGTGCCGTCGGGGTCGCGCTAGCGGGCAAGCGTCTGGATCGGGTGCCCTACCGGGTCTGGGTGCTCTGTGGCGATAGCGAGATGGCGGAGGGTTCGATCTGGGAGGCCTTCGATCACGCCAGCCACGAGGGGCTGGACAATCTGATCGCGGTCATCGACGTGAACCGTCTCGGCCAGCGTGGCGAGACGATGTTGGGCTGGGACACGGCCGCCTACGCGCGGCGGGCTCAGGCGTTCGGCTGGCGCGCGCTCGAGATCGACGGCCACGACGTCCAGGAGATCGACCAAGCTTACGAGCAGGCGCTCGCGGGCGACGGCCAGCCGGTCGCGATCATCGCACGGACAGTCAAGGGCAAGGGCGTGAGCGCGGTCGAGAATCGCAACGGCTTTCACGGCAAGCCACTCGAGGACCCCGATGCGGCAATCGCAGAGCTCGGCGGACTACGCGAGCTGACTGTGCACACGAGCGTTCCCGCCGACGGCGCGCAGCCGCATCGGTTCGCAACCGGGCCAGCACCCGCGGCGAGCTGGAAGGTAGGTGAGGAGGTGGCGACCCGCCTGGGTTTCGGCGAGGCGCTTGCCGCGCTTGGCGCCTCGGACGGGCGGATCGTCGCGCTGGACGGCGAAGTCGGCAACTCGACCTACACCGAACTTTTCGCCGACGCGCATCCCGAACGCTACTTTGAGATGTACATCGCCGAGCAGCAGCTGATCGCGACCGCCGTCGGCTTTCAGGTGCGCGGCTGGGTGCCGTTCGCGGCCACTTTCGCGGCGTTCCTCTCGCGCGCTTATGACTTCATCCGGATGGCCGCCGTCAGTCGTGCCGACATCCGGCTGGTCGGCTCGCACTGCGGCGTCTCGATCGGCCAGGACGGCCCTTCGCAGATGGGCCTCGAGGACATCGCGGCGCTGCGCTCGGTGCACGGCAGCACGGTCCTGTACCCATCGTGTGCGAACCAGACCGCGAAGCTCGTCCAGGCGATGGTCGAGCAGACCGGGGTCTCCTACCTGCGAACGACGCGCGCGTCGACGCCCGTGCTCTACCCGCCCGACGAGGAGTTTCAGATCGGCGGCTCGCACGTCATACGCTCCTCCGAGGACGATGAGGTCACCCTCGTCGCGGCGGGCATCACTCTGCACGAGGCGCTTGCCGCCGCTGAGGAGCTGGCCGCGGAGGGAGTGGCGGCGCGGGTGGTCGACCTCTACTCGGTCAAGCCGATCGACGAGCAGACCTTGATCGAAGCGGCTGAGGCGACGGGCATACTCGTCACCGTCGAGGACCACCACGCCGAGGGTGGCATCGGGGACGCCGTGCTCGAGGTGTTCGCCGACAGCA
>DATCDK010000137.1:0-33306 GCA_036510735.1 Acidothermaceae bacterium | reverse complement strand
CCCACGCCGGCCCGGTGACCGCGAGGTGCGGGGACCGAATCCTGGTTAGGGAGAGCACGTGACGCAAGGTGTAGTGAAGTGGTTCAACGCTGAGAAGGGCTTCGGCTTCATCGCCGTCGAGGGCGGCGCAGACGTCTTCGTCCACTACTCGGCCATCCAGTCCGACGGCTACCGCAGCCTCGAAGAGAACCAGAAAGTCGACTTCGACATCACGCAGGGCCCGAAGGGCCCGCAGGCGGAGAACGTCCGCCCCGTCTGAGTTCGCAGCGTCCGGGTGGTCCACGCCGATTGGTGTGGCCACCCGTTCGTGTTTCGTAATGACCCCTAGGGCCACTGCGCCCACTTCGCGCGTTGTCGCGAGCGCATCATAGAAAGATGAACCGCCCGTGGGACGACGACGAGCGGCCGCCAGCTCCTGTATCCCAGGACGGCGAGCCAGAAGTCGCGCCTGAGATCGATGGCGCGGGCCGACCCATCGGCCGCCGCATTGTGCTTGGCATGCTCGGCCTCGGGGCCGTTGGCGTCATCTTCGGCAAGCAGCTCGAGAACGCCCAAAGCGACGTCTTGGATCCGGTCGTCCGCAACGACCCGACCGGACTGTCGAATCTGCTGCCCGCCGTCGACAGATTCCGCTACTACAACGTCGCTTCCTCGGAACCGGAGCGCACGATCGCCGACTACCAGCTCACGGTCGGTGGCCTCGTCGATCGGCCGACGACGTTGAGCTATGCCGATCTCCAGGCCATGCCGCAGACCAACCTCATCAAGGACTTCCAGTGTGTGACCGGCTGGCGGGTGCCACAGGTGCACTGGTCGGGAGTCGCCTTGCCCGACCTGCTCGACCACGTCGGCGTCAAGAGCACCGCCACGGCACTTGAGTTCACCTCGTTCGACGGCGTCTATACCGAAAGCCTGACGCTCGCGCAGGCGCAGCGACGCGACATCATCGTCGCGCTGACGATGCTCGGCGCGCCCGTCGCCCGTGACCACGGCGGCCCGGTCCGGCTCTATGTTGCCCCGATGTACGGCTACAAGTCGTGCAAGTGGTTGGGCGGCATCACGCTGGCTAACAAGGTAACGCCGGGCTACTGGGAGGACGAGGGCTACGACGTCGACGCGTGGGTAGGCAAGTCGAACGGCCGCGACGACGATGCGCCAACGAGCTGAGCATGACGACGACGCATCCACCTGCTGAACTCCTGCGGTTCACCCGCGGGGAGCGCTGGGTGCATCGCGCGACGGCCATCCTGATGGGCATCTGCCTCGCGACGGCGGCGATTCTCTACGTCGACGTACTGTCGCAGTTGTTCGGAAATCGCGCCCTCGTCGAATGGATCCACGTCATCGCCGGCATCAGCTTGCCGATCCCGATCCTTGCCGGCTTGCTATCAAAGGCTTTTCGCACCGACGCTGGTCGCCTCAACCGCTTCACCCGCAACGACTGGAAGTGGCTGCGGTCGCGGCAACGTCGTGCCGGCACGATCCCGGTAGGCAAGTTCAACGCCGGTCAGAAACTCAACGCGAACTTCCAGCTCGGCGCAATCTTCACGATGCTCGGCACGGGACTCATCATGCGCTTTGCAAACGCCTGGCCGGTCTCGCTTCGTACCGGCGCAACGTTCGTACACGACTGGATGTCCTACGCAATTCTGGCCCTCGTGCTCGGCCACATGTACATGGCCAATCGCGATCCGTACGCGTTGCGCGGTATGCGCACTGGATACGTCTCCACCTCATGGGCGCAGCGCGAACACAAGGCTTGGGCCTTGCGCGAAATCGAGCGAGAGAAGGCGACGAAGGGCAGCTGATCGGCGTCCGACAGTATGGGCTCTATGCCGAGCCCATCGGACGTCGAAGCGTACGGCCCGGTGTGCCCGGTCGACGTCGCGCACCCGGTGATGATGCACCGCTGGGACACGTTGACGTTCTTGCATTGGTCCTATGAGCCGGACGTCGTCGCGCGGCTGCTACCGGTCGGGCTCACGCTCGATACGTTCGACGGAAAGGCATGGGTCGGTCTCGTTCCGTTCAACATGCTGGTGAGCCTGCCGCGTACTCCGTCGCTGCCCTGGGCGTCGCGGTTTTGCGAGACCAACGTACGGACCTACGTGATCGACGAGTACGGCCGGCCGGGCATCTGGTTCTTCTCTCTTGATGCATCGCGACTCGGCGCGGTGCTGACAGCGCGCGCTACTTTTCGGTTGCCCTACATGTGGTCGCGCATGTCGTTGGAGCGTTCTGGCGACGTGGTGATGTACTCGTGTGCACGACGGTGGCCGGGCCCCCCTGGCGCAACTAGCAACGTGACCATCGACATCGGGCCGCCGTTCAAGCCAAGCGAACTCACGCAGCACGACCATTTCCTCACCGCTCGATGGCGGTTGTTCAGCATCACCGGCCCTGGGGCGTTCCGCGGATTTTCCGCGTCGGCATATTCGCGGGCGGGCGCTGGGAGTTGGCGGCGCTACGGCATTGCGCAACATGACCCGTGGGTGCTGCACCGCGCGACGGCTCGCTTCGTCGATGACGGATTGGTGGCCGCGGCCGGACTTCCGCAGCCCGTCGGCGAGCCGCTGGTGCACCACTCGCCCGGAGTCGACGTCCGGATCGGACCCCCGCACCGGCTGCGATAATTGTGCAGCGCGGTAATTCCGTGGCGCGTGCCGTTGCGCTGGGCTTACTGTTCGCGGATCACCGAGTCGGAGAGGAGGTGGCCACTATGACCGTCTTCGTCGTTGTGCGCGCCGCCCTCTCGCTCGGTATCGCCTGACGCCATACCGAGCGCCCACCTCACTTCGCAGGAGCGCTCGATGTCCTTCGACTCATCGTCCGACGCCCTTGATTCGGCGTCGGATGACACCCTTGATTCGCCGTCCTTAGCTGTACTCGGCTGGGACGATTCACGTGCCGCCGAGCTGGCTTCGCTGTCATCGGCGCGCGGCATCGAACTCACGCCCGCTCGCGTGGCTCGCGTGGACCGGGGTGCTTTGACGGTGTTCACCGGATCCGCCTCGACGCGTGTGCGCCCGTCGGGCCGGCTGTTCGAAGAGGACCCTGGCCCTGGCGAGCCAGTCGGTACACCCGCCGTCGGTGACTGGGTTGGGCTCGACGGCACCGTCGCGGTCGCCGTCCTTCGTCGGCGATCGACTTTCGAACGGTCGAGCAGCAATCGCCAGACTGTCGCGCAGGTCGTCGCCGCGAACGTTGACACCGTGTTCATTGTGGCGCCGCTCGTCGGGCGGCCGCGCCCTCGGCTGCTGCAGCGCTCCCTCGCGATGGCGTGGCAATCGGGCGCCACACCCGTCGTCCTGCTGACGAAGGCCGACATCGCGACTAACGTCGCGGAGCGAGTCGCTGCTGCCCAGGCCGACGCGGTGAGCGCTGACGTTTTCGCAGTGAGCGCCGCAACCGGCGAGGGCCTCGATGCACTCGTCGCGTATCTCGCGTCCGGGCAAACGGTCGCGATGATCGGACCATCAGGTGCAGGCAAGTCGACGCTGACAAATGCTTTGGGTGCGGGCGCATTCGCGTTGCAGACCGGCGCGATCCGCGACGACGGGAAAGGGCGGCACACCACGACCGCGCGCGAACTTGTGGTCTTGCCGTCGGGCGCCGTGGCGATCGATACACCGGGACTTCGCGGCCTCGCCTTGTGGGAAGCCGAGGAGGGCATCGGTGCCGCGTTCGCCGACATCGTCGAGTTCGCCGCCGACTGCCGATTCGCCGATTGCGCGCATCATGGCGAGCCCGGGTGCGCAGTCGGCCGAGCAATCGCCGAAGGCGATCTAGAGGCCGGTCGGTTTGACGACTACGAGAAGTTGCTGCGTGAGCAGCGGCGGCTCGAGACCCGTCGCGATGGTCGCGCCCGCGCGTTGGAACATGCGCGTGCCAAGGTTTTCTACAAGGCCGTCAAGCGACAGCCGCACCGCTAGACCAGTGCGCGGAGTTCGTGCGACTTCGCGGCGACAACGTTGGCCGCCTCGCGCAACCCGATGAGTGCTGACGATGAGGACTCAGCTGCTCGTGCAACGGCCGAGACCCGGGCGCCGATCTCGGCTGCCGTCATGCTTTGCTCCTCGACCGCGCTCGCGATCGTGGTCTGCTCTGAATCCATCATCTCGATGGCGTGCACGATTTCCGCGAGAGCGGCTGCGGCCGCTGCAGTGTCTGCCTGGATAGCCGCGACGGTGCTCGTAATGTCCTCGGTCGCTTCGGCGCTGCGTCGCGCGAGGGTCTTCACTTCGCTCGCGACGACAGCAAATCCTCTTCCGGCCTGACCCGCTCTGGCAGCTTCGATCGTCGCGTTCAAGGCGAGCAAGTTCGTCTGACCAGCAATCGAGCCGATCAACTTACTGACCACGCCGATGCGATCACTCGATTCGCTGAGGCGAGCGACGAGGTCCGTTGCCGACTGTGCCGAACGCACCGCACCGGCTGTGTTGCCGACAGCAGTAGCCGCGCTGCTCGCGATCTCTTGAATGCTGTCGGTCAGTTGGTCCGAGCCGGTCGCCACCGCGTATGCCTGCTCCGATACCTCGGAGACTGCGCTCGCCAACAAGTCGGCGAACACGGTGCATGACTCGGCGGTCGAGAGGAGGTCGGTCGCAACCTTCGTGACCACCTGGCCGCCCTCGCGTGTGTGCGTTCGGTCCGACCAGCTGGCGACGAATCCGCCGGCGATGCGGTCGACCGTCACATCAGCGTGTGCCTGACCCGACCGCGTCTTCGCGAGGACCGGCACGGTGAGCGGGTAATGGCCCCCGGACCGTGAATCGGCGAGAGCAGCACGGACGGCGTCGAGCAGCGCCTCGCCGTGTGCGGCACGCATCCGGTCGTCGAGTTCGCGCGACGCCGCGTTCTGGTACACCACCGTTGCCTGCTCATCGATAACGATGACGCAGCGCGGCGCCTTCTCCAGGATCTCGAACGCGTCGAAAGACTCAAGCGCAGCGCGGCCAGGCGACATCGGCGCGCGGCTACGTCTGGGCATCGGTCCGTCCTCATCGAGGGCCTGCAGTTGGGTCTGGTGCCGCCCCATCGGCAGGTGCGCGTGAGCGCTGAGCCAAAAGGGTGAGCCAACGTGACCCGAGGGTCAGCTCGCGGCGGGCGGGAGATCAGCGGGCGGAGTCGGATTCGGGGGCAGGGGACTGCTGGACCGGTAGCGGGCGAACGCGGGCACGGCCAGCCCGAGCAGCACCACACCGACGATGCACGCCAGCCCACCACTGACCGCGCTGAACACCGGACTCGTGAGCGCAGCCACGCCGCCAGCCTCCAGGTCGCCGAGGCGCGGACCCCCGGAGACCACCACGAAGTTGGCCGCGCTCAGTCGCCCAAGCAAGGCGTCGGGCACGTTCTGCAGCAGGATCGTCGATCGAAAGACCGCGCTCACCATGTCGGACGCCCCCGCGACCGCCAGCAAGACTGCGCCGAGCAACAACGAGCGGCTCACACTGAAGCCCGCGATCGACCCTCCCCACACGACAATCGACACGAGCACCGCTAGCCCCTGACGGCGAACGTGGGCCAGTGGCCCTGAGAACGCCGCACCGATGAGTCCGCCGATGGCCGGCGCCGCATAAAGCAAGCCGACCGTCCGTGCACCGCCACCGAAGTGGGTGGCCGCCAGGGCTGGGAAGATCGCCCGCGGCATCCCGAAGATCATCGCGTTCAGGTCGACGAGGAAAATCATGGCGATCACCCGGTGCCGCCGGGCCCAACGCAAACCTTCAGCCACGGCAGCAAATCCTGGGGGAGCACCACCACCCTGCGGCGGCATCGGGCGCAACTTCACGATCGCGTAGATAGGAACGAAGAACGTCGCAGTGTCGGTCGCGTATGCGGCCTTGAGTCCAGCGGCAGCGATGACGACGCCCGCGAGCAGCGGACCAATCGTGCCACTGAGTTGATACGACAGTTGGTTCATCGCCGTGGCCGCCGGAATCCGGGCCGGCGGCAGCAATCGCGGAATGAAGGTGGATCGAGCCGGCTGGTCGATGGCAAAAAGGCATCCCTGCAAGGCGATGACGACGTACAGCAGCCACAGCTGCCGCAAGTTGAGAGCCGCCTGCAACGCAAACACAAACGACAGCAGCGTAAGCCCGGAGCTGGTCAGCAGCACCAACTTTCGCCGGTCGACCGCGTCAGCGAGCGAGCCGCCCAGCAGCCCGACCGCGATCAGCGGAATCGCAACCGCGAGTCCGATCGCACCGACCGCGAAGGAGGAATGGGTCATCGCGTAGACCTGCACGGGCACCGCGACGTTGGTCATCTGGTTGCCCATCGCCGACAGCGACTGCGCGATCCACAGCCGCCGGTACTCCGGGGATTCCCGTATCGGCCTGATGTCAGCAAGCAGCCGCTTGCGCTCGCCGCTCAACCCACCTGCATGGTTCCCGCTTCGCGCGGGATCGTCGTCCGTATCGTCAGCGGTCAGCCGAACCAGCCCTGCCGGCAATCGCACGCTGGATGAGTTGAACCGTCGCCAACGGATCGTCGACCTCGATCACCAACCGCTCGAAGCTGTCGTGCTCGAGCTCGATCACGACGGCGTTGTCACCACGGTGGACATCCCAAAAGATGAGTTCGCCGTGCTGGTGGAACGTGCCCGCCGTGATGACGCCGGGCACGTTGCTGCCCGGTCCGCGCCAACCCTTGGACTCATGCACGATCGATGGATCAACGGACGCGCCACGCACGTGGGCCAAGGGAATGTCGAGCTGGCTCTTCATGCTCCACAGCTTGTCGAGCCCGTGCATCACAACCGTCAAGACACCGCCGTCGATGCTGACCGTCGCGGCCACGAGCCCTCCTCTGATAAACGCCAGCCAGTTATTCTCGGCGCGTGAACGACCCGACACCACCGCTGGTGATTGCCGAATTATCTACCGCGCGGCTCGTGCTTCGTCCGTTGGATCCGCCGCACGATGCGGCTGACCTTTTCGACCCGCAGATCCGGCCGTGGGGGCGCCGCGACTTCACCTTCGCCCTGCCAGAGGCCCACCGCATCGGAGTCTCCGGCGCCACGACCCCCACCAATTGGGCACGGGCGTGAGGGGCATTGGTCCTCAGCGGGCGCAAGAACGCCCGTTGAGCGCCATGGTCGACGGCGCCGAGGCCGCGCGTCGTGAAACGATGACTGGCATGTCTGTCATCGATGAGCTTCTCGACAACAACCGCCGGTACGCCGAGACCTTCACCGGCATGGTGCCGATCCGCCCGGCGAAGAGACTCGCGGTGGTCGCGTGCATGGACTCGCGCATCGACGTCCACGGCATTCTTGGCCTGCGCGTCGGCGACGCGCATGTCATCCGCAACGGCGGCGGCGTGATCAGCCCGGACGTGATCCGCTCGCTCACCATCAGCCAGCGAGTGACCGGCACCCGCGAGATCATCCTGATCCACCACACCGACTGCGCGAACCTCGGGCTCGACGAGATGAAATTCAAGGCCGAACTCCAGGCAGAGGTCGGATTTAAGCCCGACTGGTCGTTCGACTCGTTCACCGATCTCGAAGAGGATCTGCGGCAGTCGGTGTTGCGGCTGCGGTCGAATCCCTTCATCGCTTACACCGACAAGATCCGCGGCTTCATCTTCGACGTCGCAACGGGCAAGCTCGCCGAAGTCGTCTAGACCGGACGCCGGTCAGCTGACGTCTAGCTCGCGGCGAAGATGTCGTTGCAGAGCGCGCCTTCTTTGGCCGCGTAGGCAGCCGAGTCGGCAGGCGCGATCGTGTAGAACGGGTCACTGCCGGTGTAGGGCAGCGTCGTCTCCGGCGGGTCGGCCGGTGACACGGTGCAGGTGAGTGAACCCTTGTGCGCCTCGATCCACGGTGTCGTCTTTCCGAGCACCGGCGCGAACCACTGCGCCTGGTCGCCGACGCCCGTCAGCGGCGTCGTGCCAGGACCGTTCACCGGGTTCTGGTAGTACTTCTGCGTCGGGTCGTTGGCGTAAATGTCGATCTTGAGGTCGCCGCCGTACCACGAGCACTCACCCGGGTTGTTGACGACCGGTGTCACGGTTGCCTTCA
This sequence comes from Acidothermaceae bacterium, assembly GCA_036510735.1. Classification (GTDB taxonomy): domain Bacteria; phylum Actinomycetota; class Actinomycetes; order Acidothermales; family Acidothermaceae; genus PALSA-607. The sequence continues at coordinate 25,277 of DATCDK010000137.1, read as the reverse complement.
TCAGAGCCTGGACGTCGGCCGGCTTGACCGCTGCACACAGCTTCGACTCGTCGAGCGGACCGCCTTTCCCGGTGGCGCCAGCGATCGCCGCTGCCGCGCCGGCCGGCACGGAGACGCCCGCTGCGGCGGCAGCAGAAGCGCCAGCAGCAGCGAGGGCAGCGCCCGGATCCCCGGCCCCAGACGATGCCTTGCTCTTGCTGCAGCCGGTCAAGAGGCATGCCGTCGTCGCCATCAAGGCGATGCTGACCAAGCCTGTGCTGCGCGATTTCGTCGACATCGGGACTCCCCTGGGTTGCTCGGACCTGCTGCTTGGCAGACAGTCCAGCCCTCGCGCGTAACGTCCCGGTAATTCGCCCGCCCAGGGAGCCGCCTACCATTTCGTCGATGCGGATCGACGTGCTCGGCCAGGTGTCCGTCAGCAATGGCGACGGTCTCGTCGGTGGCCAAGCTCTCGGCGGCCGCCGCGCCCGGGTCGCACTCGTCGCCCTCGCGCTCTCGCAACAGGCGATACCGGCAGACCGGCTCGCGTCGATGATCTGGGCGGACGAACTCCCCGCTACTTGGCAGGTCGCGTTGCGCGGGGTCGTGCGCGGCCTGCGTACGGTGCTCGCCCCGATCGACGGCGGCGATCAGCGCGTGGTCAGCACCGCGCCGTCCGGCTATCAGCTTGCGCCTGGCATCGAGGTCGACGTCAGGGTCGCGGAACAGGCGATCAGGCGGGCGGCTGAATTGCTCGCCGACGGACGAGCCGCTGCCGCGCTCGAGTTGGTGGAGTCGATCGCCGACCAGACCGGCGATCAACTGCTTCCGGGCGAGGACGCCGAGTGGCTGGGGCCGCACCGCACCGCCGCCGACGCGACGGCGGCCCGAGCACTCGAACTGACCGTCGACGCGGCCGGCCGGGTTGGCGATCACCACACGGCGATCGCGGCCGCCAGACGGGCCGTCACCAAGACACCGCTCGACGAACGCGCCCACCGTTCGCTGATCCGCGCGCTCGACGCGTCGGGCGATCGCGCGGGCGCCGTGCAGGCGTACGAGCAATGTCGCGCTGAGCTTGCGGAACAGCTCGGCATCGACCCCGCCGCGGAGACCGTCGAGGTCTACCTCGCGGCACTGCGCGACCAGAGTGCGTCGTCGGCCGCTCGGTTGCCCGTCATGACATCGACCTTCATCGCCCGCGATCGCGAGGTCGCACAACTCGACGCGGCTCTTTCGCAATCCGGCCTCGTCACTGTCGCGGGCCGAGGTGGCGTCGGCAAATCTCGCCTTGCGGTACGGGTTGCGGCAGCTCGGCGTGACTTCGTGGGCGGCCGGTTGTGGGTGTCACTCGCGCCGGTTGCGGAGGACGCCCTGGTGGCGTCGACTGTCGCGTTGGAGGTCGGCGTCGCACTCGGCACCGACGACGCAACCGCCGTCCTGGCTGAACACTTGGCGCCGCTCGGGCGGGTTCTGCTCGTGCTCGACGGCTGCGAGATCGTCGTCGACGGTGTCGCGTCATTGGCGAGCGCGCTACTCGCAAGTTGCCCGCACCTCACACTCGTCGTGACCAGCCGCGTACCGCTCTCGCTCGAAGGCGAGCGAGTCATCACCGTCGAACCCCTCGATGCGCCAACGAGCGACGACCCGGCCGCATTGCTGGCCAGTGCGCAGGTGCGGATTCTGATCGACCGCGTGCATGACAGCGGCGGCGACTTGCAGGTCGATGAACGGCTCGCACCGCACGTGGCGTTGCTGCTCGGCCAATGCGGCGGCCTGCCGTTGGCGCTTGAACTGGTCGCCGCCCAGCTGTCGGCGATGCCGGTCGGCGACTTGCTCGACCATCTCTCCGACGTGCTCGTCGACGGAGAGGATCGGCTGCGCCGCGTCGTCCGCGGTAGTTATGCCTTGCTGGACGACGACGAAGCGGCCGTCTACCGTCGCCTCGCGGTTCTCGACGGTCCGGTGGGTTTGCCGCTGATCCGGGCGGTGGTGTCCGGCGGACCGATCGCGCCGGTGCGGGTGGTCCGCATCTTGCGTGAGCTCACGGCGCGAGGCCTGCTCGCCGTTGATCGCACGGGTGCGCGATGGCGCTATCACCAGGACGACGACCTGCATCGCTTTGCGCGCGAACTGCTCGTCGAACGTGGCGAGGAGGGCGCTGCGTTCGATCGACTTGCCGACGCGGTGCGCGCCGCATTGCCCGACGACGCAAGGGTCTCGCCGGCCGGCTACCGCGAAGCGATCACCGACATGCTCGGCTCCATTCGCTCGCTCTTCGGCGCCGCGATGCAGGGCAGCACCGACCGCGACCGATGCCTCGAACTCGCCTTTCGCCTGCATCGCTACTGGGCCGCAACGAACGTCGCGGAGGGCCGTTATTGGCTATCGCGATTGCTTGGCGACGGCGCCGAAAGTGAGTGGACGCCGTATGCCACCTACGCGATGGGCTACCTCGACTACTGGTCGGGCGACACCGCGAACGCGATCAGCGAACTCGAGACCGTGGTGCGACTGCTTGAGGGGGTCGAGTCTCCGTACACCGCGCATTCGCTGATCTACCTGGCCGGACTGCTCGACGATCTCGACCGCGGTGCCGAAGCACTCGACTATGTGGCTCGTGCGATTGGCGCCGCGCAGCCTTTCAGCACTGACCTTCAGGTGACGGCCGCAATGGGCATGGGCAGCGTCTTGTCGGAACGCGGTGCACCCGAGGCCGCGCGTTACGCTGCCGACGCGATTGCGTTGTGCAGAGCCGACGGCTCGCTCGAGCAGTTGGCCGCGGCAATGCCGACCGCAGCGATGGTGTGTTACCAGGTGGGCGCGCTTGACGAATCGCGCGCGTACGTCGCAGAGGCTCGTCCTATGCATGTCGACAGCCGCCGCATTGCGCGAGTCGTGCTGCTGTCTACCTCTGCCGGACTTTCGTTGGCCGACGGTGACCTCGACGCCGCGGTCGACTTCGGCGAGGCGGCCGACCACGAGGCGACCGAGCTAGGCGTCGAACGGGAAGTGCCGCTGATCCGGTCGATTCTTGCGCGGGCGCTGCTTGCCAGGGGCGACATCGCGGGCGCTGCTGACCGAACCCTCGCCGCCCTCGACGCCGCCTTCTCGATCACCTTCGAGTTCCCCCTGGCGATCTGCCTTGAGACCGCCGCCCTCGTCTTGCGCACCGCTGGCGGTGCTGCCAGCGACCTCGCCACTCTTCTCGCCACTGCCGCCGTCATCAGGGAGCGAGGCGACCGGCCGGCTCCCGCCCCGCTCGCCAGTGCTGTCGTCGCGTTGCGCGCGGAGTTGCGGAGCGAGCTGGTCGGCGTCGCGACGTTGAGCGCGGCGGACGGCGGCGGGCTCGCCGTCGCGCTGCTGTCCGCCGTGCCGCCTCGACCCGCCCCGCCTGGACACGAGTGACCTCCGAGCGCCGGTGTAACGGACTCGCACTCCATCGCGTACGCGTAACAGCCAGGTAATGGCGGTCGGGCCAGCTGAGGCGCCGACTCCTCACAGATTCAGGTTTCAGCGACCGCACGAGCTCCGACTCCTCACAAATGCAGGTTTGTGGCCTCGCAGAACCTGAATTTGTGAGGAGTCGAGCTGCATCAGTGAGGAATCGCGACCACGCGTCCGGCCGTCAGTCCGTCGCTGGGCATGGCGGTCAGGCCAGCGCGCGCTCGCGGCGGGGCCGGGCCACATCTGCCAGGGCGATCGCTGCCAAAACCATCACGACGAGGCCGTACTCGCGCGCCGTCGTCAGCACGCCAAGGTGCTCGACGAGGAAGCCCGCGCCCACGGCCGGCAGGCCCATCGCGAGGTAGCAGACGACGTAGATCGCGGAGAGCACGCCGGCCCGCTCGTGCATCGCGGCCAAGGGCAAGACGCTGCGCAGCGCACCCTGGAATCCGGCGCCGAAACCGATGCCGGCGATCGCGCTTCCGAAGAAGAACCCGGCCGCCGATGCGTGCGTGATGGCCAGCAACGTGATCCCGACACCGACGACCAAGGAGGAAGTTCCGAGCACCATCACGGCGCGTGCGGTCATGCTCCTGATGAGCAGCAGCGTCACGGCGGCGCTCGCGGCGATGGTGAACAGCGACAGCCCGCCGAGCACGACCGAGTTCGATCCGGTAACGACGTGCACGAGCGTCGGACCGAGCGAGCCGTAGAAACCGGCGAGGGCCCACACCGCCACCAGCGCCGCTGCAACGAACAACAAAGGACGACGAGCAGCAGGCGGGACGGCGAGTTGTGGCCGTAGCGAGGCAAGCGCGCCCGCCTTGGGAGTGGCCGTCTCGCGCATCAGCGTGACCCCGAGACCCTGCAGCAAGAAGACAGCAATAAGTACCAGGTAGACCAGGTGAGTGGGCTCCGGCAAGAACTGCACCAGGAGCGCTGATCCGAGCGCGCCGGATGCTGTTCCCGAAACCGCGCCGACCCCGTTTGCGACGGTGCCCTTCGCACGGTCGATGTCGAGCAGGCCAGCACCGAGCGCGCCGATCGCGGCGCCCGTCGAGAGGCCCTGGACGATGCGCGCGACGAGCAACGTCGTCACGCTTCCCGCTGTTGTGAAGACGATCAGCGAGGCAACCTGGAGAGCGATCGCCGAGAGCAGCACCGGTCGGCGTCCGATGTGGTCAGAGAGCGATCCGACCGTGAGCAGCGCGCCGAGAACTGCGAGCGCGTACACACCGAAGACCACGGTGATCGCGATCGGAGAGAAGCCCCACTCGCTCTGGTAGACGCGGTACAGCGGGGTCGGCGCACTGGCCGCCCCGAGCAGCGACACCAGCATCGACACCTGCAGAGAGAACGCGACCGACTTCGGCAGCCGGCGGCTCGGGTGGACTGGGCGCGTCCGCTCGTTCCCGCTGCGGTCGGTCGGGGCGGTGGTCAGGGTGTCAGTCGGGTTGTCTGTCAGCGTTGCCATCGGAGCTTCCTTCGCCTGCGGGACGCCATCGCTGACCCGCGTATTGATTAGACAGGTCTGTGCAGATAGTGACAGTAGACAGACCGGTCTGTTATTGTCAAGTCATGGCTTCCACGAGCACCCCTAGCGCGACCGTTCGATCGACCGTGACGACCGCCGCGACCCGCACTCCGGACCGGCTCTCAGCCCGCGACCGGCTACTTACCGCCGCCGACGAGCTGTTCTACGACGAGGGCGTCCACACGGTCGGCATCGACCGGATCATCGAGCGCGCCGGCGTCGCCAAGGCGTCGCTCTACAACACGTTCGGCAGCAAGGATGAACTCATCCGCGCCTATCTCGAGGGCCGCTACAGGGCGCGGCAGGAGCGGGTCACTGGCTTCATCGCCCGCTATGACACGCCTCGCGAACGCTTACTCGGAGTGTTTGACGCGCTGGGTTCGGTTGCCGCTGAGCCTGGTTTCCGCGGTTGCGCATTCATGAACGCGAGCGCGGAGAGCCTGCCCGGCGGCCCGGTCGAAGAGGTCAGCGACGAATCGCGCGCCTGGACCCGACGGCTGTTCACGGAACTGGCGGCAGCAGCGGGAGTCGCCGACCCTGCCGGCCTCGCGGAGCAGTTCGTCCTGCTCTACGACGGGGCAACGGTCGGCGCCCGGATGGACCGCACCGCGGCCACCGGCGTCGCCGCCCGCGCAATTGCCGAAACCCTGCTCGACGCCGCGCCAAAGGCTTCTTCGCATCCCTGAGGGTTGTTGAGAGCCGACAATTCGGGCGCGTTAACAACCACCAGGGATGCGAAGACCGGGAGCTAAGCTACGACAGCAGCGTTGGTGATGCCTGCGCGATCAGGGGTGCAATAGCGGGCGCGACGACGACTCCGTCGCGGCCGGTGGTCTTCGCGGCGTATAGAGCGCGGTCGGCGCGCTGCAACAACTGCTCGGCGTCGAGGTCGGAATCCTGCATACGCGCAACACCGAAACTGGCGGTGACGACAACGTCAGGGCCGATGAAGTCCAGCGTGCGTAGTGCAGTGCGCAGCCGCTCGGCCACCACGCGGGCGTCGTCGTCGCTCGCGTCCGGCAGCAGCACGAGGAATTCCTCGCCGCCGATGCGCGCGACCATGTCGCTGGGTCGAATCGCGGTACGGACCGCGAGACCGACAGCCCGGAGAACAGCGTCGCCCGCAGCGTGGCCATATTCGTCGTTGATTCGCTTGAAGAAGTCGAGGTCGAATGCAACGAGCGCCAACGCGGTGTGCATCCGGCGACCGCGGGCGAACATCGCGTTCAAGGAGTCTTGAGCACTGCGGCGGTTGGGCAAACCGGTGAGGTGGTCGTACGCGGCGTTGAATTCAGCGGTCGCTTTAAGTCGCCTGAACGAGGCGAGCATCGCGGCCAGGACCACGCCGGCCGACAGCATGCCGAGCGTGCGCCCTGCGTACCAGCCGAAGCTGTAGCGCAAATGTGAGTTATAGCTGATCAAAAGGTCGCACAGGCAACCAACGATCGCGACAACCGCCCAGCGCTCAGGGCCCCTCGCACCGCGGATACCTCGCACGCAGAAGAACAAACTGATCAAGATCAAGGGCAGGCCGACAGGCCCCGTCACCCTGGTCAACTGCGTCGGGTCCAGGCCATGGATCAGCACGGGTAGCCGGTGCGCGTTCGCCGCGAAGGTGGCAATCGTCGCCAACCCCGCCGCAATGGTCGCTCCTGCAGCACCCACTAGCAGCCGCCGCCTCTTCGGGTGGACCGTCTCGATGGCGTTCGGTCCAAGCCATGGACCCCAAGCGGCGCCGAGCAGCACCGGAAATCCCGCGTGCCAGCACACGAACATGTACGGAGCCATCGACACCGTGACCGCAAGTGGCGGATGGCTGGAGATCACTCCGGGGAACGCGAACGCGTACGCGCCCATCAGCACGAGCGACCACAGGTAAGCGCACGCCATGACCAGGTACCGGCGATCCCCGGTATCGAGGAAGTTTCCGGCCAGCAGCCACGCAGTGAGAATGTCGAAGCAGGCGGCGGCCGAAAGCGTCATCGGCAGGAAGCTCAGCCCGGGGCCCAGATACCGACCGCCAAACGGCAGGAGCGCAAGGGTCACCGCCACAACAGCAACGGACGCGAGCAGCGGGGCAGGCTGCGTCGCGCGAAATCCGGGGCGACCCATGAATGTCTTATCGGCGGTCAGGGCCGACGCAAAAGGATTAATTCGCCGCGCGGCCGGGGAGCGGGGCGGGACGCCTCAGGGCAGCAACAGTCGGGTCCAGGCGTCAAGCAGCCAACGCTGGAACCGCTCCGGCGCCCACCCCCGCTCGAGCACGAACAGCGCGTAGTACTCCGACCCGTTCATCGACCAGATGACGTCGGCGATCTCGTCCCGCCCAAGGTCGGCGCGCAGCTCGCCCGTCGTAGCCAAATCGTCGGCGAGCTCCCGCATGTTGCGTGCCCTCCGCTCACTGATCTCGCGCCACAACTGCGCGAGCTCCGGGTTCGCGCTCGCGGCGGCCCGCAGCGCCACGAACAGCGGGGCGAGACGACCCTGGATCACGGTGACGGCGGCAGCGTAGATCGCCAGCTTTGACCGGACGTCGGGTGCTGCCCGCATCTGGTTCGCGTACTCACGCTGGGCCCCAGGTACGGGCTCATCGCGACCCGACAGCGCTGATTCGATGAGCAACCGGAAGATCGCCGGCTTGGTGCCGACCGCGGCATAGACAGTGTCTTGTGCAACCCCCGCACGCTCGGCAATCGCGGCCACCGTCGTCGTCCCATAGCCGTGGCTGATGAACAGCTCGCGCGCCGCGGCGAGGATCGACGATCGGGTCTGCGCGGCGGCGAGCTTGCGTCGGCTCGAGTCGTAACGACGCGGCTTGACCTGCTCTGGCACGAGGGCTAGCTTATCGATATCCATCCGAATATACCTCGGATCAATATAGGAGACACGCATGAGCTTGTACGCCTGGACCCAGGACGTTCCGATCGACGCCGATGCCTACGCGCAGATCCTGGCGAACATGAATTACGTGAAGCTGCCCGGCTGCCTCGTCCACCTCGCGCTCGAAAAGCCCGACGGCACGCTGCGCTACGTCGACATCTGGGAGTCCGAGGAGGCCTGCGACGCGGCCTTCGACAAGTACATCCACCCCGCCGTCCACCCCGTTTTGGCGGAGCGCGGCATCCAGGTCCAGGGCGAGCCACCCCGCACGGAACTGAAGGTCGTCGATTGGTCGACTGCGACGAACTCAATGCGAGACGCAGCATTGCAGGGGCGGGACGCAGCATTGCAGAGGCGGGACGCCGAGTTGGCTTAAGGAAATAGGTATACCTAGCGTCGCATCTAAGGAGATCTCCTCATGCGCTGCGGGCCGGCCGGATCGATCCTGGGACAGGACGCTCTCACCGCTTCGAGCCGGAGGTTTCACGATGCCGCTGTTCATGGACGTGCACCACAAAGTTGACGGGTTGACCGCAGAGGCCGTGGCGGGTGCCCACGCCCGCGATCTCGAGGTACAGGACGCACACGGCGTCAACTACCTGCAGTACTGGTTCGACGAAGGCTCGGGCAAGGTGTTCTGCCTGGTCGACGCGCCCAATGCAGAGGACGCCCATGCGTGTCACAAGGAAGCCCATGGGCTGGTTGCCGACGAGATCACCGAAGTTCAGGCCGGGGCATAGGAGCCCGGCATGTGGAACACTTTGGCTGTGGCCGAGCAGGGGTCCAGCGGTGCATTTGTCGGTCGGGTTGCCGAACTCGAACGGCTGGAATCGGCGCTGGCTGCCCTGCCCGAGCGTGGCGCAGCGACGGTCCTGCTCGGCGGCGATGCCGGCATGGGAAAGTCCCGCCTGATCGAAGAATTCTGCGCGCGGGCACGCAGCCGCGGCAGCGTCGTCGCGATCGGTGCCTGCACGCCTGCTGAGGGTGGCGGACTTCCGTATGGCCCTGTTGTAGGTGTGTTGCGGGATCTAGCACGCCAGCTGCCGGCCGGTGACGTCGCAGCGGTGCTCGGCTTCGCGCAACGGTCCCTCGGATTGGCTGCTCCGACGGAAAGCGACGCCGACGCGGCTCCGACGAGCGGGCTCGTCAAGACGAAACTGTTCGAGGCCCTGCTGCAAAGCGTCGAGACATTGGCGGCGCGAGCATCGGTAGTGCTCGTTTTCGAAGACCTGCAGTGGGCCGACTCCGCCAGCATCGAAGTGATCGACTTCCTGACCCGCAACCTCCACGACAACCCAGTGCTGCTGGTTGCCACTTACCGAGCTGACGAGGTCGAGCGAGGCGGCGCGCTTCGCCGTCTGCTGGCAGAGCTCAGCAGGCACGCCAGGGTCTCCCAAGTTGAACTGTCTGGGCTCGACCGAGTCGAAATCGCGACCCTGCTCAGCGGCATCGTCGGAGGTTCGCCCGACTGGACACTCGTCGACGCCGTCTTGACACGTTCGGGTGGCAACCCGTTCTTCGCCGAAGAACTGGCGGCGGCGCGGCACGTCAAGGCACTCCCGACGGTCCTACGAAACGTCGTCATGATGCGCATCGAGCGGCTCTCGTCGCAGGCATCGCACGTGGTCGGGGTCGCAGCTGCCGCGGGCGCGTCGGTCCACTACCGCTTGTTGTCCGCGGCCACCCGAGTCGGTGCCGACGAGCTCGACGCCGCGGTTGCGGAAGCGGTCGAGCACAAGGTTCTGGTGGCCGACCAGGACGAGAATTCCCTCCGCTTCCGCCACGCACTCTTGCGTGAGGCCGCCTACGACGCATTGCTACCAGGCGAGCGCGCGCGCTTGCATCGTGCTGTCGCGCAAGCGCTGACCGAGCACCCCGAACTCGGAGCAGCCGGCCCTGGATATGCAGCCATGGAGTTGGCCGAGCACTGGTGGGCGGCCGCGGATTGGCCCGAGGCCCTGCGAGCCTCGGTCACCGCCGCCGATGCTGCCGCCGCCGTCATTGCCATGCCCGAGGCGTATGCGAATTACGAGCGTGCGCTGACGGCAGGCGAACGAATCTCGACCGATTCCGATGCCTGGCAGGGCATTGACCGCATCGATCTGGACATGAAAGCCGCAGATGCGGGTTACATGAGTGGTGAAACCCAGCGCGCTGTCGACCTAGTGCGACGAGCGCTCAACGCATTGGACGCCGACACTGACCCGCGGCGGGCAGCCATCTGCTACACGATGCTCGGGCGCAATGCATGGGCCATTGGCGACTCCCAGTTAGCGCTCGACTCGCTGCACCAAGCGGCTGCGCTTTTGCCTGCCGATGCTCCCTCGCTCGAGTTGGCCGGAATCCTCGCAGAAGAGGCTCGCAGCCTCATGCTCATGTCGCATTTTGACCAAGGCGAGGCGAAGGCCCGCGAGGCCATCGCGATCGCCCGTGCCGTCGGTGCGCGCATGGAAGAAGGTCATGCGCTCAACACGCTTGGTTGCATTTTGGGTGACCGCGGCGACATCGACCAGGGTCTCGCGCTCGTGCGGGAGTCGCTCGCGATCGCCGAGGAGCTGGGCAATCCCGACCAGCTTTACCGTGCTTACAACAATCTCGCTCACGTTCTGGGCACCGCCGGGCGCCTCGAGGAAGCCGCCGGGTTGGTATTCGAAGGTGACAGCACGAACGACAAATTCGTCGGTATCCGACTCGGGGCGGCCGGACAAAACAGCGCGGAGTCTCTGATCCGCCTCGGCCGTTTGGAGGAGGCCGACGATCTCCTCCAACGCATCACCCGCGGAAGCGGAAATTGCGTGTTCGGGCCGTTCGCAGTGCGCGCGATGATTGCGATCCGACGCGGACTGTTTGACGACGCCACCGCGCTGCTTGTGACTGCCGAGGAGATGTCCGGCGGGCTCGACGCTGTCAACGTGCAAGGGTGGTTGCACACGCTGCGCGCCGAGATCAACCTCGAGCGCGGCGAACCGCACGCCGCCCTGGAGGACGTTGACCGCGCGCTCACGACGGCCGTCGGCGCTGAAGAGGACATGCTCCTCGTCGAGATGCACAGCTTGGGCTTGCGGGCCATCGCCGATGACCTAGAAGTTTCTCGAGCCCGGCAACGTCGGATCGATCTCGACAAGGTGCAGCGATTGGCGAGCGGGATGCTGGGCGAAGTGGACGGCCTGATGGCGGCGCGCGCTGCGCGCGGATTCGCACAGCCTCCAGCTATCACCGCGTTCGTCGCACTGTGCCGCGCCGAGGCAAGTCGCGTGACCGAGCCCGACCCCGATCTGTGGCGAGAAGCGGCCGCGCTCTGGGACGTCACGCAGGAGGTCTATCCGGCTGCCTACTGCCGCTGGCGCGAGGCCGAAGTCCTGCTGAACGCGCGACTCGACCGGAAGCGCGCCACCGCGAGCGCTCAAGCTGCGTGGCGCTGCGCGGTCGCGATGGGGGCACCTCTGTTCCGCGAACGGGTGGAGCGCCTGGCCGAGCGGGCGCGCATTACGCTCGTCGCGGCCGAACCGATCCCCGCGGCAACGACTCGGTCGGTGGCCGAGGATCTCGGACTCACGCCGCGCGAGGTCGAGGTTCTGGCTCAGCTGGCACAGGGCAGGACCGACCGTCAGATCGCCGAAGAACTCTTTATCAGCAAGAAAACGGCGAGCGTGCACGTGTCAAACCTGCTGCGCAAACTCGACGCATCCAGCCGCATCGAAGCTGCCGAGATCGGTCAACGCGCCCTGCTCGTCTAACCGCTTGCAGACCGAAGTTCATCAAGGAGCGAACGTGTCCGCAATGTGGAACACTTTGGCCGTGGCCGAGCAGGTGCCCAATGGTGCATTCGTCGGTCGGGTTGCCGAGCTCGATCAACTCGATACGGCGCTTGACGCCCTGCCGCAGCGTGGCACAGCGACAGTGCTGATCGCCGGGGACGCTGGCATGGGCAAGTCGCGCCTGATCCAAGAGTTTTGCGTGCGAGCACGGGCTCGTGGCGCTCTTGTGGGGATCGGCACGTGCAGTCCGGCTGAAGGTGGCGGACTTCCCTACGGCCCGATCGTGGGCGTGCTGCGCGATATAGCGCGCCAACTCGGCCCGGCCGACGGCACGGTCATGCTCGACTTTGCCCCCGAGAACGGGCTCGTGAAGACGAAACTGTTCGAAGCCCTCTTGCAGAGCGTTGGCGCACTGGCGCAGCGATCACCGATGGTGTTGGTCTTCGAGGACCTGCAATGGGCCGACTCCGCGAGCATTGAAGTCATCGACTTCTTGACCCGCAATCTTGGTGCCCACGCCGCACTTCTCCTCGCAAGCTATCGATCCGACGAGGTCGAGGGACTTGGCGGCCCTCGTCGCCTGCTCGGCGAGCTGGGCCGGCACAGCCGCGTCTCGCAAATCGAACTGTCCGGCCTCGACCGGAGTGAGATTGCGGCCTTGCTCGCCGGGATCGTGGGAGGTTCGCCGGACTGGACGCTCGTCGACGCCGTCCTGTCGCGTTCCGGCGGTAACCCCTTCTTCGCCGAGGAGTTGACGGCGGCGCGACACGCGAAGGCACTCCCGGTCGCCCTGCGAAACGTCGCCATGATGCGTATCGAGCGCCTATCTCCGCAGGCACGGCAAGTCGCCGCAGTCGCAGCAACTGCAGGCGGTTCGATTCATCACCGGCTGTTGTCTGCTGCTGCTCGAATCGACGCCGATGAGCTGGACGTCGCGGTCTCAGAAACAGTTGAACTCAAAGTCCTGGTGGCAGATCGGGGCGTTGACTCGTTCCGGTTCCGTCACGCGCTGTTGCGAGAGGCCGTCTACGAGGCGCTGTTGCCAGGCGAGCGAGCACGTTTGCATCGCTCCGTCGCACTCGCCTTGATGCAGCACCCTGAGCTCGGCGCCGCCGGGCCTGGCCACGCAGCGATGGAGCTGGCCGACCACTGGTGGGAGGCCGGCGACTGGTCCGAGTCGTTGAGGGCGTCCGTTGCGGCGGCTGACGCCGCCGTGGCCATCATTGCGATGCCCCAGGCACATGCCTACTTCGAGCGCGCGCTCACGGCCGCCAATCGCATCCCGACTGACTCACGGGCTTGGCTTGGGCTTAATCGCATCGATCTCCTCATGAAGACCGCAGATGCGGCGTACGCCAGCGGGGAGATCCAGCGCTCGATCAATGTTGCGCACGACGCGCTAAACGCCCTGAACCCCACCACTGACCCTCGGCGAGCTGCCGTTTGCTACACCATGCTGTTTCGCAACGCATGGGACGTAGGCGACACTCGCGAGGCGTTCGACGCGTTGGGCAAGGCGGCGGCGCTGTTGCCGCCCGACATGCCGTCTACCGAATTAGCGGGAGTCCTCGCCGAGCAGGCTCGGAGCCTGATGCTGACGGACGACTACGACCAGGCAGTCCCAAAGGCCCGTGAAGCGATCGCCACCGCGCGCGCTGTTGGCGCGCGCGTCGCTGAAGGCCACGCCACGAACACGCTGGGCGTGTGCCTCTTCGATCAAGGCGAAACGGAGCAGGGCTTGGCGCTGGTGCGGCGGTCGCTCGTCATCGCCACCGAGGTCGCGAACCCCAACCAACTCGACCGTGCCTACAACAATCTGATGTATATCTTCAACCAATCCGCCCGGCTTGAAGAGGCAGCGCAATTGGTCTTCGCGAACGACGACGACAGCGACCTCATGGTCGGGGTGAGACTCAGCTCCGCCGGGCAGGACAGCGCGGAGGCTCTCATCCGCCTCGGCCGGTTGGAGGAGGCCGAAGACCTCTTGCAGCAAATACCGGAGCGAGGAACCGGCAGCTGCGCGTTCGGCCCCTACGGCGTTCGTGCGATGCTCGCCGTCCGCCGCGGTCGCCTCGACCAAGCGGCCGACCTGCTGATGATGGCCGAGGTGGCATCGGGCGGCCTCGACTCATTGAAGGCCAACGCGTGGTTCCACATCTTGCGGGCCGAGCTTCATCTGGAGCGAGGCGAGCCGCGGGCCGCAATTGACGAGGCCGAGCGCGCCTTGACCATCGCCGTAGGTAGCGACGACGTGCTGTACATGCTCGAGATGCACGCGCTCAGATTGCGCGGTATCGCCGACGACCTCGACGACGCCCGTGCCATGCGGCGAAGGTTCGACCTCGACAAGGTGCAGGGACTCGCCACCGATGTTTTGAACGAGGTCGACGTCATCATCACTGCCCGAAGTGCCCGCCGAGTCGTCGTGTTTCCACGGATGATCGCCATTGTCGCGCTGTGTCGGGCAGAGGCGAGTCGGGTAACCGGGCCCGATCCTGACCTGTGGCGTGCGGCCGCCGCTTCATGGGACGCCGCGCACGAGCCACTGGCCGCCGCCTACTGCCGTTGGCGTGAAGCCGAATACCTGCTCGGCGCCCGACTCGACCGACGCAGCGCGGTCGAGAGCGCACAACTCGCGTGGCAAGCCGCCTCGGAGGCTGGCTCTCCGTTACTCATCGCGCGAATCGAACGGCTGGCCGAGCGAGCCCGCATCACTCTGACCGCGGCCCAGCAGGCGATCACGTCCACCACCCACTCGGCAGCCGACGACCTGGGACTCACTCCGCGCGAGATCGAGGTTCTCGCGCAGCTAGCCAAGGGACGGACCGACCGCCAGATCGCCGAAGAACTCTTTATCAGCAAGAAAACGGCGAGCGTGCACGTGTCGAACCTGCTGCGCAAACTCGACGCGGCGAGCCGCATCGAAGCCGCCGAGATCGGCCAACGCGCAGCGCTCGTCTAGACCGCACCCACCCCTCTCCGGAGCGTTGAAGTCCAGTGCTCGTTCTTGCGTGCGCTGGACTTCGATGGTCGCCCGGGGAGAGTGCGGAGATCAGTCCCGCCAACCCGTGCCCGCGTGTGGAGTGGACGGCGCGGACGACGGCTCGTGCTAGCAGCCCGCCCACCGAACTCGTTCGTGACTAAGCCGCGGGAGTGAGCCGCGGGAAGCAAGCCTTAGTGCAGGCCGGCGATGATGATCTTCGCCATGGCGACGTCGGGCGCGTAGTTGTCCTTGAATTCGGCTGAAGTCAGGCCGGAGACCTCGACACACCTGTTGCCCACCTTCACGTCGATGCCGATCTCGTATCCGAATGCGTCGTCGCCAACGCCTGAGACCTTGACGCCAGGGCCGTTCGATTGCCGCAACTGGGTGTAGCAGCCCGATAGCGAGGTCACTTGGGTGGTCAGGTCTTGAATGTCGATGGGATCGGGAGAGCCGTTGTTCTTGTAGTCACAGACGTCAAGGCCGGCCTCGAAGTGCTGGGGCGTGGCGGCTCCGTAGGTGACGCCGTTGATCGACGACGCTTGAGCTGGCGTCAGGAGCGAGCACACGTCGACGGTCGAGCCGCCGCCCGCTGCGGGCGCTGGCGCGGTTGACGCCGCCGAGCTGGCCGCAGTGCTAGCACTCGCGACGGCCGGCGCGCTTGATGCGGTCGACGCGCCCGCTGCCGACGCGCTGGGCGACGACGTCGGGGAAGCCGCGTCCGCCTGTGTCTCGGTCGCGGGCAGCACCGTCACCGAGGGTGTCGCCTTCGACTTCGTTGCGGGGTTGCACGCGGCTGACGCCAACGCGACGACGCCAACGACCAAGATGGCTGCGGCTGTTGATAGCGCTCGGACCTGCATGGCTGCTCCCTGCTCCGACGATTCGACGATTCGGCGACGGGCTTCCCGCCACATCGAAGCTAGGTGAGCAGCCTCGCCGTGGAATCGGGGCAAACCCTCGATCAGGGCGGGACGGCGAGGGGCGGGCGTACGCTGGCGGCGCGCCCGCTTCACCTGCCACCGGGAGACCGATGTCCGAGTCGGAACAACTGCGTGGGGCTGATTCCGCGGACCTCATCGGGCGCGCTTTCGAACGGACCGCAATCCTGGCGGCACTCAACGAATCGGCAGACCGAACGGCCGCGGTCCTGTTGACGGGCGACGCGGGCATCGGTAAGACGGCGATCTGGGAGTCGATCGTCGCGGAGCGACGCGCGGCCGGCGATCACGTGCTGATTTCGCGAGCCACGTCGGCCGAGGCCCGACTGCCGTGGGTCGGGATGACCGACCTGATGCGCACGATGCCGCCGACAACGCTCGAATCGTTGCCGGACGTGCAACGGCGTGCCCTCGAGGTCGTGTCACTGCAGACCGGGTCGAAACAAGGGTCGGAGACGCTCGACGAACGCATGGTCGGCACCGCCTTGCTGTCGGCATTGCAGTCCGCGACGAACACGGCGCCCGTGTTGTTGGCTATCGACGACCTGCCCTACCTCGACACGGCCAGCGCAGCGGCAGTGACCTTCGCGCTACGGCGAATCGAAGGTCTGCATCCGGCGCGCCTGCTCGCTACCGTTCGCGACCACGACGTGCGATTGCCGGTGCTGCAGGGTTTGCCGAGCGATCGATACTCCGTGGTCTCGATCGGCCCGTTGACGCTTGGCGCACTGTTCGATCTGCTGCAGACCCGCCGCGGGATCCGACTCGCTCGGCCGATGCTGCTGCGCGTGCACGAGACGTCGGGCGGCAACCCGCTCTATGCATTGGAACTGGCCCGTGCCCTCGACCAACTCGAGATCAACCCCAAGGCCGGCAGTCCGTTGCCCGTACCGGCCGGGCTCAACGCGTTGGTCGATGCGCGCGTGCGTCACCTACCAGCCGAGGTTGCCGACGTGGTCGCCGCCACTGCGGCCGCATGGCGCTTCACCGTCGACGATCGCGACACCGACGCGATCGAACAAGCCGTAGCTGCGGGAATGGTCGTCGTCGACGAGCCCACGGTGATTGGAGCGGCGCGCGTGATCCGAGCGGCGCACCCGCTGTTGAGTGCGGCCGCGTACAACGGCCTGACGACATCACGACGTCGACAGCTGCACGCACGGCTCGCTGCCGCAGCCGATGATCCCGTCGAGCGCGTGCGACACGCAGCACTCGCGGCTACCGAGCCGCAGGCCGCTCTCGCTGCAGATCTCGACGTCGGCGTCACCGCGGCGCTCGCCGCCGGCGTCCCGGATATTGCGGTAGGTCTTGCGCAGTTGTCCTTGGAGCACACGACCGACGCTGCATTGCGCCCGGCACGTCTCGACCGGCTTGCTGATGCGCAGCTGCGTTCCGGCGACAGCTCTGGCGCGTGGCAGTCACAGTCGGACGCGATCGCGATGACTGAACCGGGGTCGGCGCGTGCCCGCCGTCGGATCAGGCTTGCGGAGATCGCGACGGAAGTGACGAGCTGGGCGGACGCCGAGCATGGGCTGCAGGTGGCGATCGCCGAGGCCGCAGACGACCCGCTGGTGTTGGCCGAAGCGTTGCTGACCCTCGCGGCCGTGACAAATGACATCGACGTATCCGAAGCTTCCGCGCAGCAGGCCGTCGATCTCCTGGTCGCGCAGGATAATCCGGATCCGATGATTCTGTCGGGTGCACTCGCTCAGCTCGCGGGTGCGCGTTTTCGAGCGGGCCGCGGGCTCGACCACGAGCTGTTCGCGTGCGCGATCGACATCGAGCGCGCGCATCCGTCGCGGCGGTTATCCGATCGGGCCGACGCCAGCTATGCGGCGCTGCTGAAATACGCCGACGAGATCGCCGCCGCCGAGAGCCGGCTACTTGCATTGCTCGAAGAGGCACGCGCAACCGGCGATCTTTCGTCCATCACGTACGCACTCGGTCACCTCGTACACATCTACCTCTGGCAGGGGCAACTCGCGCAGGGTCGCGCTTACGCCGACGAACACTTTGAGGTCGCCATCCAAGGCGAACTCCAGAGCCAAGAAACTCAAGCGCGCTACAACCTCGGCTTGGCTATGGCGTACCAGGGCCAGCTCGACGAGGCCTCGCGAGTTTTGCTCGGCGTGCTTGAGGCAGAGAGCACCAACCCCTGGGTCGTGCATCGCGTCCATGCCGTCCTCGGGTTCGTTGCGTTGTCTCGAAACGACGCGACGAGCGCCGTGGAGCACACGGACGCGTGGCATCAGGCACTGACCGACATGCATTTTGGTGAGCCCGGTTACAGTCGCTCGCATCTCGACCACGTGTGCGCCCTAGTCGAAGGAGGTCGGACGGCGGATGCCTCCGCGTTTTGTGACGAGCTCTCCGAGCAGGCGACGCGATCCGGTCGTGAGTCGGCGGCCGCCGTTGTCTTGACCGGACGCGCCATGATCGAAGCACACGCGGGTCGGATGACTGCTGCGCTCGAACATTCGGCGTCCGCACTGTCGTGGTACGACACGTCGCCTTTGCGATTCGATCGCGCGCGAACGCTGCTGATCGCCGGGCGGATCAGCCGCCGCGCGAAGGCGAAATCCGACGCGCGGGCGTTGTTGCTGGAAGCCGAGCGCGAGTTCGCTTCCTTCGGTGCAACGGCGTGGGAAGCACAAGCCGCAGCGGAGTTGGCGCGCGTTAACGTGCGGCCGTCCGCGCCCTCTGAGCTGACCGAAACCGAACGGCTGGTCGCACAGCTCGCGGCGTCGGGGCTCAGCAACAAGGAGGTCGCCGATCGCACGTTCCTCGCGGTTAAGACTGTGGAAGCCAACTTGGCGCGCGTGTACCGGAAGCTCGGCATCCGTTCGCGTGCGGAACTGGGAGCTCGGATGGGCCCAAACGCTTCGTGACGTCACGCTTTCAGTAGGCGTGCGGGTGGCGTTCGGCCGACACCAGCCGATCGCAACGCAACTCAGCGCGGCGCGCGAGCTCACGGACCGCAGCCTCGTCGTCCGCTCTGAACTCGAAGAACACCACCTCGTCGGCCGGTATCAGAGTGCTGGCGACGAACGTCGCATCGTCGCCGCCCAATTCCGTGAGCCGGCGCGCGACGACGTCGACGTCGACAGCCGTCACCCCCGGCCAATAGCGCTCCACGAGAAATCCGGCCATGTTCGCAACCGTAGGCGCGCCCTACGCGCGGCGCTAGATGGTCCGCCCTGATCGAGGGTTTGCCCCGATTCCCCGTTGGGCCCACGAATCTAGCGTCGGCAACGTGAACACACACCAGATCGGTCCCGCCTCGATGGTCGAGTGCGGCGCCGCCCCCTAGTTTTCCCTCAGTCGTCGGCGACCTTCGGGGCCACCGTCGTGCCGAGCAGCTCGATTCCACGGAGCAAGTCTTTGTGGGCGAGCAGCGGATTGGTCATCTGCAACGAGACGCGCTCGACACCGCCGAGCTGCTCTGACACCCGACGCAGTTTGGTCACGATGGTGTCTGGATCGCCCATGAAGAACGCACCGTCAGGCCCACTCGTTGCGTCGAACTGCGCGCGCGTCGGGGCTGCGAACCCGCGCTCTCGCGATGCCGAGGTGAACATCTTGTGCCAGCCGGGATAGATGATGTCGGAGGCGGCCTGGAGGCTGTCGGCAACGAAGCCGAACACATGCAAGCCGACGTGTAGGTCCTCGGGGGCGTGACCTGCTTCGGCACCGGCGCGTCGGTACAGATCTACGAGTGGGCCAAATCTGCGCGGTTCGCCGCCGATGATGGCCACCATGAGCGGCAGCCCGAGCAGGCCGGCCCGGACGAACGACTCTGGCGTGCCGCCAACACCGACCCAGATCGGCAGCGGGTTCTGCACCGGACGTGGGTAGACGGCTTGACCAGTCAGGGCCGGACGGTGTTGCCCGGACCACGTGACGTGGACGCCGTCGCGGATCTTCAACAAAAGGTCGAGTTTCTCGGCAAAGAGCGAGTCGTAGTCGTCGAGGTCTAGTCCGAACAAGGGGAACGCCTCGATGAATGAGCCGCGCCCGACGATGAGATCGACGCGGCCCTTTGAGATGAGATCGAGAGTGGCGAACTGTTGGAACACCCGCACTGGATCCGCGGCGCTGAGCACTGTGACCGCACTGCCTAGCCGGATGCGCGTCGTGCGCGCAGCGGCGGCGCCCAGGATCACCGGCGGCGCGGAGTCGTAGTACTCCTCGCGGTGATGCTCGCCGATTCCAAAGGAGTAGACGCCTGTCGCGTCGGCGAGCGCGATCTCCTCCAACAGATGTTCGATCCGCTCCTCGGGACCGATCGCGCGGCCGGTCCCCGGATCGGTCACGGTCGAAACGAAGCTGTCGATGCCAACGTGCATCGCGCCCTCCCTACAAAGGTTCCAGTACCAACCAACCTATTGGAGGTTCTGATGGAACCCCCGGCACGGAGAGTTCCCGTCGCCAATAGGCAGACCAGCTAAGCGGGCCGCTTGCGCACCAGCAGGGTTGCATCGGGCGCTTCAATGATGAACGCGCGTGCTGCATCGGCGGACAGCGGACGGGAGATGAGGTAGCCCTGGGCGCTGTCGCATTGCAGCTGGGTGAGGATCCTTTGCTGGGTTAGGTCTTCGACACCTTCCGCGATCGTCGTCAGGTGCAGATCCCGTGCCAAGCGCAGGATCGTCTTAACGAATGCGACGCCCTCGCCTCTGGGATCGGTGAGCGGATCGACGAACGACTTGTCAATCTTGAGCATGTCGACGGGAAACAGGCGTAGGTAGTTGAGCGAGGAGTACCCGGTTCCAAAGTCGTCGACAGCGATGCGGATTCCCATTGCCTTCAGGTCGGACAGGACCTGTGCGGTATGGACGGGATCGAGCATCAGCACGCTCTCGGTGATCTCCAAGATGAGTTGTCTCGGGTCCAACCCGCTGTATGAGAGCGCGGTCGCAACATCACTGACGAGATCAGGGTCGTCAAGCTGCCGTGCGGAGAGGTTTACCGAGAGCGCCAACGGCGCGCCGCCACGGGAGTCCCACCGTGCTGCTTCCCGACAGGCGGCAGCCAAGATCCAGCGACCGAGCTCCACGATGAACCCGGTGTCCTCAGCGAGCGGGATGAACCGGAAGGGACCGAGGTGGCCGAGCGTGCGATGTTGCCACCGGACCAGCGCTTCGAATCCTTCGAGGGCACCGTCAAGGAGGGAGATCTGCGGTTGATACTCGAGGAAAAATTCGTCACGCTCCAGGGAGCCGCGGAACGCATTGGTCATCGCGATGCGGTCGATGCGCCGCGAGCGCATCTGGGATTCGAAAACGGTGACTCTGTCTTTGCCCAATGCCTTTGCTTCGTACATCGCAGTGTCTGCTTCGCTTAGCAGCTGCTCCGTTGTTGTTCCGTTGTCGGCGAAGGCAACGCCAACGCTGACGGTAAGGGACATTTGCTGGCCGGCTGCTGCAGCCGGTTGGCGCAACACCGAGACCATTCGTTCCGCCAACGCCGTGGCGATGTCGGGAGTGCTGATGTTGTCGAACAAGACGGCGAACTCATCGCCCCCGAGTCTGGCGACGGTGTCGCCGCCGCGAACGATGGACGCCAGCCGTTTCGCGGCGACCACGAGCAGTTCGTCCCCCGCCTGGTGGCCAAGGCTGTCGTTGACAGCCTTGAACCCGTCGAGGTCACAAAAGCACAACGCGACCATGCCGCCGGAGCGTGACAAGGATGCGAGCGCGTGCTCAACCCGATCGTGCAGGAGTGCCCGATTGGGTAGGCCGGTCAGACTGTCATGAAATGCCTGGTACCGCAGATCTTCTTGCAGGACCAGCTGGGTATCGAGAGCGTCTTGCAGCGACTCGCTGCGTTCTGCCAGGAGGATTGTCTGCCGGCGGGTGCGGCTGAACAACCACGAGAACCGCGCGACGATGAGCGTGAACAAGGCGATAGAGATTCCGGCCAACACGGGAACGTCGACAGCTATGCCAGTGACGCTGCCAATCAGCAGGATCACCGGTGAAACAAAGCCAGCGACGGCGACCAGCGGCATCCAGCGCCGACCGGCTGTCCCATCGTCCGTGGCCAGCGCCTGGGCCATCGACGGGTGCAAGGCGGCCACCGCGATCAGGACGTAATTGACCAAGAAGGCGGCATCGACGGGGTTGCCGACGGTATAGGAGCCGCGAAGGACGAGCACGTCATAGACGAAATCGCCGATCAGCATGGCCGTGATTGCGGCGATGATCAGCTTGTCGCTCGATCGCCGCGCCACGCCGTACAGCAGGGCGCCGACGACAATGAACACCACACCTAGGTCCATCATCGGGTAGGCCAGCGTGACAAGTTTCCCGAACCCGCTGGCCGTCGAATCATGGGCGTAGGAGTGCATCAGGAACTGCCATGACAATGCGAGCGCCCCAATGCAGACGATCGCGGCATCCGCTCGCGCCTCACGGGAGTCGCGCGCCCCGCGAGAACGGCTGATCCGAAAAACCCCTGCGAACAAGAACGGATAGCCCAGCAGATACAACGCGTCCGCTACGGACGGGAACGGCGCGTCTCGATGCAGAACGAGGTCGTACACGTCCAGCACGCCGTCGCCGAACACGAAAAGTGCGTTCGTCGTCCCCAACAGGTACCAGCCCAGCCGTTCGGATGGACGATGGAGCCGCACGCCGAGCCATACACAGATCGTGGATGCGATCCCCACCACCGAGTACGTCACGTCTTTCGCAGCCTCGCCGGGCAACGCGAAATAGGCCGCCACGACGCATAGTCCGACGAGCAGTACGCCCTTCCATGCTGAGGTCCTCAACGGACGCAACCTGGACGCACGGGGATCATCAACCTCGCTTCGCGGGTTCGCGGCTGCGAGAGCACGCGATCGGTCCTATCTCTGTCGACCAACCGACCGCTCACATGAGTGAACGGTCGCGCCGGGGTCACCAAGTGGGGAATGTCTCACGGTGTGGCCAAGAGGCCTTACGTGATCAGCTTCCGGGGCGAGGACAGGCGCCGACCCCCGAACGCGCCCTTGCGTGCCTGACCTCGGGGCGCCCAACCCCCTGAAGGTGATCGAACTGGCGGGCGGGGAAGCTTTGGCGGCCGAGGAGATTTTGGCGGTGGAGGTGGGATTTGAACTCCCAAAATTGGGTGTTTTCGCGTGCCCGCGGAAGTGACACGGCCTGGGGTGGGCTTAGGCATCGGGATCGTTTCCTCGAAGGTCGGTTGATATTTGCGGCACGGCCGCAGTCAGGGACCAAGTGCAGTCAGCGGGGCCGTGACGGTCCCGTCATCGGTGACCAGGATCGGGCCTGTTCCAGTGACGACAAGCCGGAAAGTTGGTTCGCCGATCGCTGCCGTGTCGACCTGCGCGATGACGGCCTGCAACGACTGAGCGCCCATGCTGACCTGCTGGCCGCCGAGCTTGACCTCCACGGCGCCCCAGCGTCCGTCGGGGAGCGTGAGGATCGCGTCGATCTCCTTTCCATTGGAGTCCCGGTAGTGGCTGACCTCGCCGCCAAGGGTCAGCACGGTCAGATCATGGACAACGGCGCTCTCAAACAGGGTGCCAAGAGTGTTCAGGTCTCCTCGCAGGTGCTGGGCTCCGGCTCCGAGCGCCGCCGCAGCGAGTGCAGCGTCGACGAGGTGGAACTTCGGCGACGTCCGCACCCTCGCGCGGGAGCGCAGCGCCGGGGTCCACGGCCGCTGCGTCTCCACGACGAAAAGCCGCTGAAGTAGGCCGACGTAGTTGCTGACGGTCTCCTCGTCGATGGTGGGAGCGACGACGCGGACATCCGCCGCGAGGGTCTTGTAGGTGACCTCAGAGGCGACCGATCGGGCGAGGCCCGCGATAAGTTGCTTGATCACCTCAGGCTCATGCCGGATATCGGCGATACGGCGGATGTCGGTACGTGCAACGTCGTCGATGTAGCCGCGCAGACGATCTGCGGACTGAGCGGCGGCTAGCGCGGTCATCGCCGGGAAGCCCGGGCGTAGCAGGTTGTCGATGACGGTGTCGAGATCGGGGGCCGCACCAAGATCTGTCTTGGGCAGGTTCCCCTCGAATAGTCCAGCGAGGCTCACAGCGCCCGTGGGCGAGTCGAGTTTCTCCCACCACGACATGGTCCGCTCGCGCAGTCGGAGAAACCGGCCGGCCCCGGTGTGCCGGGTGACATCGTCTGGGGGGACAGCGGACCCCGTGAGAATGAACAGGCCTGGCTCGGCGGTGGCGTCGACCGCTCGCCGGACGAGGTTCCATAGCTGTGGGGCCACCTGCCACTCGTCGAGCAGTCTGGGTGCGTCACCTTCAAGGAGGGAACGCGGCGCGACGTCGAGCAGACTTTGTGCCTGGGGATCGTCGATAAAGACGTAGGACGCTGCGGCGTGCAGCGCCGTCGTCGTCTTGCCGGCGGCCCGGGCGCCTTCGAGCACCACCGCGCCGGCCGCGGCCAGGGCACGCTGCAACGCGCTGTCTATCACCCTAGGCCGGTACTCGCGTCCCAGCACTTTCCCCGTGTCCATGCGGGTACTCTACCGGGTCGTGGGTTCCTGGCCGGATAATTGCAGACCATCTAAGCGGATGATTACAGGACCGTTAGCCGGATGATTGCAGGATGCGTGACCGGATGTGTGCAGCCGAAAGCCGAGGCAGCACAGAAGGAAGACAAACCATCGCCCGGATGCGCATTAGGCGGACGGCGGACTCATCGGCACGATCGAACGCGCGTCAATGCGGCCATGAGCGGATGGGTTCAGACGCGACTTTCGGGTCGGGCTAGGTTCTGCTTTCGTGGCGGACGGGCTGGAGTTCGGTGGGTGCGTCGTGGGCGGGTGGAAAGTCGCAGGTGAACTCGCCGTCGTAGCCGAAGAGGAACTGTGTGTGGAACGCACGCAATTCGGCGGGACCGACCGCGCGAAGTACGGCACGGCAGTGTGCTCGTCAGGCGACCTCGGTGAGGCGGCGAACCTTAGGCGACCCCGAAGCCCGTTCAGTGGCCAGGTCATGGGCCGCCTGCATCGCCAGCCAAGCCCGCGCCGTCCCCACCCCGGCCTCCTCTAGCCGCACCGCCAGGTTCGGGCTGATCCGGGCATGCTCGTGCAGGACCCTGCTCAACGCTACCCGCGAGATCCCCAGCCGCGCCGCGGCCTCACCGACCCCCAGACCGAGGTCGGCTAGCACGTCCTCGCGCAGAATCGCACCGGGGTGCACCGGGTTCTTCATCACCACAATCCTCACCTCCAGCTCAGTGGTAGTCCTGGTAGTCAACAAGCTCGACATCGCTGTCTACGAACCTGAACGTCACCCGCCAGTTGCCGTTCACCCAGATCGACCAATGCCCCGCCAGATCACCCTTCAATAGGTGTGTCAGAAACGACGGAATCACCAGATCACCAGGGGCGTGCGCCGCGTCCAGTGCCGACAGGATGCGCAGCAGTTTTGGGACGTGCGCCGCTTGCAAGCCCTTCTTCGAACCGCCGCCATAGAGCCGCGGCAGAGCGGGGTGGCGGTGGAGGTGGTGTTCTGCATCAGGACATAGGAAACCTATCTCTCGCGTCATAGGAAACCTGGTGCGCTGATGCTGCTCGATGAGCAAAACGCGTTTGGTGATCACTGCGGTTGTGTTGGAGGGCCGAACTCAAGCTGAGGTCGCCCGCACCTATGGGGTGTCCAAGGGTTGGGTGAGCAAGCTCGTCACCCGCTACCGGGAGCAGGGCGAGGCAGCGTTGCAGCCGCGGTCGCGGCGGCCGAAAACCTCCCCGCACGCAACCCCGCCAGAGGTCGTGGCGTTGAT
>DATCDK010000136.1:0-4556 GCA_036510735.1 Acidothermaceae bacterium | reverse complement strand
GCGACGGCACCCATGCACGAGACGCTGCCGCCACCGGACACCAGACCGTAGCCGCGGCGCGCGATCTCGGTGCCGACCTGCGTCGCGAGCTCGATGTAGCGCGGATCAATGCGCTCACTCGACGCGCAATACACGCAGATCGTCGTCATCGGTCAGTCGTCATAGGTCAGTCGTCGCCACGGGTCAGGGTGTCGGGGTTCGATAGCGGCTGGCTTCGGCTCGCTCGATGAGGCTGACGATCTCGTCGATGTCATCTGTCACATGCAGGATGTCGATGTCTGACGCATTGATCGTGCCGGCTGGGACGAGGGTGTCGCGCATCCAGTTGAGCAGGCCATTCCAGTACGCCGAGCTATACAGGACGACGGGAAATGACGTCACCTTGCGCGTCTGCACCAACGTGAGTGATTCGAACAGTTCGTCCAACGTGCCGAAGCCGCCGGGGAAGACGACGAACGCCTGGGCGTACTTCACGAACATCGTCTTGCGCGCGAAGAAGTAGCGGAACTGAATGCCGATGTCGACCCAGTCGTTAAGCTTCTGCTCGAAGGGCAGCTCGATGCCGAGACCGACCGAGACGCCGCCCGCTTCGCTGGTGCCTTTGTTGGCGGCTTCCATGATTCCCGGGCCGCCGCCAGTGATGACCGCATAGCCGGCGCGTGCCAACGCCGCGCCTAGCCGCTCGGCGGCCGCGTAGTTCGGATTGTCGATGTGGGTGCGCGCAGAGCCGAACACCGACACGGCCGCGCCGAGCTCGGCGAGCAGCCCGAAGCCTTCAACGAACTCGGACTGGATGCGCAGCACCCGCCACGGGTCCGTGTGAACCCAGTCGGAGGACCCGCGGTTGTCGAGCAGGCGCTGGTCGGTGGTGGTCGTAGGCACCTGGGCGCGGCGCAGCGTTACCGGGCCGCGCTTCTTCTCCGGCGGCGGCGTGGACGGGTGCTGCGTCGGTGCATCCGATTCGGTCATACACCGCAGGCTAACGGCAGCGCCCTCCTACTTTGCGAGGAAGGCCAGCAGCGCGGCGTTCACCTCGTCCGGGTGGGTCCACGCGATGTTGTGGGGGCCGCCTTCGACGGTGACGAACTCGAGGTCCTTGATGAGGCCGGGCAGCCGAGCCGCGGTGGCGGCGTACGGCAGGATCCGGTCGGCGTCGCCGTGCATCAAGAGCGTCGGCACGTCGATCTTCGACAGGTCATCGCGGAAGTCAGTCAGCCAGGTGTCAACGCAAGCGTGAGCGGCGAACGGCGAGGCGCCGACCGCAACGATGAAACTGTTCTGCCAAGCCTGCTCGCTGATGCGGGTGCCGCCGAGAACATCGACGTTGTAAAAGTTGTCGAGGAAGTTCTTGAAGTAGGCCGGCCGGTCATTCAGAACGGCTTCTTTGATCCCATCGAACACCGACCCGTCGACCCCCTCAGGGTTGTCGCCGGTCTTGAGGAGGAACGGCGGGATCGCCCCCAGTAGCACCGCCTTCGCGACACGAGCCGAGCCGTAGGTCCCTAGGTAGCGGACCACCTCGCCAGTGCCCATCGAGAAACCGACGAGGACGACGTCGGTGAGGCCCAGGTGCTCGAGCAAGTCGTTGAGGTCGGCAGCGAATGTGTTGTAGTCGAAGCCAACCGTGGGCTGGCTCGACTTGCCAAAGCCGCGACGGTCATAGGTGATGACGCGATAGCCGGCCTGCAACAGCACCCGCTCCTGCTTCTCCCACGATGCACCGTTGAGGGGGTACCCGTGGATCAAGACGACCGGTTGCCCGGAGCCGTGGTCCTCGTAGTGGATTTCGATCGGAGCACTGTTCTCGGTGCCCACAGTGATGCGCGGCATGACGGTCTCCTGTCTGTATCGATTAATTCCGGGCCGGATCGCTCGGGTGTTCGCTAAGCGGCGTTGTCTCGATGGTCATCCACTTATCCATGGGCAGCGACGTGAGGATCGCCGCCAACTGCTCACTTTCTTCGGCTCGCCACAGGCCAAGGGCCCGCCAGCTGCCCGGGATCGGCGGCAGCATCCACAAGCGGACGAGGCGTCCCTGCTCCCCGAGTTCGCGCGTCCGATCGGCTTCGCGAGCTTTGAGGTCCGCCACCTCCCGGGCATCCGCATCGCCGGGAATCGTCACGGTGAACGTGGTGAAGAACTCGGTGCCGTTCGCAGGTCGGGGCTGCGGCGGGTCGTTGGGATGGGCGCCGAGCGGAACAACTTGATCGGAGCGCCAGACCCGCAAGGGCATCGAGGCGAGCACCTTCTCGAGCTCTACTTCGTCTGCAGCGGAGAACAGCCCGAGCGCGCGCCATTCGCCGGGCTTCAGCGGAGGTCGCCACAGGCGCAGCAGGTGTCCTTGCGCGGCAAGCTCAGCTGAATGGACGGCCTCGCGTCCGCGGATCTCTTGAACCTCTTCGTTCGCGGTTCCGTCCGGAACCTGCGTCGTCATCGTGACCAGATACTCCATTGCGTGCGCCTCCTGCTGTGTGCCGCGACGGAATCGGCCTCGCAACCAATGCTCGCGTTTCGCTGCGTGCCGCGGGCCAGGGGTTTACCCGGGTGTTCCACGGGTGCGCCCGGGCAGTTGCGGGCGGGAGCCTACGAAGCGATGGCCTTCACGCCACCACCAAGTAGGAGGAGGTAGCAATGAGCGGCACCGCAGCAGACCGCATGAACCTTGAAATCCAGATCATCCCCGTGTCCGACGTCGACCGCGCGAAGAAGTTCTACGAGAAGCTCGGGTGGAGGCTCGACGACGACGTCGCGCCGATGGATGGGCTACGCATCGTCCAGTTCACCCCCCGCGGTTCGGGGACCTCGATCACCTTCGGCCTCGGACTCACCACTGCCGCGCCGGGCTCGGCCGAAGGCGGACTCGTCGTGTCCGACATCGTGGCTGCCCACGACGCACTCGTCGACCGCGGAGTCGACGTGAGTGACATCTGGCACGGTCCCCCGTTCCCGGTTGAAGCGCGGCAGCCCGGCCCCGACCCCGAGCGCACCAGCTATGGATCTTTCTGTTCTTTCACCGATCCCGACGGCAATTTGTGGATCGTCCAAGAGGTCACCTCGCGGCTCCCGGGTCGGGTCGAATCGTGACGGGTGTCAGCCAGAAAGTCGCGGTCATCACGGGTGCGTCGCAGGGCATCGGCGCCGCACTCGTGCAGGCCTACCGAAAGCATGGTTGGGCCGTCGTGGCCAACTCCCGCTCGATTGCAGCGTCCGATGACGCCGAGGTTGTCACCGTCGCCGGCGACATCGCCGACCCGGCGGTCGCAAGCAATGTGATCGACACCGCGATGCAGGAATTCGGCCGGGTCGACACGCTCGTGAACAACGCGGGGATCTTCATCGCCAAGCCGTTCACCGACTACACCGTCGAGGACTACCAGGCTTTGATCGGCGTCAACCTCACCGGCTTTCTTACCACCACACAGTCGGCCATCACGCAGATGCTGCGACAGGGCGAAGGCGGCCACGTTGTGCAGGTGACGACCAGCCTGGTTGACCACGCGAACAGCAACGTGCCTTCGGCACTTGTCTCGCTCACCAAGGGTGGCCTGCAATCGGCAACCAAGTCACTGGCCATCGAGTACGCGAAGCAAGGCGTGCGCGTCAATGCCGTCGCGCCCGGCATCATCCAGACTCCCATGCACGCGCCAGAGACGTACGACGGCCTGGCCGGGCTACACCCCGTGAACCGGATGGGCGCCATCAGTGACATCGTCGAAGGCGTGCTCTATTTGGAGCACGCCCCGTTCGTCACCGGTGAGATTCTGCACATCGACGGCGGCCAGAGCGCCGGTCACTGATCTGTCGGTTCGGGCGCGAATTCCAGTACCGAATTTCGCAGCTCTCTGCGCGAGGTGATGCCGAGCTTGGCGAAGACCTTCCCCAGATGCCACTCGACTGTTCGCGGGCTGATGAACAGTCGGGCACCAATCTCGGCATTCGACAGACCGTCACGGGCGAACCGCGCGATGTGGAACTCCTGCACCGTGAGATCTTCGGTGGTCTCGACGCTGCGCCTGAGTCCCTTCTCACCTAACACGAGGAGTTCGCGACGAGCTCGTTCGGCGAAGGCGGTTGCCCCCATGGCAAGCAACATGTCGTGAGCGGTGCGCAACTGTTCACGTGCCTTGATCCGCTCACCTGCGCGCCGCAACCACTCGCCGTACAGCAGGTGGCCACGCCCGACCTCGAGGCGAAGGCCTGCCCGATCGAGATGGTCGATCGACTCGCTGTACAACACGTCTGTCTGATCTCCACCCAGCATCGCGCGGAGCCGAGCCTCGATCCCCAATGCCCAAGGCGTGGGCGTGGCGCGGGCGCGTTCTGACATCCGGTGTAAGGCGGCCGCCACCACATCGACCTCACCGGTGCGCGAGGCCGCCTCGGCAAGCTCGGAGACAACCATCATCTGATAGCCGGCCAGGGCATCGCGGTCGAACACCTCGCGCGCGACCTTCACTGCGATGTCGTGTTCGCCCAGGCCGTTGTGCAGCAGGGCAGTCGCGTAGCCCGCGAAGTTCACGATGCGCCCCTCACCCAATGCCGATGTATGGTCACGG
>DATCDK010000135.1:0-16675 GCA_036510735.1 Acidothermaceae bacterium | reverse complement strand
ATCGCCCGCGGTGTACCGTCGAGGGTGGTACGAGATGTCGGTAGCGCGTCGATTCGGTAGGAGGGACGGAGCTTTCGCTCCGCATCCATGAACGTGAAACGGTATGCCCGTGGCCCGTTGTTCTGGGTCCTTCTTATTGTCGTGTTCCTCGTCCTGCTGAACGGACTGTGGTCGAGCGGTAGCTCGTTCAAGTCGGTGTCGACCTCGCAGGTCGTGTCCAACATCTCCTCAGGCAACGTTGTCACGGCGGTGTTCCACGACAAGGAACAGACCGTTCAGCTCACTATGAAGACGCCGCTGCCCGGGACGACGACGACGAAGATCCAGGCTTCGATCGCGCCCAACCAGGAACTCCAGCTGGAGAACCAACTCGACGCCGTTGCCGCCCAAAAGAAGCTAGACCCCACAAAGCTCTACACGGTGAAGGTCAGCCACACGAGCCTGCTGCTCGAGATCCTGCTGAATGCGTTGCCGATCCTGCTGCTCGTCGGCCTGATGATCTTCATGCTCACCCAGATGCAGGGTGGCGGCTCGCGGGTCATGAACTTCGGCAAGTCCAAGGCGAAGCTCATCAGTAAGGACACCCCGAAGACCACGTTCGCTGACGTCGCAGGCGCTGACGAGGCGATCGAAGAGCTGGTCGAGATCAAGGAGTTCCTGGAGAATCCGGCCAAGTTCCAGGCGATCGGCGCGAAGATTCCCAAGGGCGTCTTGCTGTACGGCCCTCCCGGCACCGGCAAGACCTTGCTGGCGCGGGCCGTGGCCGGCGAGGCCGGCGTCCCGTTCTATTCGATTTCAGGCTCCGACTTCGTCGAGATGTTCGTTGGTGTGGGTGC
Source organism: Acidothermaceae bacterium (assembly GCA_036510735.1). Taxonomy (GTDB): domain Bacteria; phylum Actinomycetota; class Actinomycetes; order Acidothermales; family Acidothermaceae; genus PALSA-607. The sequence continues at coordinate 15,839 of DATCDK010000135.1, read as the reverse complement.
CTCGCGAGTGCGCGACCTGTTCACCCAAGCCAAGGAGAACGCTCCGGCGATCATCTTCATCGACGAGATCGATGCTGTTGGTCGGCACCGCGGTGCCGGACTCGGTGGTGGGCACGACGAGCGCGAGCAGACACTGAACCAGCTCTTGGTCGAGATGGACGGCTTCGACGTCAAGGGCGGCGTGATTTTGATCGCCGCGACCAACCGTCCCGACATCCTCGACCCGGCGTTGCTGCGCCCAGGCCGCTTCGACCGGCAGATCGTCGTTGACCGCCCCGACATGGAGGGCCGCAAGGGCATCCTGCGGGTGCACGCCAAGGGCAAGCCGTTCGAGGGTGACGTCGACCTCGACGTCATCGCGCGGCGCACACCGGGATTCACCGGCGCCGACCTCGCGAACGTCATCAACGAGGCGGCACTGCTGACCGCCCGTCACGACCGCAAGCAAATCGACATGCTCACCCTCGAAGAGGCCATCGACCGCGTCATGGCCGGCCCCGAGCGCAAGAGCCGCATCATGGGTGAGAAGGAAAAGAAGATCATCGCCTACCACGAGGGCGGCCACGCTCTCGTCGGTCACGCGTTGCCGAACGCCGACCCGGTGCACAAGGTGACGATCCTGCCCCGCGGCCGCGCGCTCGGGTACACACTCTCGCTGCCGACCGAAGACAAGTTCCTGGTCACTCGCGCGGAGATGATGGACCAGCTCGCGATGCTGCTCGGCGGCCGCACTGCGGAAGAGCTCGTCTTTCACGAGCCGACGACCGGTGCCGCGAACGACATCGAGAAGGCAACGTCCATTGCCCGCAACATGATTACCCAGTACGGCATGAGCGAGAAGCTCGGCGCCCGCAAGTTCGGTCAGGAGAACGGAGAGGTCTTCCTCGGTCGCGACATGGGACACCAGCGCGACTACTCCGAGGAGATCGCCTCGACGATCGACGACGAGGTGCGCAGGCTCATCGAGAGCTCGCACGACGAGGCGTGGGAAATCCTCGTCGAGTACCGCGATGTGCTCGACGACTTGGTGCTCGAGTTGATGGAGAAGGAGACGCTGCAAAAGGACCAGGTGCTGCGGATCTTCGCTCGCGTCCAGAAGCGCCCCCACCGAGGCTCCTACACCGGCTATGGCAAGCGCCAGCCGTCGGATAAGGCGCCAGTGATGACACCGCGAGAAGTGGCCGTCCTCGCTTCCGGAGGCGCCGACGCCGCGCACAGCAACGGCGTGTCGTCCAACGGCGGGTCGGGCAGCTCCATCCATTCCGACTCCGACCCGGTCATCGACGGCGCCTCTTTTGACGGCCCGCCGCGACCGGAATGACGGTCGACTTAGAGAAGATCGAGGCGGCCGTCCGCGAGATTCTTGTCGCCATCGGTGAGGATCCGACCCGCGACGGGTTGGTGCAGACCCCGGCGCGGGTAGCCCGAGCGATGGCGGAACAGTTCGCCGGGCTGGCGCAGCGCCCGTCCGACGTGCTCACGACGGTGTTCGATGCGGACCACGACGAGATGATCATCCTGAAGGACATCGAGGTCTACAGCACCTGCGAACACCATCTCGTTCCGTTCCACGGGGTAGCTCACGTCGGCTACATCCCGAACGTCAAGGGAGAGATCACCGGGCTGTCGAAGATCGCCCGGGTGGTCGACCTGTTTGCGAAGCGCCCGCAGGTCCAGGAACGGTTGACGTCGCAGATTGCCGACGCGATGCAGGAGATCCTGGATCCGCGCGGGGTCATCGTCGTGGTCGAGTGCGAACACCTGTGCATGTCGATGCGAGGGGTTCGCAAGCCCGGCGCCCGAACGGTTACTTCGGCCGTCCGCGGGGCATTTCGCGAGTCGGACCGGACGAGGGCGGAAGCGCTGCGCTTAATTGCGGGTCGCTGACCCGGCTGCTTAATTGCGGGTCGCTGACCCGCCTGCCCAAGCCTCGTCCCGCCTACTCTTGAGTTGTGATCGGAGACCCGACCCCTGTGCGCGTGACGACCGTCGAGAAGCCGGCCGTGCCGTCATGGCGACCAGCGCACGCGGTGGGCGAACGCCGGTCGAATCGGCGCTGGGTGCCGCTTGTCGCCGGCGTCTTGACGTTCTTGCTCGGCGTGCGCGACATCGCGATGGTCGTGCGGCCGCACCTGTGGGAGCGTGTCAAGGTCATCAACCACGTACTGCCGGGCAAGATCGACCCGGCCGTCGTGCACGGCGCCGTCGGCGCGACGCTGGTGGTCGCGGGCGCGTTGCTCATCTTGCTGTCGCATGCGCTTCGCCGTCGCAAGCGACGGGCGTGGCGAGCCGTCGTCGCGATCCTCCTCGTCACCGCGACGCTGCACTTCTTGCACGGACCGATCACCTGGCGAGAGACCGTCGATTGGCTGCCGCTCGATGCGGTGTTCGTCATCGCGCTCGTGCTGTACCGCAAGGAGTTCTTCGCCGTCGGAGACCCGCGCACCCGGTGGCTAGCGGTGTGGGCATTCCTCGGACTGACTGCCGGCAGCTTCGTACTCGGTGCGTTGCTCATCGAGGTGCGGCCGGACGAAGTGGTCGGATCGGCCGGCTTCCTCACTGTTGCGCAGCACGTGCTCTACGGCTTGGTCGGCGTTTCAGGACCCATTCAATTCCACAGCGACAGAACCTCCGACCTCATCACGTGGACGCTCGGCACCATGGGCGCGTTCACGGCGTTGACCACCGTCTATCTGTTGTTCAGGCCGGCCGAGCCACGGGCGAGCCTGGGCGTTGACGACGAAGCGCAGATGCGCGACCTGCTGGCCAAGAACGGTGAACTCGACTCCCTCGGTTACTTCGCGCTGCGCCGCGACAAGAGCGTCATCTGGTCGGCGACGAGGAAGTCATGCATCACCTACCGGGTGCTGTCTGGGGTCATGCTCGCGACGGGAGATCCGTTAGGTGACGCCGAGGCGTGGCCAGGGGCCATCAAAGAATTCATGATCGAGGCCGAACGGCACGCATGGGTACCTGCCGTCCTTGCCTGCAGCGAGCTCGGTGGTGACGTCTGGACTCGCGAGACGGAGATGTCGGCGCTGGAGTTCGGCGACGAGGCCATTGTCGATGTCGGTGAGTTCAGCCTCGACGGTCGCACGATGCGCAACGTGCGACAGATGGTGAATCGCGTCGAGCGCGCGGGCTACACCGCCGAGATCTCTCGGGTGCGAGATCTGACTCCTGAGATGTCGACGATGTTCCGGCAGCAGGCCGAGTCGTGGCGTGGTGCAGAGACAGAACGCGGTTACTCGATGGCCCTGGGGCGCCTCAGTGATCCCGCCGACGGCGATTGTGTTGCGGTTGCCGCGATGAAAGACGGCATGCTGCGCGCGTTTCTGTACTTCGTACCGTGGGGAACCGATGGTCTCTCACTTGATCTGATGCGTCGTGACCGGGCCGCGGATCCGGGACTGAACGAGTATCTGATCACCGCGGCTCTGCGGGCTTGCCCGCGCCTCGGTGTGACCCGGATGTCACTGAACTTCGCGGTGTTCCGGTCGGCACTCGAGCGCGGTGGCCGACTCGGCGCCGGACCCGTCATCAGGGCGTGGCGAGCGATCCTCGTGTTCGCGTCGCGCTGGTTCCAGATCGAATCGTTGTACCGCTTCAACGCAAAGTTCCAACCGGAGTGGCAGCCGCGCTACATCGTCTTCCCGGGCGCCAGTGACTTGCCCCGCATCGCCATCGCCGCCCTCGAGGCAGAGGCATTCATCGTGTGGCCACACCCGCGCATTCGCCAGCTGCGCAAGATCATGCGGCTTGGCCCTGCAGCGTGAGCCGGTTGGCCGGCTTTCCCGAGTTGGGTCGGTGCCGGGTCATGGGCGTCGTGAATGTCACGCCCGACTCGTTTTCTGATGGCGGCCAATGGTTCGACGCCGACGCTGCGATCAAGCACGGGCTCGAACTGGTGGCGGCCGGCGCCGACATCGTCGACGTCGGCGGGGAATCCACCCGACCCGGTGCTGTGCGGGTCGATGCGCAGGAAGAGTTGCGTCGGGTACTTCCCGTCATCGGAGAGCTCGCGGCGTCTGGAGCAGTGGTGAGTGTCGACACGATGCATGCCGATGTCGCCCGACAAGCAGCTGATGCAGGCGCTGTTCTGGTTAATGATGTCAGCGGCGGGCTCGCCGACCCGACGATGGTGCCGTTCATCGCGGCGTCAGGCTTGCCTTTTGTCGTGATGCATTGGCGAGGGCACAGTGCCGACATGCAAAAGCGCGCCACGTATGACGACGTCGTCGTCGACGTCCGGGCTGAACTCTCCGCGCGCGTCGCTGCGATCGTCGGTGCTGGGGTTGGCTTCGATCAGCTGGTTCTCGATCCCGGCCTTGGCTTCGCCAAGAGCCCGGACGGTGACGACAACTGGGCATTGCTTCGCCACCTCGGCGCGCTAATGGAACTCGACCGCCCCGTGCTGATTGGCGCGTCGCGCAAGGCCTTTCTTGGTCGACTGCTCGCGGTCGACGGTGTGCCCCGACCTCCGGCAGAGCGCGACCGTGCCAGCTCAGCTGTCACCGCGTTGGCCGCGGCCGCGGGCGCGTGGGCGGTAAGGGTGCACGATGTCGTCGCGGATGTCGATGCGGTGCGTGTCGCAGCGCGATGGAGCGCCGGACCATGGAGCAACGGGCGATGAGCGATCGCATAGAGCTGCGTGGCCTGCTGGTCCGCGGACACCATGGCGTGTTCGAGTACGAGCGAGCTGAGGGCCAGGACTTCGTTGTCGATGTCGCACTTGGGGTCGACACCTCGGCGGCCGCGCAGTCCGACGACCTCGCGGACACCACCGACTACGGCGCGCTCGCACTCGCCATCGCCGCCATCGTGTCAGGCGAGCCGGTGAATCTGCTTGAGACACTGGCCGAACGGATCGCGACGGCTTGTCTTTCGGATCCGCGCGTCACGTCGGTGGAGGTCAGCGTGCACAAGCCCGCGGCGCCGATTCCGTTGACGTTTGATGATGTGGTCGTCACGATCGTGCGCACCAGGGCCCTACACGATAAGAACAGTGCATGAAAGCGGTGCTTGCGTTAGGCGCCAACCTTGGAGATCGGGCCGCAACGCTACAGACGGCGCTCGACGGACTTGCTGCGCAAACCGAAGTCGTTGCCGTGTCGGCAATTTACGAGACTGCGCCGGTGGGCGGACCTGCGCAGCCTGACTTCTACAACGCCGTCGTGCTCGTCGACACCACGCTTGCCGCAAAAGACTTGCTCGCCGTCGCGCATTCTCTTGAGGCGGTCGCCGGTCGGGTGCGCCTCGAGCATTGGGGCCCTCGAACGCTGGACGTCGATGTGTTGGCGTATGGCGATGAGCGAAGCGACGATCCAGACCTGACACTGCCCCACCCGCGGGCGCACGAGCGCGCCTTCGTTCTATTGCCGTGGCTGGAGATCGAACCGGACGGCGCGATCGTTGGCCGCGGCACGCTCGCGGAGCTGGCCGGTGAGGTCGGTGCTACGGGCGTGCGGCGGCTCGATGCGCCTGCGCTTCGAACACCCCGATTTCCAACAGCGGGTGTCGTCACGTGACGCCTACCCGTTCCTCGATACTGGCTGCGCTTGCGCTTGGTGTCGGCCTCGTCAGCTGGCTCCTGGTGCGTGCCTACTACAGCTCGCTACCCGCGTTGCCGATCGTCGGGCCTATCTCGCTCGTCCTTCTCGCCGGTTTCGAGATGATGTACGGGTTCTCCGTTCGCTCGCGGCTGCGCAACCCTGGCAACCGCCCGCTCGAGCCGCTGTTTGTCGCCAAGCTCGCTGTCCTTGCGAAGGCGAGCAGTCATGCGGCGGCGATCATCGCGGGCCTGTACGGCGGGTTCCTCGCCTATACCCTGACCAAGCTCGGCAATCCGCGAGTCAACGACGACAGCCGCGCGAGTGGGCTCAGCGTCGTCGCGTCGCTTGCCTTGGTCGGTGCCGCGCTTTTCCTTGAATACAGTTGTCGTGTGCCACGGGAGCCCGATGATCGTGACCGCTAGCCAGGACGCCTTTGCGTCGCCGGTAGAGAGTTGGGTGCGCGTCTCCGTCAAGCTGCGCACGATGCGTCGAGCGCTGCTTGTCGCGTTGGGTGTCGTGGTGGCCCTGGTGGCCGCTGTCTTGTCGGTGATTGCTGGTTCAGGGTTGGCTGCCGTTGTGGCGGTCGTCGTGGTGGTCGCGATCTGCGCTGGTGCTTTCGTGGTCATCGGCCGCAACTACGACTCGTGGGGATACGCCGAACGTGGTGCTGACCTGCTTGTGACGCACGGCGTCATGTGGCGTCGGCTCGTCGTCGTCCCGTATGGCCGTATGCAACTGGTCGATGTCACGGCGGGTCCGATCGAACGCAAGTTCGGCATCTCCACGTTGCGCTTGCACACTGCATCGGCTGGCACTGACGCGCGCATCCACGGTCTCACTGCGGCCGAAGCGAACAGGTTGCGCGACCGGTTGGCCGCGCTCGGCGAATCGCAGTCGGCCGGACTGTGACCGCGCCGGACTCGGAGGCCCTATCTCGGGATCACGGCGGGCGCCGTCGCGGTGGCCGCCTGCATCCGCTCACGCCGATTGTTCGAGCAGCGCGGGTGCTCGTGTCGTTGGCCGCGATCGGAACCTACAACCTCGAAAAGGTCCGGCATGCCGGCTGGTGGCTGCCGGTGATCGTGGTCGGCGTCCTGCTGGTCGGCCTGGGCGCGAGCGCGCTGTCGTGGGCCTTCACCAGATTCGCCATCGACGGTGGAGAGGTGCACATCGATTCCGGTGTGCTGTTCAGGCGATCACGTCAAGTACGCATCGACAGATTGCAGGCGATCGACATCGTGCAGCCGTTGCTTGCACGCGCCCTCGGACTCGCCGAGTTGAAACTCGACATGGCCGGCGGTTCCGAGGGTCGCGTGCGGCTGGGTTACTTGCGGCTCGATGAGGCACAGGCATTGCGAGCCGCATTGCTCGCGATGGCCGCCGGACTCGACCATCGCACGCCCGAAGCGCCGCAGCGACCGTTGGTGCATTGCTCGGGCGGTGCGATCGTGGGCAGCGCGCTTCTGTCGACGCCGGCGTTGATCGGCTTCATCTGGGTGGCCGCGTTCCTTGCCGGTGCGATTGCGTCCGGTCACCCGGGCGTCTTCACCGGCGCACTTGCTGGCGTTGTCAGTGTTTTCAGTGCGGTGTGGCAGACGATCCAACAGCATTTCGGATTCACCGTCGCCGATTCGCCCGACGGTCTACGCCTGCGGCACGGTCTTTTCGAGACGCGAGCGCAGACGGTCCCGCCGGGTCGGGTGCAGGCCGTTCGCATCGTGCAACCGTTGATGTGGCGGGTCTTTGGTTGGGTGCGGGTCGACGCCAACATCGCCGGCTATGCGGGGCATCGGGCCGAAGACGGCCGCCAGCACAATTCGGTCCTGCTGCCAGTGGGTTCGCGCGAGCAGGCGCTGCTGGTGGTCGGTCGGGCGTTGCCCGGTGTCGATATCGACGCGGTCCCTATGACGCGGGTGCCGGGGCGCGCGAAATGGCGGTCGCCGTTGCTCTGGTGGACCTACCGCGCTGGTGCCGACGAAGCGATCGTCAGCATACGCAGTGGTTTCCTGACCAAGGTGCACGCGGTGATGCGACACGAGAAGATCCAAAGCGTGCGTTTGTCGGTGGGGCCGTGGCAACGCGCGCTTCGACTCGCCACAGTGCACGTCGATTCGACGAAAGGTCCGGTTGATGTCGTGCTGCGTCATCGAGACCTCGGCGAGGGTCGCCGCATTGTCGATGCCGAAGTGGTGCGGGCCGAACGCGGCCGTGCGCTGCGGATGCCCGATCGCTGGATGACGACCAATTCGGGCCCCGCGACCAACGGGTAGGCTCGGCACCGTCCGGTACCCGCTGTCATCTAGAACTGCTGTGGTCTAGAACTGCTAAGGACTGGAACTACCGTCGTGAATCAGTTCGCCCCGCACACCAGGCCTGGCCGGTTGGCGATCGGTGTCATCTCTGCCGGCCGTGTCGGCGCGGTGCTCGGTGCTGCACTCGCCAGAGCGGGCCACCGGGTTATCGCCGTGTCAGCGGTGTCATCGGCGTCCCGCCGTCGTGCCTCGGCGCTGTTGCCCGACGTCCCGATCCGTACTCCCGACGAGATCGGGCCGGACGTCGATTTGCTGCTGCTCGCGGTGCCTGACGACGCGCTGCCGGGGCTCGTCGAAGGCCTGGTCAATGCAGACGCGTTGCATGCCGGGCAGTTTGTGATGCACACCTCTGGTCGCTACGGCATCGACGTGTTGTCGCCGGCGACCGCGATCGGCGCGTTGCCCCTCGCGTTGCATCCAGTCATGACATTCGCCGGCACCAGCATCGATCTCGATCGACTCACTGGCGTGTGCTTCGGCGTGACATCGGTGCCCATTCTTCGACCTGTCGCCGAAGCCCTCGTGCTCGAGATGGGTGGTGAGCCGGTCTGGATCGACGAGGCCGATCGAGTGCTGTACCACGCGGCGCTGGCGCAGGGCGCGAACCATCTCGTGACGCTGGTCGCCTCATCCATGGACCTCCTTCGCGTGGCCGGCGTGGAGAACCCGCAGCGACTCCTCGGGCCGCTACTGTCCGCGGCACTCGACAACGCGTTGCGCCACGGTGACGCCGGCCTGACCGGACCGGTCGTTCGGGGCGACGCGGGTACCGTCGCCGCGCATGTCGATGCGCTTATGCGGGTCAGCCCGGAAACTGCCGCTGCCTACATCGCGATGGCGAGACTGACCGCCGACCGCGCTCTTGCCGCCGGTCTGTTGCCGGCCGACGATGCGGCCGCACTCCTCGGCGTCCTGTCTCGAAGGTCGAGTTCGTGACCGCCGTCGCCCGCACTCGCGCGGAGCTTGCTGCCGCGCGCGCGACGTTGGGCCCGACGGTTGCTCTCGTGCCGACGCTGGGGGCATTACACGAAGGACATCGCTCGCTGATACGGCGGGCTCGCGAGATCGCCGACCAGACCGTGGTCAGCATCTTCGTCAACCCGCTGCAGTTCGCGGCCGGCGAGGATCTCGATCGCTACCCCCGGCCACTCGAGGCGGATCTCGCGATGTGTGCCGAAGAAGGTGTTGCTTTGGCATTCGTGCCGAGTCGCGCCGAGATGTATCCGCGCGAGCCCGTGGTGCGAGTGGTGGCTGGTCCGATGGGTCAACGACTCGAGGGCGCAAGTCGCGCCGGGCACTTCGACGGCGTGCTCACCGTCGTGGCAAAGCTGTTCGGTCTCGTGCGTCCTGACGTCGCGGTGTTCGGCCGCAAGGACGCGCAGCAGCTCGCGCTGGTGCGAGCGATGGTGGCCGACCTCAACCTGCCGGTTCGCATCGAGGCTGCGCCGCTCATCCGGGACGCCGACGGGCTCGCGTTGTCGAGCCGCAACGCTTACTTGACGGCGCTGGATCGGGTCGCGGCGCTGGCGTTGCCGCGCGCGCTGCAGGCAGGCGTACAAGCAGCCAACGGTGGTAAAGCACCCGCCGATATCGTGGCTGCGGCTCTGGCGGTGCTCGACGCGCAACCCGGTGTCGATACCGACTACGTCGCCCTCGTCGACCCCGATACGTTCGAGGACGTCGCGGTCGACGCTCACGTCGTCCGTCAAGCGGTTCTTGCGGTGGCCGCTCGCGTGGGAGCTACCCGACTGATCGACAATGAGTCTGTGGAGGTGACCGGGTGAGCATGATTGCGCGGCTGGCCGCCCCAGAACCGGGCTGGATTGCGCGGGCCGACATCGTGGTTGTCGGCAGCGGTATCGCCGGCCTGACCACGGCCTTGAAGGCTCGGCGTGCTGGCACTGTGCTGCTGGTCACAAAGACCGAACTCGACGCCGGCTCGACTCGCTGGGCGCAGGGTGGCATTGCCGCCGCGCTCGGGCCGGGGGACAGCCCTGCCGACCACCTGACCGACACGCTCGTTGCCGGCGCCGGCCTGTGCGACGAAGAAGCAGTGCGGGTGTTGGTCACCGAGGGGCCCGACCTCGTCCGCGAGCTCGTCGAACTCGGGACGCGCTTCGACCGCGACAACGCGGGCGACCTCGCGTTGACGCGGGAGGGCGGCCACTTGCGACGCCGGATCGCGCACCGCGGCGACGCAACCGGGGCCGAGATCGAGCGCGCGTTGATCGCGGCCGTCAAGGCGACGGAAGGCATCGAGATCATCGAGCACGCCCTCGTGATCGACCTGCTGAAGACTGTCGACGGCCGGGCCTGTGGTGTCACTCTGCACGTGATTGGCGCCGGGCGTCGCGACGGTGTCGGAGCTGCTCTTGGACGCGCGGTCGTGTTGGCCACCGGTGGTCTCGGGCAGGTGTTCGCATCGACGACCAACCCTCCGGTGGCGACCGGCGACGGCGTGGCGCTGGCGTTACGCGCGGGTGCAGACGTGACCGACATGGAGTTCGTCCAATTCCATCCGACCGTGTTGTGGCTCGGACCCGGTGCGGCCGGCCAGCAGCCGCTGATCTCCGAAGCGCTGCGCGGTGAAGGTGCCGTGCTCATCGATGTGCTCGGCCGCCGTTTCATGGTCGGCCAGCACCCGCTGGCCGAGCTCGCGCCGCGCTACGTCGTCGCGCAGGCGATCGTGCGCCAGCTGCGCGAGACCGGTGCAGACCATGTGCTCCTCGATGCCCGCGGGGTGCCCGATCTCGCCGAGCGTTTTCCGACCATCACCGCTTCGTGCCGCGCGAATGGCATCGACCCGGTGACAACACCGATCCCGGTGGTGCCAGGCGCTCACCACGCGAGTGGCGGCGTGCGAACCGATCTGTTCGGCCGCACCAACGTGCCCGGCTTGTACGCATGCGGCGAGGTGGCGTGCACCGGCGTGCACGGCGCGAACCGGCTGGCCTCGAACAGCCTGCTTGAGGGCTTGGTGTTCGCAGCACGGATTGCGGACGAGTTAGCGCGGTCGTTGCCGCCCGCGGGCGAACCCGCGATCGATAAGCGGGACGCCGGACTGTTGCCGTCATCAGCACTGGTCGGCGTCCAGGCCGCCATGACTGCTGGTGCTGGTGTCTTGCGCAACGCTGACAGCCTCGCGGCCGCTGCCGAGTCGCTCGCCCGCATCGGCGCGCAAGCTGACATCGGCGAGGTTGTCGAACCGTGCGTCGAGGCGTGGGAGGCGACCAACTTGCACACGGTCGCGAACGCGCTCGTCGCTGGCGCGCTGCTGCGTGTGGAGACCCGCGGCTGCCACTGGCGCGAGGACTATCCCGAGACGTCGCCCGCATGGCGGGGGCATCTGGTGACGTCACTTCTCGATGGCGGCGTGCCGGAAACGGTGTTCGAGGCTGCCCCCGTCGTCGTCCTGACTCCCGACACTCTCGCGCCTTCGGCGCCATGAGCCTGCCTACTGCGCTTCACCGGCGTCTCGCCGAGGCTGGACTTGATGCCGCTGCTGTTGAGACTTTGGTCGCCGCGGCACTGGCGGAAGATTTGGCTGGCGGCGTCGATGTGACCAGCGTGGCTGTCATCCCGGCTGACGACGAAGCAGTCGCCGATTTTGTCTCGCGAGCGTACGGCGTCGTCGCTGGTGTGCCGATCGCTTCGGCAGTCCTGTGGATCGCGACGGGCGGGGCCGTCGATATCGACGAAAGCGTTGTCGACGGCATGCGCGTGGAGCCCGGCACGGTCGTCTTATCGGCGAGTGGTGCGACGCGGTCGCTGCTCACTGCGGAACGCACCGCGCTGAACCTGCTCGGTCACCTGTCCGGCATCGCGACCCTCACCCGCACCTGGGTCGATGCCATCGCGGGCAGTGGCGCAGCTATCCGCGACACCAGGAAGACAACACCGGGTCTGCGCGCGTTGGAGAAGTACGCGGTCCGGTGCGGGGGCGGCGTGAACCATCGGATGTCGTTGTCCGATGCGGCCTTGATCAAGGACAACCACGTGGTTGCGGCAGGTGGGGTTGCGGCCGCATTTCGCGCCGTGCGCGCAGCGTTTCCGCAGCTTCCGGTCGAAGTCGAGTGCGACACCGTCGAGCAGGTCGGTGAGGCGCTGCAGGCGGGCGCCGATCTCATCTTGCTCGACAACATGTCGCTGGAGGCCATGCGGGCGTCGGTCGCGAAGGTGGCCGAACGCGGCAGCTCGTGCCGTCTCGAAGCAAGCGGTGGGCTGACATTGGCGAGCGCGGCCGCTGTGGCCGCGACAGGTGTTGACTACCTCGCGGTTGGTGCTCTGACACACTCTGCGCCGGTGCTCGATATCGGCGTCGACCTGCGGGCAAGGAGTACCGATGCTGCTGACGATTGATGTCGGCAATACCCAGACCGTGCTCGGACTCTTCGAGGGCGAGCGCATCGTCGAGCACTGGCGGCTGGCCACCGATCCGCGACGCTCCGCCGACGAGCTGGGGTTGCTTGTCACCGGCCTGCTCGCCGCCTCTGAGCCCAGTGCATCGGATGCCAGTGATGGATCCGTCGACGGGATCGCGTGTTGCTCGACGGTCCCGTCGGCGTTGCGCGAAGTGCGGTCGATGTGTGAGCGCTGGTTCGACGCGGTGCCGCTCGTCGTCGTCGAGCCCGGTATCCGCACCGGCGTGCCGGTGCTGTACGACAACCCGAAAGAAGTCGGCGCCGACCGCATCGTGAACACGCTTGCCGCCTTCACCCTGCACGGCGGGCCGGCCATCGTCGTCGACTTCGGAACCTCGACCAACTTCGACGTGGTCTCCGCGAAGGGTGAGTTTCTCGGCGGTGTGCTCGCGCCGGGCATCGAGATCTCGGTCGACGCGCTGGCATCGCGCGCGGCTCAACTGATGAAGGTGCAGTTGGTACGGCCACGGTCTGTGATTGGGAAGAACACCGTCGAGTCGTTGCAGTCGGGAATCATCTACGGGTTCGCGTCGCAAGTCGACGGCATCACCGAGCGGATCATCGCCGAACTCGGGACGCCGGCCACCGTGATCGCCACCGGCGGGCTCGCGACCGTGGTGCTCGAGGAATGCCGGCTCATCGACGTCCACGAGCCGTGGTTGACCTTGATTGGGCTGCGGTTGATGTTCGAACGCAATATCGCATGACCTCGCCCGCTCGGCCGATAGCCTTCCGCCCGTGAGTGACGAGCTGCCCGAGCAGATGCAGGTGCGCCGCGAGAAGGTCGAGTGGCTGCGTGCGCAGGGCATCGAGCCATATCCGGCTGGCTTCCCGCGGACCGCGACCATTGCGCAGGTTCGAGCGGCGCACGTCGATCTGCCGCCCGACACCGCCACCGGTGATCACGTCGGCGTCGTGGGTCGCGTCGTGCTTGCGCGCAACTCCGGCAAGTTGTGTTTCGCGACGATCCGCGACGGCTCAGGTGAGCTCCAGGTGATGATCTCACTCGACCGGCTCGGTGCCGACTCGCTCGCATTGTGGAAGTCGGCGATCGATCTTGGCGATCATGTCGGCGTCGAGGGTGACGTTATCACCTCCCGCAGCGGTGAGCTGTCGGTCCTCGCCGATTCATGGGCGCTGACCGCCAAGTGCTTGCGGCCGCTGCCAGACAAGCATCGGGGACTCACGGACCCCGAATCGCGGGTCAGGCAGCGTTACGTCGATCTGATCGCGAACTCCGACGCTCGCGACATGGTCAGGATCAAGGCGGTAGTGCTCGGGTCGGTGCGTGAGACGCTCGCCCGCCACGGCTACCTCGAGGTCGAAACCCCGACCCTTCAACTGCTGCACGGCGGGGCGGCCGCTCGGCCGTTCCAAACGCACCTGAACGCGTTCGACATCCCCATGTACCTGCGCATCGCCCTCGAGCTCTATCTCAAGCGGGTCGTGGTCGGCGGGATCGAGCGGGTCTACGAGATTGGCCGGATCTTCCGTAACGAGGGTGTCGACTCGACCCACAGCCCTGAGTTCACCATGCTCGAGGCCTATGAGGCCTACGGCGATTACGACACGATGGCCACCCTGACGCACGACATCGTCCTCGATGCGGCCGCGGCTGTTGGCTCCGCAGTCGTGCCCGATGGTCGCGGTGGGTCGATCGACCTCGCCGCGCCTTGGCGAACCATGACGATCCATGAAGCGGTTTCGCAGGCGGTCGGTGAGGAAGTCTCGATCGACACCGATGGAGAGAAGCTGCGTGCGATAGCCGCGCAGTACGGCGTTGCCTTGCCACCCGGGCAATCCGGTCACGATCACGGGCATATCGTTCTGGAATTGTTCGAAAAGCTCGTCGAGCACACCCTGGTCGAACCGACATTCATCCGGGATTACCCAGTATCCGTCAGGCCTCTTGCGCGACCGCACCGAGACGATCCGCGATTGGTCGAGGCGTGGGACCTTGTCGTGAATGGTGTCGAACTCGCTCCCGCATACTCCGAATTGGTCGACCCAATCGAGCAGCGCCGGAGATTGACCGAACAGTCGCTATTTGCTGCGGGTGGTGATCCCGAAGCCATGCAACTTGACGAGGATTTCTTGCGAGCTCTCGAATATGGGGCACCACCGATGGGTGGCCTTGGCCTCGGTATCGATCGGTTGGTCATGCTGCTCACCGGGGAGGGCATTCGCGAGACGATCCTTTTCCCGTTGGTCAGGCCTGAGTAAGCATGACGCTGCCACCCGCCGACATCGTCGTTCGTCGTGCCCGCACCGCCGATGTGAAGGCCATCAGGGGATTCGTCGACGCGTACGCTCCTGAGCGCAAATTGCTGAATAAACCGACCGTGACCCTGTACGAAGACGTGCAGGAATTCTGGGTTGCCGAGCATTCAGCGGGCGACACGGCGCCTTCCGTGGTCGGCTGTGGCGCGCTACATGTCATGTGGGAAGACCTGGCCGAGGTCCGAACTCTCGCCGTCGACCCTGCAATGCGGGCAAAGGGTATCGGCCATCTGCTGCTGGACCAATTGCAACGCACTGCGCGCGAGCTTGGGGTGCGTCGACTCTTTTGTTTGACCTTTGAAGTTAAATTCTTTACCGAGCACGGATTCTCGGAACTCGAAGGGGAGCCGGTTGCACCTGGCGTGTTCGAGGAGCTGTTGCGGTCATATGATGAGGGCATTGCCGAGTTTCTCGACCTTGAACGAGTCAAGCCGAACACGCTGGGTAACACACGCATGATCAAGTATCTGTAGCGTCCGTATTTGCATTTGCCGCCGAAAGGACTAACCCGTGGCACAGAAGGTCCAGGTAACACTTGTCGACGACCTCGACGGTAGTTCGGCTGACGAGACACTCACGTTCGGTTTGGACGGCGTCGCCTACGAGATCGATCTCAGTCGAGGCAATGCCAAGAAGTTTCGCGATTCGCTGAATCCTTACGTCGGCGCTGCTCGCCGATCCGGCCGAGCTGCCCGTGCCGGTCGCCCGCGTGGCCGCGCTGGCCGCCGGCCCGCCGCCGGTAGCCAGGCACCCACGTCCGACATCCGGGCCTGGGCCCGAAGCAAGGGCATCAAAGTCAACGAGCGCGGCCGGATCTCAGCCGACGTGGTAGCCAAATACGAGGCAGCTCACTAAGCCCTGTCGCCCTTCCCTGCGAGCTGTTCGCTCGCCGCTTCGCGGGCTGTTCGCTGGGAGCGCAACAAGGCTTCGGACGGGGCAGGAACACCTCGATTCTGGTCACGGTTGAGACTCAGTGTGGGCACGAACGCCCTTTTGGACGCTTTTGGCGCGTCCAACCACGAAAAGTTGGCGTAAGAACGCAAGTCTGGCCCGCATTTGGGCGAGAAGAGTGCGAGGACTGTCGATCAGCGCGGCAAGGGCTGTCCCTGGCGCCGGGATAGCATGAAATGAAGGTAAGGCGCCGCCACTGAGGAGCGAGCGACATGTTCGAGAGATTTACCGACCGGGCCCGACGCGTTGTCGTGCTGGCGCAAGAAGAAGCCCGCATGCTCAACCACAACTACATCGGCACCGAGCACATCCTGCTCGGTCTC
>DATCDK010000134.1:0-15435 GCA_036510735.1 Acidothermaceae bacterium | reverse complement strand
TTACCGGGCCAACGACGGCGACGGGCTCGACGAATCCGTTCGTTCAGCGAATCCGACGGGGGCAGCCCAGCCACGACTCGTTGATCTGCTCACCGATGATCGGGATGTCGTGCGAGCAGTCCGCTGGTCGGACATCGCGGTCGTGTTTCAGAGTGCCCTGCACGCTCTCAACCCCGTGCTGCGAATTGGTCGCCTGATCGACGACGTCTTGAAGACGCACGAAAAGACCATGACGCGCGCTCAGCGTCGGGCTCGCGCAAAGGAACTCCTCGAGATGGTTGGCATCAGTGCCGACCGGCTGAACAGCTATCCGCACGAGCTCTCCGGCGGCATGCGCCAGCGAGTGATGATCGCGGTCGCCGTGGCACTGCACCCCAGCCTGCTCATCATGGACGAGCCAACTACCGCGCTGGACGTCGTCATTCAGCGCGAGATCCTCGAAGGCTTGATGGAGCTGCGCGAGCACCTTGGGTTCAGCGTGTTGTTCATCACTCACGATTTGTCGCTGCTGATCGAGATTGCCGACACGATTGCCGTCATGTACGCCGGCCGGCTGGTCGAAAAGGCGCCGGCGAAAGCGCTCTTCCGGGCGCCTCGACATCCCTACACATACGGGCTCACCAGGTCGTTCCCGTCGTTACACGGTCCGAAGAAAGTGATGGCCGGCATCGAAGGGTCGCCGCCAGACCTGCGCAAGGTACCGAGCGGGTGCCCGTTCCATCCCCGCTGTGCGTGGGCCATGGATATCTGCAAGACGGAAGACCCTCCTGTGCTGACCCTGCACGACGTGTCGGGGAGCCGCGAAGTCTTGTGTTGGCTGCAGGACGGTCGCCACGAGGTTCCGCCAGAACTGAACCAGGTGCCACCGACAGCAGGTACGGCCGAGGCCCTTCCAAGCATGCGCGGACGGCGACCATGAACGTAGGCGAGGACGTGCCCTTGCTCGAAGCGGTCGACGTCACGAAGCACTACCGGGTCCGGGTCGGACGCATGGGCCGAAGCATCGTCCACGCAGCGGAGAACATCTCGGTCGCTCTGTATCCGGGCACGGTCACGGCCGTTGTCGGCGAGAGTGGCTCCGGGAAGTCGACGTTGTCGAGGATGCTGGCCCGCACTCAGAAGCTCACCTCCGGCAAGCTGTACTACAAGGGCGAAGAGGTCAGTCTCACCAAGCGGGTACCCGCGGAGTATCGGCAATCCGTGCAACTCGTGTTGCAGGATCCGTTCGAATCCCTGAACCCCGTGCACACGGTGCGCTACATCTTGAGCCGGCCCCTGATCATCCACGGTCTCGCCGGTGGCAACGTCGAGGAAGCCGTTCTGAACCTGCTGCGTCGGGTCGCACTCGAGCCAGCCGAGCAGTTCATCGGCAAGTACCCGCACGAGCTTTCCGGCGGACAACGCCAGCGGGTGTCCATTGCGCGGGGATTGGCAGTACGACCCAAGGTGCTGCTCGCCGATGAGCCGGTGTCGATGCTCGACGTGTCGATCCGCCTCGGCGTATTGAACCTGCTCGCGGACCTGCGCGATCGAGAGCGACTGGCGATCCTGTACGTGACGCACGACATCGCGTCTGCCCGCTACCTCGCCGACACGATCATGGTGATGTACGCCGGCAAGGTCGTCGAGGTTGGGCCGGCCGACAGCATCACCAACGCACCGGCGCACCCCTACACAAAGCTGCTCTTGAGCGCGGCGCCAGACCCGGACGCTGACGAAAAGGTGTGGCCAGGAGCCGCCGGCTCTCCACCCTCGCTGGTTCAACCGCCGTCCGGTTGCAGATTTCATCCGCGCTGCCCGTATGCCATGCCGATCTGCTCGACCGACGAACCGCCCGCCTTTCGTATCGGCGACTTGCACACCGCGGCCTGTTGGTTGCACGAACCCGCGCCGCTGGAGCTATCGCAGCCGGGCCACACAGCTTCGCTCACCGAGGGCCCTCCGGCGAGCGGGGAAAGCACATGACATCGATTCGCGCGTCGTCGGCTGGCACACCAGCCGGTATCGCGACCAAACGGGCTCCTCCACCAAAGGACATGCCCGCGCCACGTTGTGCTCGCCTGCACTCGCGGGTCCGCGACCACGGATTCACCGAGTTAGGCGGCAGTTCTGCCCTGGACCCACGGAGGCTGCACTAGCCCCCTGCGCAAAAAGATCCGGTCGAATCGATCGTCGGCAAGAGACGCCGACCTGTTGGGAGAGGTCCCTATGCTTCGCAGATCCCTTACGGGCGTCGCTATCGTGAGCGTTCTTGCTCTCGGTGCGGTCGCCTGCTCGAGTTCGAGCAAACCCAAAGCCAGTACGAGCGGTACCGCGTCGACACCTGCCACCTCGAGTGCTGCCGCGCCAACGACCGCTTCGTCGTCGGCTCCTGCAGCGTCGGCGCCGGCATCGAGTGGTTCTGCCGGTGCGACCGGCGAGGCCGCTCACGGCGGCCTGACGTTGGCGCAAAGCGCACCGCTGGGCACCACACAAGGCACCAAGGCAATCACGGTGGAGAACAACCCGATCCCGACGTTGGAAGACCAGTTCAACGCGTTCGACTCCAACGGGTTCGGCTACAAGCTGAACGTCGAGGGCCTGTTCTACGAGCCGTTGCTGATGTTCAACAACCTGAAGGCGAACACGGCCTACCCGTGGTTGGCGACTGACTTCGCCTGGAACGCCGACGGCACGCAGATCACCTTCACGATCCGTGATGGCGTCAAGTTCAGTGACGGCTCGCCCCTTACGCCGGACGACGTCGCCTACACCTTCCAGGTCATGAAGGACACTCCTGCGACCAACCGCAACGGTCTGCCGATCGACAACGCGAAGGTTGTCGGCAGCAACCAGGTGACGGTCACGTTCACCGCGCCACAGTTCCAGAACCTGTACAACATCGCTGGCCAAACCTTCGTGGTGAAGAAGGCTGCGTACAGCGCATCGCCCGACCCGTCGAAGTTCGCTGACCCGAAGCCGATCGGCACCGGGCCTTACACGCTGGCGAACTTCACCGCACAGGGTCTGCAGCTCAAGGCCAACCCGACCTACTGGGGCGGCAAGCCAACGGTTCCTGAGGTCGACGTTCCTGCGTACACCAGCAACGACGTCGCGCTGCAGCAGTTGTCGGCCGGCAAGATCGACTACGCCGGAAACTTCGTTTCGCAGATTGCCACGAGCTTCGTGGCGAAGGACCCGACGCACAACAAGTACTGGTTCCCGGCTATCAACGTCGTCAGCCTTGAGTTCAACGTCACAACTGGCCCCGACGCGTTGAAGGATGCTGCAGTACGAAAGGCGATTAGCGCCGGCTTCAGCCGGGCGACAGTCGCGACACAGGCTGAGCAGGGCTACGAGGCCCCGGCAACGTCGTCGAGCGGATTGCTGCTGCCGAACTTCGCCAGCGTGCTGCCGGCGGCACAGGCCAACGACCTCAAGCCGGATGCAGATGCTGCGACCGTCACCACACTGATGACGGGTGCGGGCTATGCGAAGGACAGCAAGGGTATTTGGGCCAAGGGCGGCAAGGAAGTGTCCTTCGGCATCGAAGACCCGACTGCATACACCGACTACTACCAGGCGTCGCAGATCATGTCGTCTGAGTTGAAGGCCGTCGGTTTCAACGCAACGCCCGATGGTGTCGATGCGAACAAGTGGTACGCAGACCTCGCAGCCGGCACGTTCGACACGGCGATCCACTGGAGCACCACCGGACCGTCGCCGTACGCAACGTACGACAGCTGGCTCGACCCCGCACTCGCCAAGGGCACAAACCGCAGCGGCAACTACGGCGACTTCGAGAACGCCGACGCCACCGCAGCGCTTGCGGCTTACGCCAAGGCCGGCACGGCGACCGACGCACAGAACGCGATCAACACCCTGTCGAAGGTCATGGCCGATCAGGTTCCTGACGCACCGATCATGTACGCCGCCGGTTGGTATGAGTACAACACGACGAACTACAGCGGTTGGGTCGACAAGGACAACCAGTACGTTGACCCGTCGCCGAACCCGTCGAACGTCGAGTACGTGATCTTGCACCTCACGCCGAACAGCTGAGGTTCGTAAGACTCCGTACATGTAATCGCCTGGCCCGGCCGGTGTTCTGCACCGGCCGGGCCAGGACTCCAATCATCAGGACTTTCCGGCTGGACTACTCGCGCCCAAGGAGAACCACCCATGAGCTCTGTCGACGCAACGGATCGACCCGCCGCAGTGGCCCCCTTGGTCTTCCCGCCATCGTTTGTGTGGGGAGCGGCAACTGCTGCGTACCAGATCGAGGGTGCGGCGAGTGAAGACGGTCGTACACCCTCGATTTGGGACGTCTTCTCCCACACGCCGGGCAAGGTAGCGAATGGCGAGACCGGCGATGTCGCTGCCGACCACTACCACCGCTACCGCGACGACGTCGCGTTGATGAGTGAGCTCGGGATCGCCGCCTATCGGTTCTCGGTATCGTGGCCGCGGGTGATTCCCGGCGGCACCGGTGCGATCAATCGCAAGGGCATCGACTTCTATTCGCGCTTGGTTGACGAACTGCTTGGCGCGGGAATCACACCGACGTTGACGCTGTATCACTGGGACCTGCCCGCGGAGCTGGACGACGCCGGTGGCTGGCTCAACAGGGACACTGCGTACCGGTTCGCTGATTACGCGGCGGCCGTCGCAGGTGAACTTGGCGACCGGGTGCCAACCTGGATCACGCTGAACGAGCCGTGGTGCTCTGCGTTCCTCGGCTACGGGCTCGGTGAGCACGCACCCGGACACACCGATGCAGCAGAAGCTCTTACGGCGGCCCATCATCTGCTACTCGCGCACGGTCTCGCCGTCCCGCGATTGCGGGCTGCACTTCCTGCCGGCGCGACCGTAGCTATCACCCTCAATCCCGGGCTGCCGCGGCCGATCAACGACACTCCTGAAGACCGTGCCGCCGCCGACAAGGTTTACGGGCTGCAAACCCGGATGTGGACAGACCCATTATTGCGCGGCGCTTATCCTGCCGACGTTCAAGCCTTTACGTCAGGCGTCACCGATTGGTCGTTCGTCCAGGACGGTGACCTCGAGATCATCTCTGCGCCGATCGACATGCTCGGCGTGAACTTCTACAACCCAGGACTGGTCGGGCACAAAGATGCGCAGCCCGGCGAGGTCGACCCGCCGTTGTGGCCAGGCTGCGGCGACGTGAAGTTCGTGCCGATGCCGGGGGAACACACCGCGATGGGCTGGCCCGTCGACGAGACTGGCCTGACGGAACTGCTGGTGCGCCTGCACCGCGATTACGGTGTCCCACTCGTGATCACCGAGAACGGCGCCGCATACAACGACATCGTGTCGGACGACGGTCAGATCCACGACACCGACCGCGTCTCCTACATTCGGCGGCATCTCGAGGCTGCTCACCAGGCGATTGCCGACGGTGTCGACTTGCGCGGCTACTACGTGTGGTCGTTGATGGACAACTTCGAGTGGGCATGGGGTTACGACAAGCGATTCGGCGTCGTCCGCGTCGACTTCGACACCCAGCAACGCACGATCAAAGACAGCGGCCACTTCTACCAGCAGGTTGTGGGTGACAACGCGGTACCGCCGCAGCCGTAGGACTCAGTGCTCGAGCAGCTTCGTGAGCCTGCGTGCTCCAAACCACAGGCTCAGCAAGCCGAAGATGCTGAGGTAGGCGACGGCGAAAACCTGAGCTCGCCCGACGTTGCCGAGAGTCAGGCCGCGGATCAGGTTCGTGCTCTGATAGAGCGGCAGGGCGGCCACGACGTCGTGAATGGGTGTCGGGTAAATCGACAGCGGATAGAACGTTGCCGAGAACAAGAACATCGGCAGCATGACGAGCTGCACGTATTGGTTGTGGTGCAGTTCGCGCATCAGAGTTGCGGTCGCAAGGCCTGCCGCCGCGAACGAGAAGGTGCTGAGTGCGACGGCGGGCAAGGCGAGCAACGCCCACATCGAGTGCGTCATTCCGAGCACAGCGAGCACGCCCAAGAAGCAGGAGCCCGCGAACAGCCCGCGTAGCCCAGCCGCGGTCGTCTCGCCGACAGCGATGTCGTACGCGGTAAGTGGTGTCGTGATGAGCGAGTCGTAGAACTTCTCGAACCGCATACGGAACCAGAGACCCCAGATCGTCTCCGCGGTAGCGGTGTTCATGGCGGACGTCGCGAGCAGCGCAGGTGCGACGAACGACGCGTAGCTGTAGCCGCCCGCGATCGCCCGGCCTGGCGCACCGATGAGGGTGCCGATGCCGACGCCGACCGACATGAGGTAGAGGAAGGGCTCGAACAGGCCGTTCACCAGCAAGGTCCAGGGGTTGCCTCGCCTCAATACCCACCAATGCCGGACGACGATGAGCCGGGCCGACGACATCACCAGCTGGTCAGCCATACAACCGCCGCCTGTATGTGCGCCGAGCAACGACAATCCCGAGGATTGTCACGGCGCTCAAGTAGCCGACATTCATCGCGCAACGGCCCCAGGTCGCTGTCCCGAGAGTGAGCGTTCGGCAGAGGTCGACGCCGTGCCACAGCGGTGTCGCGTACGCGAGCACACGAAGAGCGAGGGGTAGTTGGGTGATGGGGAAGAAGGTGCCGGAGAACAGGTACAACGGCATCACGACCCACTTGAAAAGGTTGCCGACGACCTTCGGGCTCGACACGGTCGCCGCGAACGCGGCCGTCGGCGTTGCGAAGGCGAGTCCGGTCAGCGTCGCCGCGGGCACGGCGAGCAGGACGAGCCACGACTTCACGGCGCCGAAGGCGGCCATCACGGCGACGAATGCCGCTGCACTCAGGGCAATCTTCATCGCCATGAACAGCATGTGGCCGAACATGATGTCGGTCGATTCGAGCGGCGTGGTGATGGCGACGCGATAGCTGCCGCCCTTACTTACGCCGTGACTGACTGGCCAACCCGACTCGACGATGCCGTTTTGCATCGAGGCCGCCGCGAGCATGCCAGGGGCGAAGAACGCCAAGTAGCTCACGCCGTGCAGCGCGGCCGGATGGCTGACGACGTGACTCAGGCCGAGGCCGATCGCGATGAGAAACAGCAGCGGGTTGACCACGCTGATCACGACGGTGCCGCGCCACGTACGTCGGTATCGCTGCAGCCGGTAGGCAAACTCGTATCGGCCAAGGAAGGGGCGGATGCTCGGATCCGGATCGATCGAGAGGTCGGAGGTGCTGGTCGTCGCTGCCATTTCTCAGTCGACCAGCGTCCGGCCGGTGAGGGAGATGAACACGTCTTCGAGCGTCGAGCGTCGGACGACCGCGTGGATAGGACTAATACCCAGGCGATGGACGGCGCCGAGCGCGGCCTCGCCGTCGTCGGTAGAGCAGAGCAGGCGTGCTGCGAGCACCTCTGTACGGTCACCAATGCCTGCCGCGCGGATCTTCTCCGCAGAGGTGAGTTCGGTTCCGGCGTCGAATCGCAGCTCGAGTACCTCCCGCGAGGTGTACCGGTCGATCAACTCGCGCGGTGATCCGTGGGCGACGATGACGCCGCGGTCGATGACGACGATCCGATCGCACAACTGTTCGGCTTCGTCCATGTAGTGGGTCGTGAGGATCAGCGTGACGCCTTGCTGCTTGAGCTGAAACAGCCGATCCCACAACAGGTGCCGTGCTTGCGGATCGAGGCCGGTCGTCGGCTCGTCGAGCAGCAGGAGCTCGGGGGAGTTGATCAGTGCGCGGGCGATGGTGAGCCGGCGCCTCATGCCGCCCGACAATGCGTCGACACGTTCAGTGGCGCGGTCCGTGAGCTCCGCGAATTCGAGTAGCTGAGCCGACCGCCCCGCGATGGCTGACTTGGACAGCCCGAAGTAACGACCGTAGATCTGCAGGTTCTCTGCGACGCTGAGTTCGGAGTCGAGCGCATCGTCTTGCGGAACGACGCCGAGCCGTGAGCGGATCTTGCGGCCGTCGATAGCGGGATCCATGCCAAGCACCCGCAATGTGCCTGCGGTGACGGGTGATACACACGCGAGCATCCGCATCGTCGACGACTTGCCGGCGCCGTTGGGTCCGAGGAAGCCGAACAGCTCACCGCGATGCAGCGTGAGGTCGATGCCATCGACCGCGGTGAAGCCCTCTGAGCGCTTGTCGCGGGGCGGGTACCGCTTGGTCAGCCCGACTGCCTCGACCAAGACGTCCACGGCCAGGAGCGTAAGGGGTTCAGCGGCGGGACGCAAACAGTTATGTAGATCATGGAACTATACGTTCAGAGTTTGCAAGATTCCGACAGATCATGTGAAGAGTGCCCGGCGGCTTCGTCCCCGAAAGCGTTCTTTCGCTGGTACGGTTCACACACCCAGGGGCGGGGAAAATCGGGGATTTCAACGGGGGATTCATGCGTAAAGCAATTGTGGCCGCGACCGCGACTGCGGTTCTGGTCGCCGCAAGCATGCTTGGCAGCACAGCCGCGGAGGCAGCGGCACCGGCCGCGTCGACCGTCGCGTTGACGGCGTTCCAGATGCCGGCTGGTGGCGACGCGCCGGTCGCTGGTGATCGCGAATTCGACTCGAGCAACGCGACGCTGACGACAAGCTATGCGTCGGGCGGGGGCGTCGCGGTAGCTGCGTCGAATCCCGACGGGACAACGGCGACGGTCTCGGTGGCGGCCGGTGTCGGCGTGAACCGATTCACCCTCGGCTACCATGTGGCGGTTTCTTCGCTGTCGGAATCAGGTCCCGCTGGGTTGAGTGTGGCCATCGACAACACCTCGTGCGACGGGTCGGGTGACATCGACATTCGCGACCTCGCCTATTCGGGCACGACCATCACTCGTCTTGACCTGGTGTGGGCGATGTACTGCGGAGCGGTGCCCGGTCAGGTGAATGAGGGCGGTCAGTTCGGTGAGATCCAGATCGGTGAGCCGCAGTCGGCCTCGGTATTGATGGGCTCGCGAGTGATTGAGTTCTCGCCGGTACCGGTCGGGGCGCTTAGCAACGCGGTGCCCGTCGTGATCAGCAACCGCGGCACGAAGTCGGTGACCGTCGGTGCACCGTCAATCGGTGGTTCGAACCCCGGCGCGTTCGCGATCACGGCGAACACCTGCAGTAAGACTCTCGCCGCACACAAGGATTGCTCGATCTCTGTGCGGTTCGGCCCGCACGTGCCTGGAGCGCGGAGCGGCAACCTCGCCGTTGTCGTGGGCGGCGTTGCTCGCAATGTGGAACTCGATGCGACGACCCTTGTTGGCTCGAGCTCGTTCACCGCGGTTACCGGCGGCGGACGGGTACCCGGCAGCGGCACCAACTACTCGTTCACCGATGCCAACGCGGTCTTCGTCGTGGGCAGCGGCTCGCGACTGACGGCGTCGATCAACTCCGCCACGTTCCTGTTGTTTTTTGCTGGGCCGAACAACGCGATGCCTCAGGTCGGTACGTATTCCACCGGCTCCACCCCCGTCGCGGGCGGACCGTTCCTCAGTGTCATCGGCCCAGGAAGCGGCTGCGATCAGACCGCCGGTACGTTCACAGTGAAGCAGGCGGTATACACGTCGTACGGGCTTGCGGGCAGTCTGTTCCCGCTACACATCGACATCGTCTACAGCGAACACTGCGTCGGCGGCACGAACACGATGTCGGGTGAGTTCGCTTACGACACCGTTGCCGCGATTACCACGCCGCCGCCCGTGACCGCACTGTCGGCTACCGGCAACGCATCAGTCACCGTGCACTGGACCAATCCGACCCACACGTGGGCCGACACCATAATCCGGGTGCAGCCGTCCAGCGCCAACGATGCGGCGGCTCAAGCTGTAACAGGGACGCCCGTCTACTCAGGCTCTGGCAGGAGCGCCACGGTTCACGGGCTCACGAAGGGCGTGCCTTACACGATCAGTGCGTTCACGGTCGACGTCTATGGCGACGTCACGGGACCAACAGAAACGCACATCACGCCGTAAGCGGCACATCGACGACTCGAACAGCGACCCGTACGATCGGCGGCACCGTGGAGTCGTGTGTCGGGTGCCGGGAGTGAGGGCGCGTCATTGAGCGACAGTGGCGGCCGCCAATCTAATCGGCGCGGTCGTGGTTCCCGCCATGTCATGATTCGACCATGCTGACGGCGTTGGTGACCTTCGCGTGTGCTGCCGCACTCATCGTGCTGCTTCCCGGCCCCGACACGCTCGTCGTTGTTCGCAACTTGATCCGGGGTGGACGACGGTCGGCCGCACTCACCGTTATTGGTGTGCTGTCGGGCTTGGCGGTCTGGGTCACGGCAGCGGCACTGGGGTTGGCCGCGTTGCTACGGGCGAGCCGCGACGGCTACACCGCACTGCGCTTGGTTGGCGCGGTCTACCTGATCTGGCTGGGTGTGAACTCGCTGCGCACGCGCGCCGCGACACGCAATCCCGCCACAAGCACGCCCGGCGAGGTGCAGTTTCCGGATGCCACTCGGCGACTCGTCGGCACCGGCTACCGCGCCGGGTTGGCGACCGACCTGCTCAATCCCAAGGTCGGCATTTTCTTCGTCAGCTTTTTGCCAGGCTTCGTGCCGGCCGGGCATGCCGTTGGTCCGACCTCGTTGTTGTTTGGCGCCATCTTCGTTGTCGAGACCGCGATGTACTTCGCGTTGCTGCTCGTACTCGCGGCCCGCGTCACCAAGTGGATGAGCGAGCCGCGAGTACGGCGCCGGCTGGATCGTGCGACCGGCCTGGTGCTGATCGGGTTCGGCGTGCGAATCGCCTCCGAACGCTGAGCTCAGACCTTTTGTAGCAACTCAACTGGCTCGACGAATTCCGCCTCGACCGGCCGTCCGAGACGCGTGCGCTGAAGCCAACGTGGCAGGTACCAGTTGCGCTCGCCGAGCATCGCCATCACCGATGGCAGTAGCACGGCGCGCACGATCGTTGCGTCGAGCAGTACAGCCACCGCGAGCCCGACGCCGATCTGCTTCATCGAGACTTGCGACAGGGTGCCGAATACTGAGAACACCGCGACCATGATGACGGCCGCACTGGTGATAACGCCTGCGGTCGAAGCGATGCCCCGCTCCACGGCGTCCCGCGTACTCATGCCTAGCCGACGATTCTCGACGACTCGACTCAAGATGAACACGTGGTAGTCCATCGAGAGGCCGAACAGGATCGCGAACATGAAGAGCGGTATCCAGGTCGCAATCGTGCCTGTCGAGGTGTAGCCGAGTACGGAGTCGAACCAGTGGTGCTGGAACACGAGCGCCATGACGCCGTACGACGCCCCGATCGACAGCAGGTTCAGCACGATTGCGGTCAGCGCGACGGTCAGTGAACGGAACGCGCTCAAGAGCAGCAGGAATGCGAGGCCGAGCACGAACACGAACACGAACGGCGCGTGCGTCGTCAGCTGCTTACCGAAGTCGACCGAGCCCGCCGTCTGGCCAGTGACATAGACGTGCACACCCGGCACCTTGCCTATCGTCTCCGGAATGACGGTGCCCCGTAGTGCCTTCAAAGCATGGACGGACGTCGAGTTGCTGCCGTCGCCGTTCAACGGAATCGACACCTCGGCGACTGTCCCTGCCTTGTTGACGCGCGTCGTCAACGCGGCCGACATCTGACCACTCGCCGCCGCCTGCGCGGACATCGCCCGCAGACCCGCCTGCACCGCCGGTGTGTTGACGTTCGGCGCTGCGACGACCACGAAGGCCGGTTGTGGGCCACCAGGGAAGGCGGTCGATATCCGGTCGAACGTCTGCACGACCGGCAGGTTCTTCGGCAGGTCGGAGTTGCCCGGAAGCGCGGTCTTCATGCTGACAAGCGGCAACGCGAGCAGCGCTAACGCTCCGCCGGCGATCAGCGCCGACCGAGCCGGACGACGCAGCACGAGTCTGAGCACGGCACCCCACGCCCGGCTTTCGCCCTTGGTGCGGCGCAGCTTGTGCACGAACGGCACCCGACCCTTTTCGATGCGGTCGCCGAGTAGTGACATCAACGCGGGAAGCACGGTCACCGAGCCGAGCACGGCGATCGCGACGACCAGCACTGTGGCTTCCGCGACACCCTTGAAGGTCGCGTTACCGGTGAGGAAGAGCCCACCAACTGCGGCGACCACTGTGAGTCCCGAGACGAGGATCGATCGTCCCGATGTGGCGGCCGCGATGCGCAGCGCCTGTCCCGGGCTGTTGCCGCGTGCTCGCTCTTCGCGCTCGCGCTTAAGGTAGAAGAGCGTGTAGTCGACGCCGACGGCGAGACCGACTAGGAGCATCACCGAGGTCGCGGTGCCATCGATGTGCACGGCGCGGCTGGTCAGCGCCAGCAGTCCACCGGCCGCCATGAAGGCGGTGAGCGCGAGCCCGACCGGCACCACCGCGGCGACGAGTGAACCGAAGACCGCGAGCAGGATCCCGAGGGTCAAGGGGATCGACAGCATCTCGGCGCGCTTGAAGTCCTTGCCCAGTGTCTTGTTGAGCGCCTTCTCGCCGCTCGCGTCGCCGACTTCTTCGACGCGCAGCGACGAGTTCGCCTTTTGCACAACAGCGACCGCGTCAAGGACCGGTTGCACTCGCGAGGCCGCAGTATCGGCGTTCCCTGTCATATCGAACGTCACGAGCATCGAGTGCCCGTCGTGCGACACGTACGACTGCCCGTCGGCGTCCAGCGGCGAATGCAGGTTCTCGACGAGTTTCGTCGAGCTGACGGCCGCAACAACCTGCGTGACGGCAGCGCGCAAGCCGGCGTCGTCCGGCTGGCCGTTCTTGGTTTGAACGAGCACGTTCTCCGAGGCAGAGTCCGGAAAACCCGACGAGCTCAGGATTTGCTCGGCCTTCGCGGACTGCCCGTTGGACCCTTCGGCGTTGGTGATCTGCTTCGTCCCTGACGAGCCGATGACCAGTGCCACCATGACGAAGACCAGCCATCCGATGATGGCTGTCTTGCGGTGGCCGGCGCTCCAGGCGCCCATGCGTGCCGCGACGTTCATGGTGAGTTCTCCTCTGTAGATAGATCGGCTGCTATTGAGAAACGACAGTGGCGGACGCCGTTACCCGCTGTCGGTTGGGCAGGCGACCCTCTTGGGGGTGGGGACAACCCCCGGTAGTAGTGGGGTGGGGACAACCCCCGGTCGAAGCCGGGAGGTGACGGGATGGGTCGGTGGCGTCCGCGCCGCTACTTTGGACGACGTGAGCCACTCATCAGCGCTGCAGCCGACCGAGGCGGGGCGTCAGCGCGTCGTCCGCCAGGCAGGTCTGCAGCTCGCGCTGCGGATGGTCATGGCTCTGACGGACCTACCGGTCGCAACCTTCACCTTCGTGGTGATGGTCACGCTCGTGAGCACATCCGTCGGACTGATCGCAGCCTTCCTCGTCGGCATCCCGTTGTTGATTGTCACGGGCATGATTGCTCGGGCGTTGGCGAACTTCGAACGCGCGAGGATTCGGCTGTTTCTTGACATCGACATCCCGCGGCTGCCGGGTCGACCACGAGGGTTCAAGGCCGCCCTGACCGACGGCCCGACGTGGCGCGCGATCCTCTACCCGGTGCTGCACTTCCCGCTGGCAATCGCGACCTTCTCGTCGACGGTCGCAGCTCTCAGCACCTCACTCGCGATGATCTCGATGCCGGCCTGGCTCGGCCATGTCCCCTCACGTCATGCCGATCTCGGGGCGCTCACGGTCGCAGACCAGCGCACCGCGTGGTTGATGGCGGCGGTCGGTGTCGTTATTGGTGTCATCGGTGCTGGGCTCACGTACGGACTCACGACCGCTGAGGGAGCGCTTGCGAAGGCGTTGCTCGGTGTCAGCGCTGCTCAACTCGCGAAGCGCGTCGATGCGCTCGAGGGCAGTCGAGCGCGCGTGGTCGACGCCGCAGAGGCCGAGCGTCGACGCATCGAACGCGATTTGCACGATGGCGCCCAACAGCGACTGGTGTCACTTGCGATGAATCTGGGCCGAGCTCGGGCCCGCTACGACGACGATCCCGATGCCGCGCGCGTGTTACTTGACGAGGCGCACGCCGATGCCAAGCACGCACTCGTAGAGCTACGCGATCTGGCGCGTGGTCTGCATCCCGCTGTTCTCACTGACCGCGGACTTGACGCTGCTCTGTCTGGACTTGCTGGCCGTTCGCCGGTGCCGGTGACCCTCGACGTTGCAGTCGAGCCTCGCTGCAACCCCACCATTGAAGCGATCGCTTACTTCGTGGTCAGCGAAGCACTTGCCAACATCGCCAAGCATTCCGGCGCGAGTCGCGCCGACATCGTGGCCCGGCGCGTCGGCGACCGCTTGCGATTGACGATCCATGACGACGGCGTCGGCGGTGCGGCCGCGCATCCGGGTAGCGGACTCGCCGGTTTGAGTGACCGCGTCGGTGGCGTCGACGGGACCCTTCGTATCGAAAGTCCGGTCGGTGGTCCGACCGACCTCACCGTGGAGTTGCCATGCGAGTCGTAATCGCCGAGGACTCGGTGCTGTTGCGCGAAGGACTCTCGCGACTGCTCACCGAGTCGGGCATGGACGTTGTCGCGGCCGTCGCCGACGGCGAGTCGGCGCTGCGTGCAGTCGACGATCACCGACCCGACGTCGCGGTGCTTGACGTTCGGATGCCGCCGACGCACACGGACGAGGGCTTGCGGGCCGCTTTGGTGATCCGTCGTCAATGGCCGGACGTCGCAGTGCTGGTGTTCTCGCAATACGTCGAGGAGCGTTACGCGACTGAGCTATTGGCGGGGGAGACCCGAGGAGTCGGTTACTTGCTGAAGGACAGGGTCGCCGACGTCGTCGAGTTCATCGACGCGCTGCGCCGGGTCGCTGGTGGTGGCACCGTTCTCGACCCCGAAGTTGTTGCCCAACTGCTTGCGCGCAGCCGGCGTACGCATCCACTCGACAAGCTCACCGCGCGGGAGAGAGAGGTTCTCGGCCTGATGGCCGAGGGTCGCTCGAACGGTGCAATCGCCGCGGCACTTGTCGTGGGTGACGGCGCGGTGGAGAAGCACGTGAGCAGCATCTTCACCAAACTCGATCTGCTGCCGGCCGATACCGACCATCGCCGCGTGCTCGCCGTCCTTCGTTATCTCGAGAGCTGAGGCACGTCATGTATGTCACTGGTGGCCGGCTGGCCGCGCTGGCGGTGGGTCTGCCCTTCGTCATCGTCGCCGCTGCATTCGGCGCGTTCAGCGTGGTCGGCGCCATGGCGCAGACCAGTGAGCGTCATGTCGCTAGCTATCCGTGGAACGGTGGCGCGATCACGTTGCGCACTGATGGAAATGTCACGGTCGAGGTCGGCAGCGGACCGCAGATCGCGGTCACGTACACCGAGCACTACCAGTTGAAGAAGCCGAGCGTGACGTCAGCGACGTCGGGCGGCGGCCTGCAACTCACGGCCAAGTGTCCGGGCGCAGTTGTTGTCTTCGGCAACAACTGCGCGACCAACTACGTGCTCACCGTGCCGGCCACGGCAGCTCTGAATGTGCACAGCGGCGACGGCGACATCCACGTGACCGGGAGCACCGCCGTGCTATCCCTCGATAGC
>DATCDK010000133.1:0-31818 GCA_036510735.1 Acidothermaceae bacterium | reverse complement strand
CGTCGGCGCAGCTCGCGCAGCTCGCCGCGACTCCTGGTGTCCTTGGGGTAGAGCCCAACGTGACCGCTCACCTGGAGAGCAACTCCTTCGGTGACCGCGACGTGTCGGACTCCAGTAACTCGGGTTCCAGCAACTCGGGCTCTAACAACTCGGGCTCTAACAACTCCGGCTCCAACAACTCTGGCTCTGACAACGCGGGCTCGAACGGACCGGGCAACGGGCCCACACTCCTCCCGCCGGTTACTGCGCCGGTCGTTCCGCCGATCGTTGGACCGATCACGCTTCCCGGAACTGACCCTTCGGCCACGTCGGCGGGCCCGCTCTCACCGGTCTCCGTCCCGAGCGTCGGGGTCATTGCCTCGAGCACGCTCGGCGGCCTCGCCGGCAACCCGCGCGCAGGTCGTGGCGTCACAGTTGCCCTGATCGACACCGGCGTTGCTGACACCGCTGCCCTGAACCGGGCGTCTGGCCGGCTCGTCGACGCCGTTGACACGTCCGGCTTGAACACGCCGCACGGGCACGTGCAAGAGAACGGCGTCTTCACGGACAACTACGGTCACGGCACCTTCATGGCCTCGCTGATCGCCGGCGGCCAAGTTCCGGGCAGTGGCAGCAACGGTCTCGGTGTCGCGCCTGGCGCGACGGTCGACGTCGTCAAGGTTGCGGATGCCGACGGCAACACGTCGTTGGCCGCCGTCATGGCCGGACTGAACTGGGTCGCGACCCACTCCGACCAAGTCGACGTGGCGAACCTCTCGCTCAGCGTTGACCCGCCGGCGACCCGCTACGGCATCGACCCGTTGAACTTCGCCGTCCTGCTCACCCGCGCCGCTGGCGTCACTGTCGTGGTGGCCGCCGGTAACACCCCGGGCGTTGTCGGCGACCCAGGCTTTGGCCCCGCGTCGATCACGGTTGGCGCCGCAGACACGACCGGCGCTTCGCCGATCGTCGCTCCGTTCAGTGGTTTCGCGAACGTGGACGGCGTCAGCAAGCCCGACGTGGTCGCTGCAGGCGTGAACATCCTCGGCGAAATGCCGGTGGGTTCGGAGATCGACCAGGAGTTCCCGAATGCCCGCCAGGCCAACGGCTTGTTCCGTGGCTCGGGTACCAGCCAGTCGACCGCAATCGTCAGTGGTCTGGCTGCGCTGTACCTGCAGTCGCACCCGAACGCCAGCCCGCTTCAGGTCAAGTCCGCGATCCGCGATGCCGCATCAAGCATCGCCGGTGGCAAGTCTGACGGCCAAGGCCTGGTCGCAGTCCCGAGCGGCAACTACGGGTCGAACGACACGGGCGAGCAGAACCTGAACATCCGCCAATGGTTCTCGACCGCACCGTTGTGGGGCGACCTGTTCACCGGCGGAGCGTTCGACGCACGCCGCTGGAGCGCCCGTCGCTGGAGTGCCGCCGGATGGGATGCCCGTCGCTGGGCAGCTGTCAGCTTCGACGCCCGCCGTTGGTCTGACGTGACCTTCGACGCACGCCTGTGGAGTGCTCGGATGTGGGGCTCGCGGATGTGGGCTTCGCGGCTGTGGTCAGCCTCGTACTGGGGTGACAGCGCGTGAGCCCAGCTAACCGGCTCCGGTGCATCAGCGTCGCGCTCCTTGGCGGCGCTGTTGTCCTTGCCGCCCATCTGCCGTGGGGCAGTCCGGGCTGGTTCGGCCTGCCGATGCTGGCGATCGCCGTCGCGATCTGCGAGACCGCGCTCATCAATGTGACGGTTGCTCGGCAACGTGTGACGTTCTCATTGACGGACGGTGTGGTCGCTGCCGCTTTCCTGCTTGCTCCGGGCTGGTGGTCGGTCGTCGCCGTCGTCGCGGGTTTGCTGCCGACGTTGCTCATCACCCGCAAGTCAGCGTTGAAGGTGCAGTACAACCTCACGCAGTATTTCGTTGCCACGATGATGGGCGCGCTCGTCGTCGTCCATCTTGGCGGTGGGGTTGGCGCTGCACTTATCGGCATGGTCGTGTGGTGGTTTTGCAACCAGGTGTTGTCGGCTATCCCGCTGTCGATCATGGGTGGCGAGCGCTTCGTACCAATGATTTTCGAGGACGCCGGTTTGCACAGCGTGCACGCCGCTGCGACCACGAGCATCGGCCTGCTCGGTGCATGGCTCGCCGTCCATGCACCCTTCGGCCTGCTGGGTCTGCTGGTGCCAGTTCTGGTGTTGTGGATGTCGTTCGACGAGCAGACCACGAAGTCCGCCGAGGCCAGGCTCTTCGCAGAACTCGCTCGCGGCCAGGAGCAGGCGATCTCGCACTCGATCGATGTCTCGGCCCGCGTCGTCCTTACCGCTGCCGCCCGTGTTCTTGGCGGTGCCGATGTCGAACTGGTCGTCGTCGAGCACGAGGGTCCGGTTGTCTACACCGGCGACGAGAGCGGCCACACCAACCGACGCAACGACGCCACGGCGTTCGACGCGCCGTGGGTGCTGCGCGCCCTTGGTGCCGGCGGCGTACTCATCGGAACCGATGACGAACGCCCATTCTGTTCGGCAGTGGTCGGCAACGCCGATCAGCCGATGGCCGTCCTGATCGCCCACCGCGCAGTCGGTGGCGGCAGTTTCGGCCGTCGCGAGACCGGGCTCGCCGCCGTCCTCGTCGGACAGGCGAAGTCGTGGCTTTCGGTTGCCGAGCTCTCGGCATCGCGCGACGAAGCACTGGCTCGCGCCGACGCTGCCGACATGGCCGCTCGCTCATTGGGCGACATCGGCGCTGACACGGCTCCCGCGCTTGGCATGCTTCGCGAATCGGCGACCCGGCTTGCCCGGTTGGCCAGCGCGAACGCCGGCGAGGACGCAGTCACTGACATCGTCGACGAACTGCACTCCGTCGAGCGCGCCGTTGCCTCGCTGCTCGGTGCGATCGCACTCGCCGCGGACCCGTCGCTTCGTGACCTCGATGCCGAGATGGACGCCGCAGACATGGCGCCGGCTCGTCGGGTCGAAGACTGGACCACCACCGGACTCGTCTCGAAGTCGGAGTACGCAAGATGAGGCTGCCGCGCGTCAAGGACGGCCTTCCGCTCGCAGTCTGGGCGGGGGGCCTCGTGGGCGTCGGTTGCATCGCGACGCTCGGCGTCGTCACCGTCGGGTTGAACGCGGCGGGTCGGTTGGACAGTGCCGCTGTGCTGACGCTCACCGTCGCGGTATTCACCGCAGCCGTGGCGACCGCAGTCGGTGCGCTGGCCGGACGACGCTTTGCGCACACCGTTCGCCAGTTGCGCGACGAGGCGATTCGCCGCCTGCAGGACCCGTCGGCGACGTCGATCGGCAATGCTGAGGACCGGATCGCGGTAGCGACCAGCGT
The DNA here is from genome assembly GCA_036510735.1 of Acidothermaceae bacterium. Taxonomy (GTDB): domain Bacteria; phylum Actinomycetota; class Actinomycetes; order Acidothermales; family Acidothermaceae; genus PALSA-607. The sequence continues at coordinate 28,513 of DATCDK010000133.1, read as the reverse complement.
CGAGCTTCTTGAACTCGCGCGGACACTCGACGCCCTGCACCTGCGGGTGCGGGTGGCCGACGACGTGGCAGCGCGGCACCGGCGTACCGCCGAGACGGCAAGTGCCGGCATGTTCGATCTGCTGTCTGGACTTGTTGCCGCCGAGGAATCCGCGCGCGGACAGCTGTCGGCCGAACTGCATGACACCGTCGCCCAAACTTTGATGCTTGCTCGCAGCGTGCTGTCAGGTGGTCCCGCCGACGCGAACGAACTCGCCAATGTCGGCAACCTCGTCGCCGAGGCGGAGGATCAGGTGCGCGCTGTCATGGCCCGCACCCGGCCGCCGGCCTTGCGCGACGGCGACCTTGCGCAGGCCGTCATCGCGTTGCGCGACGACATGGAGCTGCGTTACGGCCTCCAGGTCGAGGTCGAGTGGCCCGACTCGCCGTATCCGCTGCCCCTGGTCACCGCCGTCACGCTGTACCGATTCTTCCAGGAGTCGTTGCTGAACGTCATCAAGCACGCCGACGTCGACGATGCACGGCTCTCGCTCACCGTCGACGAGCAGAGCGTGATCGCGGTGGTCGAGGACAAGGGCCCCGGCTTCGAGCCGGACAAGGTTCGACCGGAGCGCGGTCGCCACGTGGGCCTCGGGTTGCTGCGCGAGCGGGTTCGGCTCGCCGGCGGCTCACTTGACGTCGCGTCGTGGCCAGGTCAGGGCACGACACTCACCTTGCGCATGGGTCGCGGTGCGTTGGCTAGCGTGCCAACCGCTGGCGAAGTCAGGGCTGCGTCGACCAACCGTCCCGCGATCGCCGGTTAATTCGATAAAAGATCGACCCGGCCAGCCTGTCTAGCGGCGGCGGCTCGGCAGTGCGGCGACCCCCGGGGGCAACGGAGCCAGCCCCGCGGCGGCGGCGAGGACATCGGCCCACGCCTCGAGATGCAGTCCGAGGCCGTCGGTGTCCGGCGTCCACGACACCCGCAATTCGACATGCGCGACGAGCGGCCGACCGGCCATCGTCCCGTAGCAGTCCGATGTCACGCGGGTCACGGTGCCGCCAAGCGCCCGGTAACCGCGCTCGGGGAGGCGCCGGGACAGACCTTCGGTAAGCCAGGTCCAGGCGACATCGGCCAGGAAAGGGTCGCTGGCCATCTCCGGTTCGAGTTCGGCGCGTACATAGGCGACGATGCGGGTCGATCCTTGCCAGGCTTCTTGGCCGGCCGGATCGTGCAGGACGACAAAACGGCCGGTGGCGGCTTCCTCGTCGCCATTCGCGCCGGTGACATCAGCCGTGAGGGCGACCGCGAACGGCGCAAGTCGCTGTGGGGCGGGTGCCTCTGACAGCCTGATCTCCGCACGCAGCCGCACCGGATGCAGGCTGGCGACCGCCTCCGCAAAGCCTGCGGGCAGTTCGCTGTGCGGATCTCTGGCAACCACACTGGCAGCGTAGGTGGGATTGCGCCGGCCCGGGAGACGGCGCGCCGACCGGCGCCCGGGTGGGCCTGCTCCCGTAACCTCAGGGTCGTGACGGCCCTGCTTGCGCTCCTCGCGAGCCTCGTCTGGGGCACCTCCGACTTCATGGGCGGCGTCGTGAGCCGCCGGGTGCGCCCGCTGATCGTGGTCGCGCTTGCCCATGTGGTCGCCGCCCTGACGATGGTGGTCATCGCCGCCGTGACCCACAGTTTCGGCGTCCCGCTTGGATATTTGCCTTGGGCTGCGGCTGCAGGTGGGGTCGGACTCGTCTCGCTGGTCGCTTTCTATGGCGCACTGTCGACGGGAACGATGGGCATCGTTGCACCCATCGCAGGCACCGGGGCGGTGGTGCCGGTCATCTTTGGGGTCGCCTCCGGTGAATCGCCGTCGGGCCTGCAGATCGCTGGTATCGCAGCGGCGGTCGGGGGCGTGATTCTCGCGAGCGGACCGGAGATCTCCGGGCGCGGTGGGCCGGACGGCGGCGGCACCCGACCGCTCGTGCTCGCGCTGGTCGCGGCCGTCGGTTTTGGCTTCGTCTTTGTGCTCATCGAGAAGGCGTCCAGGCACAACGTGGTGATGACGCTCCTGACGATGCGGACCACCAGCGTCTCGATTGTCGTGCTGCTCGCGATCGGCTACCTCGTGCGAAACAGAGGCCTTGCGCCGGCCGAGCCACGCTACGGCGGGTTGCGTCGGCGCGAGGTCCCCTTGATCGCCATCGTGGGTTGGACCGACCTGGGCGCGAACGGCCTCTACGGGTACGCAAGCCGTCACGGGCTGGTCAGCGTGACCGCCGTCCTCGCGTCGCTGTATCCGGCGGTCACGGTGCTGCTCGCGCGATTCATCGAGGGCGAGCGCATGCGGCGTATTCAAGACATCGGCGTGGGCTTGGCGATGTGCGGAGTCGTGCTACTTGCAGCCGGCTAGTGGGTGCAGTTGTATTGCTCGCCGCCGGCTAATGGGATGATGGGTCCGGTGACCTCCGATGTGCTGCTCGACAGCATCTTCCTGCGTGCGTGCCGTGGCGAACCGGTCCCGCACCCGCCCGTGTGGTTCATGCGGCAAGCGGGTCGGGCCTTGCCTGAATATCGCGCGGTTCGCGAAGGCATCCCGATGCTGCAGGCATGCACGACGCCGGAGCTGATCGCCGAAATCACCGTGCAACCGGTTCGCCGCTACGGCGTCGATGCGGCGATCATCTTCAGCGACATCGTCGTCCCGTTGAAAGCGATCGGCGTCGACCTCGACATCGTTCCCGGCGTCGGCCCGGTCGTCGCGTCGCCTTTCACAAGCAGCGCGGACGTCGATGTGCTGCGGCCACTCGAGCCTGCTGACGTTGATTTCCTCGACACCGCAGTGCGATTGGCGGTGGCTGAGCTTGGCGCGACACCGCTCATCGGCTTTGCTGGAGCACCGTTCACACTAGCCAGCTATCTCGTCGAGGGCGGCCCTTCGCGTGAGCACCTGAAGACCAAAGCGTTGATGTACTCGCAGCCCGCGCTGTGGCACCAACTGCTCGACCGGCTGGCGACGATCGCCGTTGGCTTCCTGCGCGTTCAGGTCGGCGCGGGAGCCCGCGCCGTCCAGCTGTTTGATTCTTGGGCCGGCATCTTGTCGCCGGATGACTACCGCACGTACGTGTTGTCGCATAGTGCACGTGTCCTCGCGGAACTCGCCGACCTAGGCGTGCCGCGAATTCATTTCGGCGTCGGCACTGGTGAGCTGCTTGCGCTAATGGGTGAAGCAGGTGCCGACGTCGTCGGAGTTGACTGGCGGGTGCCGCTCGACGTTGCCGCGCAACGCGTGGGCGACCGGGTGGTGCAGGGCAACCTCGATCCTGCAATGGTGTTCGCGCCCTGGGCGGTCATCGAGCAGACCGCAACTGATGTCATCGCGCGCGGCCGAGCCGCGCGCGGTCACATCTTCAATCTTGGCCATGGCGTGCTGCCGACGACCGACCCCGACGTGTTGTCGCGGCTAGTCGACTTGGTTCATCACGCTGCCGATCCTGCACTCGGCACGTGAGTCGCATCGTCTGACGGTGGTGTCGTCATCAGGCGGCGTCGCACGATGAATGCGGCAAGACCCAAGACGAGTAGGACAATGAGGAACGGCAGCATTGCGCCGACTGCGGTGGTGATGCCAGTCACGGTGCGGGTGAATGCGTGCCAGCCGCCGCGCAATCCGCGCACGAACCCGACGACGTGCGCCTTCTTGACCGGGGCCACGAGGGGCGCGACCTTCGGCGTTGCGACGAGGTTCACGGTGATGGTGGCTTGCGCGACCTGCTGCGTGAACGTGCGCTGCTGTGCCTCGAGCGATTCGAGGTCAGCCTCGCGCTGGGCGATCTCGTTTTCCACAGTCGCGAGGTCGGCGACGTTGCCAGCGTGCTGGAACAGCTGACGAAGTCTGGTCAGGCTGTCCTGCGCCGCTGCCTCGCGCGAGTTGACGTCGACAACTTGCGCAGTGACGTCGCTTGCCGTCTCGTTGCGGCTGAGCTCGGTGCCGAGCCGACCGATCTGATCGAGAATGCCCTGGTTGAGCGTGTCCGGCGGCACCTTTAAGGTGACGGTCGCGCTTGCTGCGCCGGGGTTGTTTGGGTCCTTCGACGCCAGGCTGACCTGTTCACCGAAAACGACGCCGCCCCTGCCGTTTGCGAGTTGGGTGAGCTGGTCGACCGCTGTCTTGATGTCCTTGGTCTGCACGGTGATGTCAGCGGTGTAGATGACCTGCCGACCGGTGAGCAACGGCTGCGACACGTTCTGCCCGGAGCCGCCGCCAGCCGCTGCGGGGGCGCTGGCAGGGGCTGCGGGCGCAGAGGCGGCCGGCGCCGCCGCGCTACCGGCGGCAGCTGGCTCGGGTATAGCCGTCACTTCGCCCAGGTTCCCGCTGCCGGCCGCAGCGGCTGAGGTCGCGGCCGCCGGTGCCGACGCCGCGGGTGCCGAGGCCGACTTCTTTTCTGAGCTTGAACAACCGGCGGTGAGGACGGCGAGCACCGCTGTCACACCGACGACGGTCATGATTCGCGAACCCTTGAACTGGCGCATGGCGTCCTCCCGATGGCCGGTAAGTTCCGGTAGCGATGAGATCGCGGGTGTGGGCGCGGGGTTCCCGCCCGTTGATCACGATCGGGCCACAGTCTGCGATGGTGACCCCGTGAGCGCGCTCCCGTCAGACACGCCAGGACCAATCGATGCCGCCGCCCCCCGGCCGCACGTCGTTGTGGTGGGGGCGGGGATCTCCGGTCTGGCAGCGGCCCGTGCGTTATTGCTCGACGGTCGGGTCCGGGTCACTGTGCTCGAGGGATCGCCGCGCACGGGCGGGAAGCTGCTGCGTGGTGAGGTCGCCGGAGTCGAGACGGATCTTGGTGCTGAGGCGGTGCTTGCTCGCCGTCCTGAGGGCGTGGCCCTCATGGAGTCGCTGCGACTCGACCCGATCTCGCCGACGACGTCCCAGGCTGCGATCTGGACTCGCGGACAGCTGCGGCCTTTACCCGCCGCCCACGTGATGGGGGTGCCGGTCAGTCTGCGCTCGCTGGCGGCGTCCCGCGTTGTCTCGCGCGCCGGCGTCGCGCGGGCTTTGCTCGATGTGACGCTGCCGACGACGGCGATCGGCGATGACACCTCGGTGGCCTCGTACATCGGTGCCCGGATGGGGCACGAGGTCGTCGACCGCCTCGTTGAGCCGCTGCTGGGCGGCGTCTATGCCGGCCGGGCCGACGAGTTGTCTCTTCGGGCCACGTTGCCGCAGATCGCGGCGGTGGCCGATCAAAGATCGTTGTTCCACGCGCTGCGTTCGCGCCCCACGCAACCGCAGGCGGGACCGGTGTTTGCTGGCCTTGCCGGGGGAGTCGGGCAGCTCGCCGAGGCACTGACCGCCTCCTTGGCGGCTGCTGGCGCGAAGATCGAGCTCGATACGACGGTGCGGGAGCTTCTGCGGCTGCCCGCCGGCTGGGAGTTGGTGACAGGCTCGGCTACAAACCCGAAAACCATCAGTGCGGACGCCGTGGTGCTGGCGTTACCGGCAACGCCAGCCGGTCGGCTGCTGGCCGAAACGGCACCATGGGCGGCGCAGGATCTCGCGGCGATCGACTACGCGAGCATGGCGATCGTCACGCTGGCATTTTCGGCAGCTGCGCTAGAGAAACCCTTAACTGGCAGCGGTTTTCTGGTTCCGGCTGTTGACGGTCGGCTGATCAAGGCCGCGACGTTCTCCACTCAGAAGTGGGGCTGGTACGACGAAGCAGCCGGTGTTTTGGTGCGCTGTTCCATCGGGCGCTACGGCGATGTCGGCGACGTGCAGCGATCCGACGACGAGCTGGTTGCGGGCGCGGTGCGCGATCTCGCCGCGGCGGTCAGCGTCCGGGGCGTACCGCGCGACGCAGTCGTCACGCGCTGGGGCGGCGGGCTGCCGCAGTACAGCGTGGGCCATCTCGAACGAGTCGCCCGCATCAAGGCAGCCCTCGCCGCTGTGCCTGGTTTGGTCGCCTGTGGAGCGGCGTTCGACGGCGTCGGGATTCCTGCCTGCATCGGCAGCGGGACGGCGGCGGCGACCCAGGTCCTCGCGAAGCTGTTCCGCGAGGGAGAATGGGCGTCATGAGCAATGTCGATGTGGCAAGCGAGGGCGTGTCGCCGGTTTCTGAGGCGCCGCTGACGGCGTACACGATGTACGCGGTTTTCCGTTCGCAGCGCGGCGTCGGGGCGCTACCCGATTCGGGCCGCGAGCTGGCCGCGGCAGAGGTCGATGACCTGTTGGCGGAGTTGGCCGGCAAGGGTGTCGTCACGCGCGGGTTCTATAGCGTCAGTGGCTTTCGGCACGACGCCGACTACCTCATCTGGTGGATCGCGCCGAACTCCGAGGATCTGCAGGACGCGTACCTGCGATTCCTCCGCACCCGGTTGGGTCGCGCCAGTGATCCCGTGTGGTCGGTGATCGGCGTCCATCGTGATGCGGAGTTCAACAAGGCGCACATTCCGGCGTTCCTCGCCGGGATGGATGCGAAGGCTTACGTCTGCGTCTACCCGTACAACCGGACCAACGAGTGGTATCTGCTCGACCCTGCCGAGCGCGGTGCGATGTTGCGCGAGCACGGCGTGATGGGGCGCGAGTATCCCGATGTGTTGGCGAACACGGTCGCGGCGTTTGCCCTCGGCGATTACGAGTTTCTGCTCGCATTCGAGGCCGACGAACTGCACCGGATCGTCGACCTGATGCGCTACCTGCGTGGTGCTCGAGCGCGGGCGCACACCCGCCTCGAGACCCCGTTCTTCACCGGTCCGCGGCGCGCCGTAGCCGAGCTGGTCGCGACACTCCCGTAGCGCCCGCCGAGCTACTCGGTGGGTTCCAACCTCACGCTGATGCTGTTGATGCAGAACCGGTCGTCGACGGGGTTGCCGTACTGCTCGCCCTGGAAGAGGTGTCCCAGGTGCGATCCACACCGGGCGCAGCGCGCCTCGATGCGGTGCATCCCGTAGCTGTTGTCGGTCAGTAGCTCGACGGCGTCGTCCTCGGTCGGCGCGTAGAACGATGGCCAGCCGCAGTGTGACTCGAACTTGTGGTCGCTGCGAAACAGCTCCGCGTCGCAGGCCCGGCAGTGGTAGACGCCAGTGGTCTTGGTGTCGGTGTACTCACCGACGAACGCGGGCTCGGTCGCGGCCTTGCGCAACACGGCATATTCGGACGGCGTGAGCTGCTCGCGCCATTCCTCGTCTGTCTTCTCAACCTTGTACATGCCCCTAAGTTTACGTGAGCCCGCCACTCCCGGTGGGTCGGTGAAGATTACGAACCGCTGACGGGCGGTAGCGTCTTCTCGTGGCTCCTTCCCCGGCAATAGAGCTCGAGATCGAGGGACGTACGGTTCGCGTCTCCAACCCCGAGAAGGTCTACTTCTCCGGTCGTGGCCAGACCAAGCTCGACCTGGTCAACTACTACCTGTCGGTAGGTCCGGGCATCGTGCATGCGCTCTTCGAGCGGCCGTGCACGCTGCAGCGATTCCCCGACGGCGTCGAGGGCGAGGCGATCTACCAAAAGCGGGTCCCGGAGCACCACCCCGAGTGGCTCGAGACCGCCCGTGTCACGTTTCCGTCGGGTCGCCACGCCGACGAGTTGTGCGTGACCGAGGTGGCGTCCGTTGCCTGGGCCGCCAACCTGGGGACCATCGTCTTCCACCCCTGGCCCTCCCGGCGGGCGGACACCGAGCATCCCGACGAGTTGCGGATCGACCTCGATCCGCAACCCGGCACTGACTTCGACGACGCGCGAAGGGTCGCTGTCGCCGTCCACGAATTGCTTGATGAGGTCGGCTACATCGGGTTCCCGAAGACATCAGGCGGTCGCGGCATCCACATCTATGTGCGGCTGCAGCCGCGGTGGACGTTCACCGAGATTCGCCGTGCCGTGCTGGCATTCTCGCGCGAGATCGAGCGACGGATACCGGACGAGGTGACGACCGCGTGGTGGAAAGAAGAGCGCGGCGCGAAGGTGTTTCTTGACTACAACCAGAACGCGCGCGACCGCACGATTGCGGCGGCGTACAGCGTGCGGGCCAATGTGCGCGCGACGGTGTCGACGCCCGTGACGTGGCAAGAACTGGCGGACGTCGACCCTAACGACTTCACGATTGATTCGGTGCCGCAGCGCTTCGCGAAGATTGGCGACCTGCACGCCGACATCAACGATGTCGCGCATGACCTTACGCCGCTGATCGAGATGGCCGATCGAGACGAGCGCGATCGCGGGCTTGGGGACGCTCCCTACCCCCCGAACTTCCCGAAGATGGAGGGCGAGCCTTCGCGGGTGCAACCGAGCCGAGCGCGCCGCCCCAAACCCAAAGCTGATTGACGTTGTGCGCGGCTGCCCGCGGATGAAACCACGCTCCGCGCGCGGGCGTCTGATGGTCGTGCGCGGTCTTGGAGCGGTTGCGGTCGTGGTGGCCGGTGGGCTGGTGTTGGCCGGCTGCGCGTCGGGCAGTTCCTCGCAGGCTCGCAGTAGTTCGGTCGCCAGCGGTCTTTCGAGCCCGACGGCCCTGGTCAGCATCGGGAGTCCGGCGCCCTCGAACGCGGCAGAGCGTTCACGAGTGCAGGCCGTCACGGAACTGGCTCGGCGGCTCCTTGCCCAAGTGGTGGTACCCGAGGGTTCGAAGGAGTTGGGTGGGCAGTCCGTCGGAGCTCAGACAGCAGCGCAAATGTCGTTGGACGACGACATGCTCGGTGTCGCCGACTCGTGGACGGTGCCCGAAACCGTTGACACCGTGCTGACGTACGTCCAGCACCATCTCCCTGACGGGCTGACGTGGGACGGCTCGATCGGTGCCGACGTCGTCATCTATCGGGCAAAGGCGGAGGCTGCCGATGAAGGCGCGATGGTCCAGATCGCAGTGGCTCCAGATCCGGCCGGTGCCACCGATCTGCACGTGGACGTGTCGGACGTCTGGCAGCCACTGCGCCCGGCGACCGCGCACGTGCCGGCCACCGTCACGGGTGCCACGCTGGTACGACGCACCGGCGTGATCATGTCGCCGCCGCCGCCAACCACGGTCAGCCTTCACGTCGGCGCCGACGTTGCGCGTCACATTGCCGCGCTTCTCAATGCCCTTCCGTCTGAAGCGGGCGGCCCACCGGACGCTGGTGGTGGCGCAGACACGACGATTACCGTCACCTTCGACGGGGACCCGAGCAAAACGCAGTATGTCGTCGCCGGCAGTTTTTATGACGCCGTCACGGTCCGCGCTCCGAGCCAGGCTTTGCCGACGCTCTCGGGCGCTGGCGACCTCGACAACTATCTCGAAGGACTGTTCTAGCTGCCGCTGAACACGCTCGCGAGATCGAAGTTGACCGGCCTGTCGAGTTGGTCGTACGTGCACGACGCGGGCTCGCGATCGGGGCGCCAGCGCCGAAACTGTGCAGTGTGCCGGAACCGGCCGCCTTCCATGTGGTCGTAGCCGACCTCGCAGACAAGTTCGGGCCGCAGCGGGACCCATGTGAGGTCCTTGCCCGCGTTCCAGCGAGTGACACCGCCGGGACGCCGGTCTGGCTCGCCACGCTCGGCCTCATCTGCCTCAGCTATGGGGTTACCCCATGGATGCGATACATCATCGGTGCGGTACGGCTCGAGTTCGGCGATGAGCTCGCGGCGTCGGACGGCGGAGAATGCGCCACACACGCCAACGTGCTGGAGCACTCCGTTGTCGCCGTACAGGCCGAGCATCAGCGAGCCGACCGCCGTGCCTTCCGGTGATGCCCGGTGCCAGCGGAAACCCGCGACCACGCAGTCGGCGGTGCGCTCGTGCTTGACCTTCACCATGATGCGCTGATCTTGGCGATAGGGTTGATCGCGCGACTTTGCGACGACGCCGTCGAGTCCGGCACCTTCGAAGACCTCGAACCATCGATTCGCCAGCTCGAGAGAATCGGTAGCTGGAGTCAGCAGTACCGAAGACGATGTCGACGAAAGCACTTCCTCCAGAACTTCGCGGCGCCTCGCGAACGGTTCTTCGACGAACGACTCGTCACCGAGCGCAAGCAGGTCGAACGCGATGAACGTTGCGGGAGTCTCGACGGCAAGCTTCTTCACGCGCGACGCGGCCGGATGGATCCGTTGAAGTAGCGCTTCGAAGTCGAGCGAGTTCCCCGACACGATCACGATCTCGCCGTCGAGGACGCATCGCTGCGGCAGGCTCGCGCGCACCGCTTCAACGACCTCGGGAAAGTAACGCGTCAACGGCTTTTCGTTGCGACTGCCCAGTTCGATCTCGTCACCGTCACGAAACACGATGCAGCGAAATCCGTCCCACTTCGGTTCGTAGACCATGTCCGCCGGAATCGCCGGCTGCGATTTCGCCAGCATCGGTTTGACGGGGGGCATCACCGGAAGCTTCATCGCCGCACCTCATAGCGCGCGTAGAGCAGGTCGTCGTCGTCCTGCAGCAACTGGGTCAACGCCATCTTCGGCGCAGGGTCAAGCAGTGGTCCGTCGAGTATGCGTCGCGACGGTCCGGCGACGAGCATTGGTGCGATCGTCAAACACAATTCGTCGAGAACGCCGTCGGCTGCCACCATTGCGAGCAGCGTCGGGCCGCCCTCACACAAGAGCCGGCGCTGACCGAGCGCGACGAGCGCGTCGACCATGCGGGCGGGGGAGACCACGCTGTCGCCGGCCACGACGACCTCGGCCACGTTGCGTGCGGCGAGCATGCGATCCGCGGGCGCTGCTTCACAGGTAACGACGATCGGCGGCTGCAATGCCTCCGTGAAGTACTTCGACTCAAAGTCGAGCTGCAGCCGCTGCGACACGACGGCCATTCTGGGCGCCGGTAGCTGCCCGGCTGCAGAGCGGAGCTCCTGATAATGCGGGCGCGCGCGGGCCGGACCGTAGCCCTCGGCCGTCACTGTGCCGGCGCCAGCGATCACGACATCGGCCAACGCGCGCAACAAGCCGAGGACCTGCTGGTCTGTGGCGTTTCCGAGGCCGCCGGCCCGTCCGTTGATGGTTGCCGCGCCGTCGGTGCTCGCGATCATGTTGGCACGCAGCCACGTGGTGTTCGGTGGGTAGCCGTATGCGTCCACCAGATCGACGGCGTCGACCGGATCGGGAAGTAGTCGGCGAAGAGGCACGGGCACAGTCAATCAGCGGGCGAGGATCGCGACTGACTCGGGCCGCAGCGTCACGATGCTCGCGCGCAACTCGACGTCCGTTGATGCAAGGAGTACGGAGGTGGCCTGGATCTCGAGCGCCCGCGGTCGCGTCGCCAGATTCACCGCGACGACCGTGGAGGGACGCCGGACCACCAGCCATCGCTCTTCTTCGTCGAAGTCGACCTCGATCTGATCGAAGCGGCCGTCGGCAAGGTCGAGTCGACTCCGCCGCAGCGCGATGAGTTCGCGATACCAAGCAAGCACGTCGGCGTGCGGCGCGACCTCGAGTTCGTCCCACTTCAGCGTCGATCGCTCGATCGTCGTCGGGTGCTGCGGATCGGGCACGTCCTCGTGCTTCCACCCGAATGCCTTGAACTCCCCGCGCCGACCGGCTCGTACGGCTTCGGCAAGTTCAGGATCCTCATGGTTGGTGAAGTACTGCCAGGGTGTCGATGCAGCCCATTCCTCACCCATGAACAGCATCGGCGTGAACGGTGCAGTCAAGACCAGCGCGGCGGCGACCTTCACGAGTTCGGGGGAGACGAGCGCAGACAGGCGCTCGCCCGCTGCACGGTTGCCGATCTGGTCGTGGTCTTGTGCGTATCCGAGCAACCGATGACCGGTGACCGATGCAGGTAACGGTCGGCCGTGCCGGCGATTGCGATGTCGCGAGTACTCGCCGGCGTAGACGTAACCACGGGTCAGAGCGGTTGCCAGTTGGCTCAAGGATCCGAAATCCTCGTAGTAGCCGAAGGATTCGCGGGTCACAACCGCGTGTAACGCGTGATGGAAGTCGTCGCTCCATTGTGCGTCGAGGCCGTAGCCGCCGGCTTCGCGTGTCGTGATGAGCCGCGGGTCGTTCAGATCGGATTCAGCGACTAGAGCGAGTGGTCGTCCGACTTCGTCCGACAAGGCGGAAACCTCGACCGCGAGTTCTTCCAGTAAGTGCGTGGCCGACGTATCGAGGATCGCCTGCACGGCGTCGAGGCGCAGGCCGTCGATTCGGTAGTCGCGCAGCCACATCAGTGCGTTGTCGATGATGTAGCGACGCACCTCATCCGATCCCGCCCCGCAGTAGTTCAACGCCTGACCCCACGGCGTGGAAAAGAAGTCGGTGAAATACGGTCCGAATGCGGGCAGCACATTCCCGTCGGGTCCGAGATGGTTGTAGACGACGTCGAGGATCACGCCGAGACCGCGGTCGTGGCAGCCGTCGACAAACTGCTTCAGCCCATCAGGGCCGCCGTAGCTGTCCTGAACCGCGTAAGGGAGAGCGCCGTCGTATCCCCAACCGTGGCGACCGGGGAACGCCGCCACCGGCAGGATCTCGACGAAGTCCACCCCGAGATCGACGAGATGGTCGAGTCGCTCGGTCGCCGCCTCGAAGGTGCCCGCAGCCGTGAACGTGCCGATGTGCAGCTCGTACACGAGCCGCCCGAGCAACTCTCGACCTCGCCAGCCATCGGCCCGCCAGGTGAACTCCGTGTGGTCGACCAGACGCGAAAGCCCGTGGACGCCGTCGGGTTGCCACGCCGAACGCGGGTCGGGCAGCGCCCCGCCGCCGTCCAGGCAGAACCCGTACATGGTGCCTGGGCTCGCCTCGACGTCAGCGGTCCACCAGCCCCGCTCGCCCGACGCCATCGAGTGGCGTCGCCCATCGATCTCGACGTCGACCTGCGCGGCCCCGGGCGCCCACACGCGCAGGTTCGTAGACCTCACGAGACGCTGACCGCGGGCACCAGCAACGCGACTGAGCTCTCGTGCAGAAGCTGGGCCACCGTGATGTCGCCCGCCTCGTGCTCACGTCCAGACAGGGCGTCGACCCACTCTCCGCCGGACGGCACGGCCTCAGGCAATTCGACGACGGTGTCGCGCCAGCCTCCTGCACGCTCGAGGTGGGCGGAGAACCTCGTCGCAAAGACGGCGACCTCGGACGAACGGCGGAACGCGACGAGATGATCGGCTCCCGGCCCCGATGCGGTGATGGGGAGATAGCTGCGGAACCACGCAGGATGGTCGCGGCGTAGCCGCAATGCTGTTGCGGTCACCCGCAGCTTCGGGTCGAACATGGTCTCGAGTTCGGCTCGGCGCAGTGCGAAGTCGACGGCACCGCGATTGTCGGGATCGACGAGAGTGAACGCAGAGAGTTCGCACCCCTGGTAGGTGTCGGGCACGCCGGGCATCGTGAGCTGGATGAGCTTCTGCGCGAGGGAATTCGCCCGTGCGTACGGCTCGAGGACACCCACGAACTCAGCCACCTGCGCCATCACGTCATCGTTAGACAGGACGTTCGTGACGAAGGTGTGCACTTCCTCTTCGTATCGCAGATCCGGGGATTGCCATGAGGTCGTGACCTTGGCTTCACGCATGGCCTTGTGCATGTAGCGCGTCGCCCGGTCGACGTCGAGCGGCCAGGCTCCGACGAGCGTCTGCCAGAAGAAGTAGCCGGTGCGGTCGTCTGGGCATCCGAGTCGGCTGCCCAGTGGTAGCCACCGACGGATCGCTTGCTCCCATTCGCCTGGCAGTTCCGACAGCGCAGCCAGCCGGGCGCGAACGTCCTCACCCCGCTTGGTGTCATGGGTCGACAACGTCGTCATGGCAGTCGGCGAGTCTGCCTGCAGGGTCGCGGCGTGGCGATGGAAGCTGGCCAAGCTACGGCCGAACCTCCCGGGGTCGCCACCGACCTCGTTCAGCGACAGCAGTCGCGCATGGCGATAGAAGGCGGTGTCCTCGACGCCCTTTGCATACAGCGCGGCCGCGAGCTGACCGAACCTGGTGCCGAACTCGTCGGGGTCAACGGCGTGGGCTCGTACGGCGTCGATCTCCTCGCGCAGCATCGGCTCGTGCTTTAGCGCTTGCGCGGTCGCATCGTCGAGCGCGGCCAAGGTCCGCGGCGAGCTTGCGAACGGCCGATACACCTCGAGCAGGCAAAGTACCTCGAGGAGCGCGTCGCGCAATTGCGATCCGCCCTCGGTCGCTGGGTCACCGCTTCGATCGAGGCGGACGCCGAGCAGAGCGGTCAGCCGCGACACTTCGGTCGCCAACACATCGCGAGCGATGAGTCGCCTGCCCTTTTGGGCGACTACCGCGAAGTCGGCGGTCTCGCCGGTCAGCTCTGCATAGAGCAGGCTCAGCGGCTTTTCACCCGCGGGATCGACGATCAGCCCGTTGATGACAGTCAGGGTTTCGTACCCGGTCGTGCCAGCTGTCTGCCAGTCGGGCGGTAGTGGTTCGCCCGGATCGCTGGCATCGAGCACCTTCTCGACGACTACCCAGGTGTCGTCGGTCGCGCGCGCAAGGTCGGCCAGATAACCCGCGGGATTCGCGAGGCCATCAGGGTGATCGATGCGCAGGCCATCGGCTTGCCCGCGCTGGATCAGATCGACCAGCACCGCATGACTCGCGGTGAACACCGCTGGGTCCTCTACCCGCAGGCCGATCAGGGTGGTGATGTCGCAGAAGCGTCGGTAGTTCAGCTGTGTCGATGCGGCGCGCCAGTCGGCGAGGCGGTAGTGCTGCGCGTCGAGCAGTGCCTGCATGCCGTTCTCGGCAGCGAGAGCAGCCGTGCCGGCGGCCAGGGGGAACCGATGGTCGAAATAGGCAAGCTCGAGCTTTCCGGCACGGGTGACGACGTGCAGCTTGTCGAGGTTGTCCTCGAGCGGGCCGTCGAGTACCGGCAACAGGATGCGGCCGCCCTCGGCAGCCCAATCGATGTCGAACCACGACGCGTTGGGTGACCGTTGGCCCTGGCTCAGCACCGACCACAGTGCCTTGTTCACGTACTCAGGAACCGGGATCGCCATGTGGTTGGGGACGACGTCGATGATCACGCCGATCCCCGTGGCGTCGAACGCCTTGCGCAGCGCCGCGAATCCTCGCGCGCCACCGAGTTGGGCGTCGATCTTCGAGTGGTCGACGACGTCGTAGCCGTGCGTCGATCCCTTGCCGGCTCCGAGGATCGGTGAGAGATACGCGTGCGTGACGCCAAGGTTGGCGAGATAGCTGCCGAGCTTCGCGGCGTCCGCGAACTTTAGGTCGGGCCCGAGCTGCAGGCGGTACGTCGACACCGGCGCGGCCTGCGACGCGCCATCGGACGAAGCAGAATCAGACGACGCAGCACCGGCCGCCGTGGAGTCAGACGACACGGCGAAGAACCAGCACGGCACGGCCCTCGACGTGCGCGGGAGTGTCGGCCTTGATCGACGGCTGCTCCACGTCGAGCGGCTTGGTCGTGTCGATCAGAATCTCCCAGCGCTCGCCGTAATCGGCGCCTGGCATGACGAAGTCGATGCCGGTGTCGGCCGCGTTGAACAGCAGCAGGAACGAGTCGTCGACCACAGGTTGGCCACGCTGGTCGGGGTAGCCGATTGCGTCGCCGTTCAGGAAGACGGCGACCGACTTGGCGTAGCCCGTTGCCCAGTCTTTGTCCGACATCTCGGTACCGCTCGGGGTGAACCACGCGATGTCGCGCAGGTCCTCACCTTCGGCCCGCACGGGGTGTCCGTCGAAGAACCGCCGCCGACGAAACACCGGGTGATCGCGGCGCAGCGCCGACAGCTCGCGAGTGAACGCTAGCTGGACCTCGTGCACGGTTTGCAACGACCAGTCGACCCACGAGATCTCGTTGTCCTGGCAATACCCGTTGTTGTTGCCGCCTTGGGTTCTCCCGAACTCATCGCCGTGCAAGAGCATCGGGACGCCTTGGGAGAGGAACAGGGTCGTCAAGAAGTTGCGCTTCTGTTGCTCGCGCAGCGTGACGATGTCAACGTCTTTCGTGGGTCCTTCGGCTCCGCAGTTCCACGAGCGGTTGTCGTCGGTGCCGTCGTTGCCGTTCTCCCCGTTGGCGTCGTTGTGCTTGCTGTTGTAGGACACTAGATCTTGCAAGGTAAAGCCGTCGTGGGCCGTGACGAAGTTGATCGACGCCATCGGTCGGCGTCCCGAATTGGCGTAGAGATCGCTCGAACCGGTCAGTCGCGACGCGAACTCGCCAAGGGTCGCCGGCTCGCCGCGCCAGAAGTCACGAACCGTGTCGCGGTACTGGCCGTTCCACTCACTCCACAACGGTGGGAAGTTGCCGACCTGGTAGCCCCCCTCGCCGACGTCCCACGGCTCGGCGATCAGCTTGACCTGGCTCACCACGGGATCCTGTTGCACCAGGTCGAAGAATGCCGACAAGCGGTCGACGTCATAGAACTCGCGCGCGAGCACTGACGCGAGGTCGAACCGGAACCCGTCGACGTGCATCTCAAGGACCCAGTAACGCAACGAGTCCATGATGAGTTGCAGGGCGTGCGGGTTTCGCGCATTCAGACTGTTGCCGGTGCCGGTGTAATCCATGTACTTGCTCGGGTCGTCTTCTGACAACCGGTAGTAGGCGGCGTTGTCGAGACCACGAAACGAAAGGGTCGGGCCGAGGTGGTTGCCTTCGGCAGTGTGGTTGTAGACGACATCGAGAATGACCTCGATGCCCGCCTCGTGCAGGGTGCGCACCAGTGCCTTGAACTCTTGCACCTGTTCACCGCGATCGCCCGCCGCTGAGTAGCCGTTGTGCGGTGCGAAAAATCCGATGGTGTTGTATCCCCAGTAGTTCGACAGTCCCTTGTCGGCCAGGCCGCTGTCACTGACGAACTGGTGCACCGGCATCAACTCGACGGCCGTGATCCCGAGCTTGGTCAGGTAGTCGACCATCACCGGGTGCGCGAGTCCGGCGTAGGTGCCGCGGATGTTCTCCGGGATGTCGGGATGCTGGATCGTCATCCCCTTGACGTGTGCTTCGTAGATGATCGAGTCGTGGTAGGGAACGCGCAGCTGATGGTCGCTGCGCCAGTCGAAATACGGATTGATGACAACGGACTTCATGGCGTGCGGCGCCGAGT
The DNA here is from genome assembly GCA_036510735.1 of Acidothermaceae bacterium. Taxonomy (GTDB): domain Bacteria; phylum Actinomycetota; class Actinomycetes; order Acidothermales; family Acidothermaceae; genus PALSA-607. Next base: position 11,549 of record DATCDK010000133.1, on the reverse strand, counting down.
CGGCGTGGTTCTCGCCTTCGGGGTTGCCGAAGGGATACCCGAACAGCGACTCGTCCCAGTCGACGTGTCCTTGGATCGCTTTCGCGTAGGGGTCGAGCAGCAGCTTGCTGGGGTTGCAGCGGTTGCCCGAAGCGGGGTCGTCGGGGCCGTGAACCCGAAACCCGTAGCGCTGCCCGGGGCTGATGCCCGGCAAGTAGCCATGCCAGACGAAGGCGTCGTACTCGGGCAACGTGACGAGGGTCTCGACGTCATCGTCGTCGAACAGGCATAGGTCGACGGATTCGGCGACCTCTGAGAAGACGGCGAAGTTGGTGCCGGCCCCGTCGTAGGTCGCGCCCAAGGGGTAGGGCGTGCCGGGCCAAACTGCGATCGTGTTCTCGGTCATGTCGTCCCGTCGTCGGCCTGCGTTTCACGCACACTGTCTGGTACCTGCGTGATCTGGCGCGCCCCCAAACTTACTAAGGCGGAGCCGACCAGACTTAGGGCGGCGGAGCCGACCGGACTTACCAAGGCGGAGCCGACCAGACTTAGGGCGGCGGAGCCGACCAAAAGTTAGGCGGGAACCGAGTGAACGAACCAGGCCACTAGGGCGTCATGCTTGGCGAGGGAAGCCGCTACAGACGCCGCTCGGCCGTGCCGAGAGGATATGACGGCGCGACATGTGGGACCAATAGTGCCAAATGCCCCCGCGATGCGGGAGTAAGGCGCAGACTGGAAGTTCCCGGCTCGCGCCAGGGTTGAGCTTTGCATGAGGTGTCCGGCTCGCGCCGGATCGGGTCCAGGAGGCACGGGTTGAGTTCGCGGGGCGGCCTGAAGGTGGTCATTGCTGGCGTCGTTGGCGTGCTTGCGCTGTCGTCGCTCGCGGCCTGCGAACGAGCCGTCGCCATCGACAGCCTCGGCGCGCCACCGTCACAGGTGGCCGGCGCACCGGCCAGTAGCGCACCCGCCGTCCCCGCCTCGCCGTCCGTCTCGCCGCCCGTCCAACTGACCGTGGCTCCAGCTGATGGTACGACCGCCGTCGCGCTCGGCTCGCACGTTTCGGTTTCCGTCGCCGACGGGACGCTGACCGCAGTCTCAGTGGCTGACGCAAACGGCGACACAGTGGTCGGTTCGCTTGACCCGACTTCGCACTCGTGGGACAGCACGGGCGCCCTCGTGCCTGGCACGCAATATTTGGTGACCGCAACCGCCGTCTCGCAAAGCGGTACGTCGACGGAGACCTCGAGCAGCTTCACGACTGCCGCTGCGGCGAACGTGCTCGGTGTGAAGATCGCGCCCCTCGAGGGTGAGGTCGTCGGAGTCGGCATGCCGATCATCGTGTACTTCTCCTCCCCAGTCACCGACGAGGCGGCCGTCGAGAAGGCGCTCGTGGTCGATTCGGCGGTGCCGATCGTCGGCTCCTGGCATTGGTACGGCAACAAGGAAGTGCACTACCGCCCGATGCAGTACTGGCCGGCGGGCGACGTGGTCACACTGCACGCCAATCTCAAGGGCGTCGATGCCGGCAAGGGCGTGTGGGGCACCGAGAACCGGACTCTCAACTTCACCATCGGCGCGTCGCAGATCTCGACCGTCAACGCGGTCACAGACAAGATGACCGTCGTCGTGAACGGCGTGGTGGCCAGGACGATGGCGGTCAGTACCGGACGCGACAAGTACCCGACGACGTCCGGTATCCACGTGGTGCTCGACAAGGAGCCCACCGTCATCATGGATTCCGCGACGGTCGGGATTCCGAAGGGCAATCCCGACTACTACTACGAGACCGTCCTGTGGGACGTGCGCATTTCGTGGTCAGGCGAATACGTGCACTCCGCGCCGTGGTCGGTGAGCGAGCAAGGCAGGGCGAACGTCAGCCATGGCTGCGTCAATGCGAGTCCGGCGGACGCGCAGTGGTTCTACAACTTGTCGCGCCGCGGTGACATTGTGACCGTGACCGGTACTCCTCGCCCGCTCGAGTCAGGCAACGGGTGGACCGACTGGAACATGAGCTGGTCGCAGTGGATCTCTGGTAGTGCACTGACCTCGGCGTCCGGTGTCGTTGCCGCGTCGGGTTCGCCGACGCCGCCGGGGTCTTATGGGTCGACCGCGACCCCGCCGGCGAGTGCCAGCCCCACCGCGACGTCGTAATCACGGCTTAGCGGCCCGCCATACCTAGCGGCGTTGCCCCAGCCCAGCCCGCAGCATCACCATCGGCGCAGCCGCATTCGTTGCCAGTAGCGATTCCGGCGCCACCGATGTCATCCAGTCGAGCGTGACCATCTCGGGCTCGTCCAGCATGCGCTGCACGACGGCCGCTTCGACCAACCGACCGGGCGCGTAGCGGGCCCACGCCGTGACGAAATGGCCCTCGAGGACGCGGTAGGTATCGCCGTCCCGAATGCCGATGACATGCGCCGCGAGCGTGCCGTCGATGTGTGCTGTCGCGACCTCGAGCATGCCGTCGAGCGCCAGATCCATCAGCCGGCTGCGCCAGGTCTGCCGTGTCTCATCGTCGTCGAGGTCACTCGATCGGCCGCGGTCGTGGTCGCGGTTTCGGTGCGACTCCTCAAGCGCTGGCATGAGGGCGCGGATCTCGCTTTGACTCCTGGTGACGTGGACCTCGAACGTGCGGTGGTCGGTAGCCAGCCGATTCGTCGCCTTGCGAAGCGTGCGGCGCATGGCCGGGCTCAGGTAGTCGGTGGCCTCGTCGAGCCCGAGCTCCCGCCGGATCATCGGGATCGGGTCGACCTCGACGGGGACGAGCTGAGGGAAGCCAGCCAGGAAGCCCGCGAGAGTGTTCGAGTCCGTGTCGAGCGGGCCGAGCTCGACCGCCCACCCACTCGTGCGTGCGGGCAGCGTCCTGGATAGTGCGATCCCGAGGCGGCGCGCCCAGAGCTTGTCGTCAGCCAACACGGCGCCACGATGACCGAGATCGCTCCCGGCGAAGGTCACGATGTGCGAGGTGCGGCCGGCGCCGCGTACCTCGACGAGAACCGATGCAGCACGCAAGAAGCCGGACGGGTCGCGGACGAGTACTGCCCACGGTTGGCCGGTGCCCGCGTTGGCAAGCGTCCAGGTGCTGCGGGCGGTGATGGCCGCGCCGCAGCGTTGAGCCAACGCTTCGAGCTCGCCACGATGCGCGCGCACACCGTCGATCCCCGCGACGATCTGAACCCCCGTCGTTCCGGAAAGCAGATCCGTGCTGGCTGCCATGAGTGGCGCAGCGGTCACGAGGCCAGTCCGTCCGTGGCGTGGGAACCCGCGTGAGCGGCATTGACGGCATTGACTTCCATGCCGGCCATGTCCGGTCGGTCGTCCAGCCACCGTTCGAGCTCGAGCGGAGGAAGTGCCTTGGAGAAGTAGAATCCCTGCGAGACATCGCATCCGGAGAGCGCGAGGTGCCCGGCGGTGATCTCGTTCTCGACCCCTTCCGCAACCAGGCGCATACCCAGCGAGTGGGCGAGGCTGATCGTCGAGCGCACGATGGCGGCGGCGCGCGGGTCGTCGGCCATCGGCTGGACGAACGAGCGGTCCAGCTTCAGCTCGTCGATCGGCAGCTCCCGCAAGTAGGCGAGCGAGGAGTAACCGGTACCGAAGTCATCGACGGCGACGCGGATGCCGAGCGTGCGCAGTTGCGTGAGGATCTCTCGGGCGCGCTCACGGTCGCCCATCAGGAAGTCCTCGGTGATTTCGAGTTCGAGAGCCGACGCAGGCAGCCCGCGGTTCACCAGCAGCTGGTGCACCCGCTCGGGGAGTTCGAGGTCAACGAGTGAGGATGCCGAGAGGTTGACGGCGACACTGAGCATCCGGCCGCCAGCCCGCCAAAGCGCGACCTGGTCGAGGGATTGCTCGAGCACGGCCATCGTGAGGTCGCGCATGAGGCCCGCGTCCTCAGCGAGCGGCAGGAACGCGTCGGGTGGGAGCAACCCATGCACTGGGTGGTCCCAGCGAACGAGCGCTTCGACGCCGGACACGTACGAGGTCTGGGAGTCGACCTTGGGCTGGTAGTGCATCGCCAGCTTGCGGGCCTGGATCACCTGACGCAGTTCCTCGAGCGTGCGCAGCCGGTCCTGACCACCCAGCGAGTCGTCAGACTCGCTGTAGACGCGGAACCCGGTACGCAGGTCCTTGGCGTGGTACATCGCGATGTCGGCTCGGCGCAGAAGCGTTGAGACTTCGAGGCCGTGCTTGGGGAACAGCGAGATGCCGACACTCGCAGCCACTCGCACGGTGATGCCGTCGATGGTGAATGGAGCAAGCAGCGTCTGGCGGACCATCTCGGCGAACATCTCGGCGCCGTCCCGGTCGACGTCCAATACGAAAATCGAGAACTCGTCGCCGCCGAGGCGCGCGAGCAACCCGTCTTCGTGGGTGAGTCCCTCGGTGAGTCGGGTGGCAACCTGCAGCAGGAGGTCGTCACCGGCGTGGTGGCCGAGCGAGTCGTTGACTTCCTTGAAGCGGTCGAGGTCGAGCAGGAACAGCGCGCCACTGCGGTCGGGGTCGGCCGCAAGGTAGGTGTCGACGTGTTCGTAGAAGGCGCGCCGGTTACCGAGGCCCGTCAGTTCGTCAGTGAGAGCGAGCTGACGGCTGTGCGCCAGAGTCGTGACTTCGCGGAAGCTGACGACGAGTCGGCCGATCGCCGCCACGATGGTCGCCGCAGCGAGCGCAACGGCGATCGGGTGCAGCATGTGGCCGTGGTCGTAGACCAGCAGTGCGACCGTGCACAGCGTGGCGACGACGGGAATGCCGAGCAGCACCCATGCGGGCAGCGTCGCGCCGCCTGCTTTCTTCGACCACCCGGGTGCAAGTGCCACAACTGCGGTAGCGACGACCCACGTTGTGTCGTCGAGACCGCCCGGCTGGTAGCTGTTGTGCGCGACCAGGACGAGGTAGATGCAGTCGGCGACGGAGAACAACGCCAGGCCCCCGGCAAGGAACCACATGCTGGCCGGCGGACGCCAGTGGTAGAGGGCGAGTAGGGCCGTGACGACCAGGAGCAGGAGGACGTCGAGTAGCGGATAGGCCTCAGTGGTGACGATGGCGGCGGTGCTGTCGCCGTTCGCGTGCACGGCCTTCAGAACCGGGCCAACGACAGCTGCAGCGACGGCCGCGACCGCGAGGCCGCCGACGATGCCGTCGAGCCAGAGGCTCAGGGGAAGTTTTCCTGCGAAGTCGCGGATGACCAGCAGCAGCGCAATGAACGCGCACGGGTAGAACGACAACCAGAAGCCATCGGCGACCGACGGGAACGGCGGGGCGGCCATCGGGCGGATGAAGATCGTCCAGTAGATGTTGCCGAAGCCGTAGAGCGCGAGGCCGAGGGCGAGAATCCGCCAGCTGGACCGGTTGGACGTCGCTTTGCGGGCCCGGAGGAAACACAGGATCGGGCTCAATGCATAAGCGAGGTTGTTCAGAATGCCGTCGAGGATCAGGTTGTAGCCGGTGTGACCGGTTGGTCGGACCCCGGGGACCGTCGAGATCCCGAAGACTGCGAAGACCGCAATCATGAAGATGTAGAACCCTGTTGTCCCGGCACGGCTCGAGATCCGGCCGCCCAGCACCCTTGCGATGCGTGCAGGCCGACCAGCGGTGGGCTCCACGCTGGTCATGCCGATCCTCGGGAGGATGTCCATACCCAGTTCAATCGCAATTTGCGAGGCCTCATAAGAGGACCACCTGCGTATTACGGATCGGCCACTTCGACAGTCGTTGGGACGCCGATTGGTTGCGGGGGGTGCGTCCGTTCGGGCTATTTATTCGAAAGGACTTGACCCGTTCGTCGGCGATGTGCGGCTGAATGTGCCCCTACGGTCAGGTTCATCCGGTTATGCCGGGCAACTCTCGCTCGGCAGCTGATCCGCTTTGAGTTCGTAGCGTTTCCGGAACGATCGCTCGCTACCTTCGGTCGCGCGCGATACCGCCGCTACCACTGGAGGACCGATGAAGAAGGCGTACCGAGTTCTTGCCCGACTGATAGCAGCGCTGGTCGTCGTCCAGGTCGCGGCGATCGCCTACGGAGCGTTCGCCATCGACAAGGTGATCGACAAGGCCAAAGACCATGGCAACACGATCGCCGATGCGTCGTCGAAGCTCGACGGTGGCGCTGGGTACGGGGTGCACGGACTTGTTGGCATGCTTGTGATCCCGCTCGTCGCGATCATTTTGTTTGTCGTCGCGTTCATGGCGCATATACCCGACGGCGTGAAGTGGGCGGGCTTCATCTTGCTGGACGTCGTCGTCCAGGTAGTGCTGGGCTTCGCCGCCCACAGCGTCGCTGCACTGGGGTGGTTGCACGGGCCCAACGCCCTCGTGTTGTTCGCGTTGGCGATCTACACCGCACGACGCGTTGCCACCGATCCGGTGTCTGAACCGATGGCGGCAAGCGCGTCGGCTACCGCAGGCTAAGCGGCTAGTGCGCCAAGTTCACGGACTGCGCCAGGTTCATGGGCTGCGGCGTGTTCATGGGCTAGCGGGGCCGCGGTGTGAGCGATCGCGGTGTCGTCACCTTCGGGGTACTTCAGCATGACCCACAGGGGCAGACCGACCGTGAAGGCAACCATCGCGGCACCTAGGGGGATGTTCAGCAGGATCCAGTTCATTGTCGTCGACGCCCGGTCTCATCTGGTGGCGGGCGCCGATCTCACCTCCGACAGATACGGTCGCCGACCAACCTGAACGCGACCGCACGGGAAGCTGACTGCCATCTTGGAGTATTGCTTTGTGGGCGTTGCAGGGATTGAACCTGCGACCCCTTCCGTGTCAGGGAAGTGCTCTCCCGCTGAGCTAAACGCCCTTCTTGTGCAAGCCGAACCGTACAGCGACACCAACCGATGCGTGGCGTCGACGAGGCGGAGGCGGGAATCGAACCCGCGTACAGGGCTTTGCAGGCCCTTGCCTAAGCCACTCGGCCACTCCGCCGGCGAACCACGGACGACCAACCGACCGAGGCCCTGTTGACGCCGTCGGCGCCTCCGAGCGGACGACGGGATTCGAACCCGCGACCCTCACCTTGGCAAGGTGATGCTCTACCAACTGAGCCACGTCCGCGCGAACCAGTGCACATGCCCCGGCTGCGTCCTGCACTCTAACCGATGCCATGGTGTGGAAGCATGCGGGCGTGGTGTCCCGCGCTGATCCGGTGCCCGAATCGCTGCCCGTCGACGAGCGCTGGCCCCGCGCCGGGCACTGGCTGAGCGCCGGCGCTGGTCGTCATCCGATCGATCTGGCCGTCCTCGGCGTCCCGACCTTCGCTCGATCGCTGAACAAGGCGGGCACCCACACCACGCCAGCCGCCATCCGCCGGGCGCTGCATCACTACACGACGTGGTGCGCGTCGCGGCATGTCGATCTTGTCGACCTGTGGCCGTGGGACGTGGGCGACGTTGACGAACCAGATCGAGATGACGGCGCGTTCCGGGCCCAGGCTGCGGTCAAGACCGCTCTGGCCAAGGCGCGCCTCCTCGTCACGCTCGGTGGAGATGGATCCGCGACGGTGCCGACCGCACAGGGACTCGACCTGAAGCAGGCCGGCTTGGTCGCCCTCGACGTCCAATACGACCTGCGGGACGGCGCGAGGAACACCTCCGCTCTACGCACGCTGTTCGACGCGGGCCTCGAAGGCGAGCGGGTCAGCCACGTCGGCGCGGCCGACTGGGCGGTCTCTCGCTCGCATGCCGACGAGGCCAAGGCGCGCGGCATGGCTCGGTTCTCGCGCGGCGCTGTCGAAGAACGGGGGATCGCGGCGTGCATGGCCGCGGCGCTTGAGTCGGCGGGCCAGAGCGGCCCGGTCCACGTCTCGTTCGACCTGTCTGTGTGTGATCGTGCGGTGGCGCCTGCGTGCCTCGACGCCATGCCCGGCGGCCTGCGGGCGGCGGAGTTGCTGACCGCTGCGTTCGCCGCCGGCCGCGACCCCAACGTCAGAACGGTCGACATCGTCGAGGTCGACGCGACTGCCGACGCACCCGACTACCGCACAGTACGGCTCGCTGCGCTCGTCGTCCTGGAAGTTGCCGCCGGGCTGGCGCTGCGACCGCAGGCATGACCCCACAGGCCCTCGCCTACGTCGACGGCCGGCTCGCCAGCGGGCTCGTCGAAGTTAGACACGACCTCGCTGCCCTCGACGAGCCTGGCTTCTGGGTCGTGGTTGTCAGCTTCGAAGGCGAGGTCACGTGCGCGCGGTTCGCCGATGTGACGCAAGGTCCACTTCCGGCCACCACATGGTCAGGTCCGCGACGCACCGAGTGGACGACCTCGCTGGATCGCGCCGGCTATGTAGAGGGTGTCGAGACCATCCGCGGGCTGATCGAGAAGGGAGCGATCTACCAGGTCAACCTGTGCCGCGTGCTGTCCGCGCCCAGTGACGCCGCGGATCTCAGCGGGCTCGCTACGGTCCTGGCGGCCTCGCATCCGTCGCGCTTTCCGGCGCTGCTGTCCCTGCCAGAAGCAGGCATCCACGTCTGTTCAGCGAGCCCTGAACTGTTCTTGTCCAGAGGCCGCGTCGACGGTGTTGACGTCGTGGCAACGCGGCCGATCAAGGGCACCGGCCGTACCGCCGTTGACATCTCGGAGAAGGACCGCGCCGAGAACATCATGATCGTCGACATGGCCCGCAACGACCTCAGTCGCATCGCATCGACCGGCGGGGTCGACGTCCCCGCGTTGTTGCAGCTCGAGGAGTACCCGGGACTCGTGCACCTGGTCTCGACCGTTCGAGCCACGCTGGCTCCGGGCGTCACCTGGCCGCAGATCTTCGCAGCGACGTTTCCGCCCGCCTCGGTGTCTGGCGCACCCAAGTCGAGCGCGCTGCGCATCATTCACGAGCTCGAGCCCGTTCGTCGTGGCCCGTACTGCGGCGCGATCGGGTGGGTCGACGCGGATCAGCAGACGGCTTCTCTCGCGGTGGCGATCAGAACGTTCTGGCTGGACGACGGTCAGCTGCGTTTCGGGACTGGTGCGGGCATCACCTGGGGCTCGGACCCGCAGGCGGAGTGGGCGGAGACAGAACTGAAAGCCGAACTACTACTTGGGCTGGCGTCGCGCAGCTAAGAGAAGAGGCTCTCGAGCTCGCGGTCGACGTCGACGAATTCGGACTCGCGGCCGACCGGGACGATCCGTTCGATGCGCGCCATGAAATCGGCAATCGCGGGGCGGCGAGTTTCCAGGACTGCTTTGCCTGAGGGGGAGCAGAGCGCAAGGAATACGGCGCCAGCGCGGGGCCAAACCTTGACGTCGCCATCGCCGACAGCTTCCCAAAGACCCTTGTCGAGCAGGTCTCGGGCGAACGTCCACTCGATCTGATTGACCCCGGCGTCAAAGCTCACGGACACCGCGAACGGATCGCGGGCGTCGTAGCGCAGGTGGGCGTCGACTTTGACCGGGTCGTTCTCGGCGAGCACGACGCTGAACTCCAGGTCCAGGACCACGTTGTCAGTGCGCACATCGACCACCCGTATTCGCTTCGCGGTGCCTGTTTCATGCACGTTCACGCCATTCTTGATGTTGCGGTGGGCACTCACAGATTGCCCTGAGTGACCGCTGTTACTCTGTGTGGTCTCGGGGTCGCGGAGAGCACTGAAACAGGGATCCCCTGTTATGCGGCGTTCTAACCTTTAGCGGCCTACTAGTCGTACATGGAATTCTGAGCGCGATATCCGCGACACTCCGTGCCGGGCTCCGCGACAATTCCGTGCGCGGGCGCCGCGACCCGCCCGTGTAGAGTGACGCGCTGCTGGGGCGCGTAGCTCAGTGGGAGAGCACTGCCTTCACACGGCAGGGGTCGCAGGTTCGAAACCTGCCGCGCCCACCAGTCCGTGCCCACTAGTAGTTGCCAAGGTCAGAGGACCTGTGGCGGCAGTGTCCTTACGAAAACGTCCTCGAAGTAGGTCTGCCCAGCCGACGGCTGGGTCGCCCAGAAGGTCATCGGTTCGCCGATCGGGCCGGCTTGCGGTGCAGCGGACGGCGTCAGGTCGGGCTCGCCGGCCCCGTTCACGACGATCCCGGCCCACACTGACCACGATTCGTCGAGCCATGGATCGCGGCCCTGGTCATTTCCCACCAGGCCGAAGAAGTACGAATGCGCGAGATCATGGGTGACGACTGTCGGCGCATCGTTGTCGGGGTCGATGTCGGCGATCAGGAAGCCTCCGGGAAACTCGAATCCACTGCCGAGTGCGGGCTCGAGCACGGTGACCCACACATCCGGATACGGGAACGGGCCAAGCATCTTTTCCAATGCCAACGACTTCGCAATGGCAGCTGCCCACACTTGCGGCGTCACCACCGTTGACGGTGGCGTCGCCAGATGCACCGACACATCGCCGTCCTGCTGGTTCAGCACAGTGAAGTCGCCGACCGCGACCGACACGTCGCGCACCGCCGTCGCGGAGAAGTTGTGAACGGTCGTGCCATTCGCACCGGCAGTCGTCGCGCCGGCCGCGCCAGTGCCTGTGACGGCGTCCGCAGAGGGCGCTGTCGCAGAAAGACTTGAGAGATTGAAGTCTTCGCTGCCGGACATGTCGCCATACAAGTTTACTGCCGGGTCGCGCATCCAGCCGTGCCCGAATTCCCATGCCAGCAAAGGAAACGAGTAGTCGAACCAGGCGAACTTGCCGCTTGCTTCACGTCCCGTGCGTTCGGCTACGTCGACGCCCAGGGTGAGGGTGAACGCGAGGTCGATGTGCACCGTCGTGCCCGGTTTTGCGCATGTCGGCAACGGCAGGACAGCCAACGTTGGCGACGATGCAGTGCCGCCATCGGCATTTAGGGTGGGCGTGACTGCGGCACCACCGACCTTCGCGGCATCGATAGCGAGATGGTCTCCGGCTATTGCGGTCTTGGGCTTGTTCGGCCACAGCCGGAAGTCGACCTCGCATGTCTTGAGGTCGGGTGTGAAGTCGACCGTCTCGGTCCCGGTGACCTTTCCGGTGCGCCAGGCCGTTGCGTCGAATGCTTGCTGCTGGTGCATGCGGTGAGGACGAGCGTCAACGCTACGACGCAAACGCACCGTGTTTTCGCCACCATGGACATCTACCCCCGTCCGGAGGCGACATCATGCCGGACTGCGGGCCAGGTTGTCAGCGCTGTCAGTTAGCCGCTGTGGGTCAGCCGCCGGACCCGTGGCCCCAGCCGTGTCCGTGTCCATGGTTCCCGCTGCCACCGCTGTTGTTGCCGCCGCCTTTGCCACTGTTGGAGTTGCTGGTCGCGCTGGGCGTCGGCGTGGGGGGCGGCGGTGGCGGCGGCAGTGCGAGTTTGGGGCCGACGGGCACGACAGGCGCAGGCGGCGCGATCGCCTGCGGCGGTGCGCTGGGCGTCGGTTTGGGGGCAGCCGACTTCTTCGCGGGCTCGACGCCTGTGGTGTTAGTCGGCGCGATGATCGCGGGCTTCGGGCTCGGCGCGGGCGGCGCTGTCGCCGGTGTTGCCGGTGTGGTCGGGCTCTCCGGCGCTGAGGGAGGCGGTAGCTCAGCTGGGCGGGGGGCCGAATGCTTCGTCGCCACACGTGTCGCGGCTGGCGTCGCCGGGTGAATTGGCGCGACGGCGACCTGCGTGGCCGCCGCCGGCTGCGCGCTCGG